>JAYVRD010000026.1:0-11346 GCA_043776595.1 Chitinophagaceae bacterium | reverse complement strand
TTAAATCCACAGTTTGTGGATAAGAGATGTGGATTATTAGCTGGCTCAAACCCCCATTGAATTTGGTGATTTGTACACAGCTGTTTACAAGAATTGTTGACAAATTTGGCTTGCAACAGAATTTATTTTTGTAAGAATTTTTAATATCTCTATCTAGACAAAGGAGAAGGTCTATTCTTTACTAATTGTTATAAATAATCTTTTTGTTTGTTGTAATCTTCATACACAATTCAGTAATGCAGTTAGTTCGCTTACTTACTTGTTCTACTGCATAATAAAAGCTCATACATATTCATAGCCAAACATGTGCGACGCAACTGCAGCTAAATTATTATTCTTCAGCTTAGTTCATAATTGCCTTTTCTCTACATTTACCCCATGCAAGAAAAGAAACTCTTTTTACTAGATGCTTTTGCCTTAATTTTTAGGGCGTACTATGCTTTAATTAGAAACCCACGTATTACCAGCAAGGGTATGAACACGAATGCACAGTTTGGTTTTACCAATACATTAGTAGAGTTGATTAACAACCAAAAGCCTACCCATATGGCAGTGTGTTTTGATGTAAGTGGCCCCACAGTAAGAGAAACAGATTATGCAGATTATAAAGCCAACCGCCAAGAAACGCCAGAAGATTTATTGGCTGCCGTGCCTTACATAAAAAGAATAGTTGAGGGGTTTAATATTCCTGTAATTGGTATTGAAGGATACGAGGCAGATGATGTAATTGGTACACTTGCTTGGGAGGCACACGATGCTGGCTATGAAGTTTTTATGGTAACGCCAGATAAAGATTATGGTCAGTTGGTACGTGAAGGCATTAGTATTTATAAACCAGGGTATCAAGGTGGCGATGTAGAAATTATGGGTCCAAAAGAAATTTGTGCTAAGTGGGATATTGAACGTGTAGACCAGGTAATTGATATTTTAGGATTAATGGGAGATGCTGTTGATAATATTCCAGGTATAAAAGGTGTGGGCGAAAAAACTGCTGCCAAATTATTGAAAGAATATGGCACACTTGAAAATGTATTAGCCAATGCCGATACTATTAAAGGTGCTTTGGGCGAAAAAGTAAGAGCTGGAAAAGAAGATGCTATTATGAGTAAAAAATTGGCCACTATTATTACTAAAGTGCCAGTTGAATTTCATGAAGAAAATTTTAGACTGAAAGAATGGAATAGAGATGCATTGAACGAAGTGTTTACTGAGTTAGAATTTAAAACTTTGGGTAAACGTTTATTAGGAGAAGACTTTAATTCATTTACTCAAGCACCTATAGGTGTACAAACAGATTTGTTTGGCAACGAAGTGAAACCAAAAAAGAAAACAGAAGCTGCAAGCAATGCAGTTTTTAATGATAATGGAACGCAGAAAAAAAGTGCTGGTGTGCAGGATGATATTGTTGGCGAAGCAACCGATGACCTAGCATTAATGGCAAATAACAATATTGGTAATGTAGAGCATAATTATCATTTATTGTATTCGTCTTCTATGATAGAAGATTTGGTAAAAAAATTATCTGTTGTAAGTGAAGTTTGTTTTGATACAGAAACAACAGGATTAGATGCGAATGAAGCGGCATTGGTTGGTTTAAGTTTTGCTTTTGAAGCTCACGAAGCTTATTACATTCCTTGTCCTGAAAATAAAGAGGAAACACTTGCAATTTTAGCATTACTAAAACCTTTGTTTGACGATACATCTAAAACATGGATTGGACAAAACATAAAATACGATATGCTGATACTTAAATGGTATGGCATAGAATTGAAAGGAAATATTTATGACACGATGTTGGTGCATTATGTTGTAGAGCCAGAAGGTAAGCGTAGCATGGATTTGCTGAGTACACAGTATTTACATTATGAACCTGTACATATAGAAGAATTGATTGGTAAGAAAGGAAAAGGTCAGGGGAATATGAGAGACGTAGAAGTAGATAAAATAAAGGAGTATGCTGCTGAAGATGCAGATATTACTTTACAACTAAAGCATGTGTTGCATCCATTATTAAAAGAAAAAGAAGTAGAGAAAATTTTTTATGAAGTAGAGAATCCTTTGGTTAAAGTTTTAACCGATATGGAGTTTGAAGGAATAAAAGTTGATGAAGGATTTTTAAAAAGCTATAGCAAAATTTTAGAAGTAGATGCTAAGCAAGCAGAAGAAAGTGTTTACAAACAAGCAGGTGTTCGTTTTAATCTAGCATCACCAAAACAATTGGGCGAAGTTTTATTTGAAAAATTACAACTAGACCCAAGTGCTAAAAAAACAAAAACAGGTCAGTACCAAACTGGTGAAGATGTGTTATCTAAATTAGCTACAAAAGGCCATCAAATTGTAGAAGATATTTTGGTTTTTAGAGAGTTGACCAAATTAAAGAGCACTTATGTAGATGCATTGCCTTTGATGATAAATAGTAAAACAGGTAGGGTTCATACCAGCTATGCACAAGCTGTGGCTGTTACAGGAAGATTGAGTAGCAATAACCCAAATCTGCAAAACATTCCTATACGTACCAATAGGGGTAAAGAAATTAGAAAAGCATTTATACCAAGAGATAAAGGACGTGTTTTAGTAAGTGCCGATTATTCTCAAATAGAATTGCGTATTGTAGCTGCCATAAGTGGCGATCCTAATATGTGTGAAGCTTTTCGTTCTGGTAAAGACATTCATACTGCTACTGCAGCCAAAGTATATGGCATAGATGAAAATGAGGTTACTAAAGAAATGCGATACAAAGCTAAGAGCGTAAACTTTGGTATTATTTATGGGCAAGGAGCATTTGGATTAGCCGACAACTTGGGTATTAGTAGAACAGAAGCCAAAGAAATAATAGACAACTATAAACGTGAGTTTGCAGGTATTCAAAAGTATATGGACGACACCATCAACTATGCAAGAGAACATGGTTATGTAGAAACCCTAATGGGGCGTAAGCGTTGGCTACGAGATATTAATTCAAGCAATTTTACAGTACGTGGTTTTGCTGAAAGAAACGCCATCAACAGCCCTATACAAGGCAGTGCTGCCGATATGATAAAACTGGCCATGATAAAAATAGACGCAGCTTTAAAAGCATCAACCCTGCAAAGCAAAATGATATTGCAAGTACACGATGAATTAGTGTTTGACGCAATTGAGAGTGAATTGGATGTATTAAAACCTTTGATTTTAGAAAACATGAAAGCTGCATTGATTTTACCAAACGAAGTATCTGTAGAAGCTGAAGTTGGTGTTGGGATTAACTGGTTGGAGGCACATTAAAACCAAAACAAGAGAGCAACTACATCGAGCTATATAGAATTTATGAGATACAAATCATCCCAACTCATTGCGTTAGGGTGACTTAAAATTTTTTCTAAATTAGTTTCAACAACTAACCATTCTCTTGCTGCTATTTCTGCTTCTAGTTGTTCAGCATCCCAACCACAGTAGCCAATAAATAGTTTTACGTTTTGTTGTGATGTGTTGCTTTGGTTTATATGCTGAATAGCTTGCTTAAAATTTCCTCCTAAATAAATATTATTGCAAATAAGTGTTCCATTCTCAATTATATCTGAGCGATTGTGAATGAAATAAAGTTGCTCTTTTTCTACAGGCCCGCCAATGTATAGTTCAAAAGGTTTATCATTTCTAAATTCTATTAATTCGTTTAATTTTCTTGCAAATAGTTTATTGATGATAAAACCTGTTGCACCATTTTTGTTATACTCAGTTATAAGTAATACTGTTTTTTCAAAATTAGCATCATCCATTAAAGGAGTGCTAATTAATAGACTGCCAGCAGTAAAATTCATAATTAAAATTTATCCTTCCAAATTAGGGCTTAACCATCTTTCCATAACTTCTTTATCATAGCCTTTACGTTTGGTATAATCATCAAACTGGTCTTGCTGAATTTTACCAACACCATAATATTGACTTTGTGGATGAGCAAAATACCAACCGCAAACTGATGATGCAGGAAACATTGCCAAACTTTCAGTTAATGTGATACCAACGGTTTCAGTGGCATTCAACAAATCAAATAACTTGTATTTTTCTGTATGGTCTGGGCAAGCAGGATAGCCTGGTGCAGGACGAATGCCCAAATATTTTTCATGAATTAATTCATCATTGGTTAAATGTTCATCAGTTGCATAGCCCCAATATTCTTTTCTTGTTTTCAAGTGAAGACATTCTGCAAACGCTTCAGCAAATCTATCTCCCAATGCTTGCAGCATGATTTTATTGTAATCATCCAATGCAGCTTCAAAGGCTTTGATGTGAGGTTCAATGCCATGAATGGTTACAGCGAACGCACCAATATAATCTGAGGTTGAAGATTGAAGGTTGAGGGTTGAAGGTTTTATGAAATCTGCTAATGATAAGTTTGGTTGGTCGGCAGCTTTTTTGATTTGCTGACGAAGGAATTGCAACCTCACGACTTCCGACACACGACTTCCGACTTGCGTTTTTACTTCTACTTCATCATCATTGCTATTTGCTTCCCAAAAGCCAATTGTTCCTTTGGCTGTTAACCATTTTTCAGCTACTATTTTATCCAACAAAGCATTAGCATCGTTATACAATTTTGTTGCTTCTACACCTACAACTTCATCAGTTAAAATAGCTGGAAAATTACCATGCATTTCCCATGCAATGAAGAAAGGTTTCCAATCAATAAACTCCCTTAGTTCAGCTAAATCAAAATTGTCAAATACTTTTGTGCCAGTAAATGTTGGTTTCACAGGTGTGAAGTTTTCCCAATCAATCTTCACTTTATTCTTTACTGCTTCTGCATAAGGCAAATAAGATTTTACAGATTTCTTATTGTCAAATGCTTCTTTCAGTTTTACGTATTCATTCTTTGTGTCATTCAAAAAAGGTGCTTTGGTTTCTTTGTTCAACAAAGAACCAGCAACTGTAACGCTTCTACTTGCATCCAATACATGTATTACTCCATTGTCATATTGCTCAGCAATTTTTACTGCTGTGTGCATTCTTGAAGTTGTAGCACCACCAATCAACAGAGGCTGTATCATACCCCTACGCTTCATCTCTTTAGCTATATGTACCATCTCATCTAATGAAGGTGTAATCAATCCACTCAAGCCAATAATATCTGCTTTTTCTTTAATAGCAGCATCAAGTATTTTATCTGTTGGTACCATTACGCCAAGGTCCACAATATCATAACCATTACAACCCAGCACTACACCCACAATGTTTTTTCCAATATCATGTACATCACCTTTTACTGTTGCCAATAAAATTTTTGCAGCACCAGCACCTTCTTCATTCACTGTTCCTGCTGCAATGTGTGCCTGCTTTCTTGCTTCTTTTTCAGCTTCAATAAATGGAGTTAAAACAGCCACACTTTTCTTCATTACTCTTGCACTCTTCACTACTTGTGGCAGGAACATTTTACCTGCACCAAACAAATCACCAACCACGTTCATACCATCCATCAAAGGACCTTCAATCACATCTAAGGGACGAGGATATTTTTGTCTTGCTTCTTCCGTATCTGCATCAATATAATCGGTGATGCCATTCACTAAGCTGTGTGCCAAGCGGCTTTCAACAGATTCGTTACGCCACTTTTCATCTTTTATAATTTCCTTTCCTTTGGCTTTTACCGTTTCAGCAAAGGAAATTAATTTTTCTGTTGCTTCGTTATTATCGTTGTTTCTGTTAAGAATTACGTCTTCAATTAGCTCCTTTAGTGTTGGTTCAATTTCATCATACACAACTAACTGACCAGCATTTACAATGCCCATATCCATACCAGCTTTAATGGCATGATATAAGAAAACGGAGTGCATGGTTTCTCTTACAAATTCATTGCCCCTAAAAGAGAAAGATAGATTACTTACACCGCCACTAATTTTTACCAGTGGCATTTTTTGTTTGATGATTCTGCAAGCTTCAATAAAATCAACACCATAGTTATTGTGTTCTTCCAAACCTGTGGCAATAGCAAAAACATTAATATCAAAAATGATGTCCTGTGGATCAAAGCCAACTTGTTCAGTCAATATTTTATAAGCCCTTTCTGATATTTCAACTTTACGTTTCATGGTATCTGCTTGCCCTTGTTCATCAAAAGCCATTACAATAACAGCAGCACCAAAGTCTTTACAAATAAAGGCTTGCTCAATAAATTTTGCTTCTCCTTCCTTCATAGAAATGGAGTTCACAATGCAACGACCTTGAATACATTTCAAGCCAGCTTGAATGATTTCAAACTTAGAGCTATCCACCATAATGGGGATTTTTGCAATATCTGGTTCGCTCTGCAAAAGGTTGATATAAGTGGTCATGGCTTGCACACCATCCAACAAAGCGTCATCCATGTTTACATCCAAAATTTGTGCACCATTTTCTACTTGTTGTCTTGCAACAGACAATGCTTCTTCATATTGATTGTTCAAAATCAAACGTGCAAATTTTTTGCTACCAGTAACGTTGGTACGTTCACCAACATTCACAAAGTTTGTTTCTGGACGAACGACTAATGGTTCCAATCCACTTAGGCGTAGGTAAGGTTTTATAGTTGTACTCATATGTTAACCACAAAGGGCACAAGGTTTTTTCACTAAGTTCACAAAGAACCATTGATTACCCTTTTTATGCCATCTTTAAATAATACAGTATTGAAATTTATTAATAAGCCCAATTTGCAATTGGATAGTTTTAAATATGTAAGTACTTGTGCCAAATGGATATCATTCAAAGCGTCTACAGATTTGATTTCAATAATTAACTTATGCTCTACTAGTAAATCAACTCTATACCCTATATCTAATCTCACTTGTTCATAAATCAAAGGCAATCCTTTTTGTTTTTCGATGTGTAGCCCCAAATTAACCAACTCGTAATACAAACACTCTTCATAAGCACTCTCCAACAATCCAGGTCCTAGAGCCTTGTGAACTTTAAGTCCTGCATCAAACACAATTTTAGATAGTTCGTTTTCAGTCATCTCTAATTTGTTTACCTAGTGTGCTTTGTGAAAACCCTTGTGTTCCTTGTGGTTAGATTTCATTAAACTAATTCCGCTTCCAAAACTGGCAATTTCCTCGGCTCTACATTTTTTACATGCTGTGCAATATGTTTTATATGGTCTGGTGTTGTACCACAGCATCCACCAACAATATTTACCCAACCATTCTTAGCCCAATCTTCTAAAAAGCAAGCTGTTTCTTCTGGAGCTTCATCGTATTCACCCATAGCATTTGGCAAGCCAGCATTGGGATAAGATGAAACATAGCATTGTGCAATGCCACTTAATTCTTCAATATGTCCTCTCATTTCTTGAGCACCCAATGCACAGTTCAAGCCAATGCTTAATGGATTGGCATGTTTTACAGAAATGTAAAAAGCTTCCAAAGTTTGTCCACTTAATGTTCTTCCTGAAGCATCTGTAATGGTTCCTGAAATCATGATAGGCAATTCGCCCCCAGCCCCTAAAGGGGAGTTAGCAATAATTCTTCTATCATTTGATGGTAATGGATGATTTCTGAAATATTGCTTACAAGCAAATATGGCTGCCTTTGCATTCAAGGTATCAAAAATGGTTTCTATTAAAATCACATCTACTCCACCATCAATCAATCCTTTTATTTGTTCGGTGTAAGCTGTAACTACTTCATCAAAAGTAACAGCCCTAAAACCTGGATTGTTTACATCTGGTGAAAGCGATAAAGTTTTGTTTAATGGACCAATAGCACCAGCTACAAACTTTGGAACAGTGTTTCCAGTTTCTGCATTGTAACGCTCAATGGCTTTTCTGGCACATTGTGCAGAAGCTACATTAAGTTCATACGCAAAAGCCTGCATGTCATAATCTGCCATGGCAATGACTGTGCTGCTGAAAGTATTGGTTTCAATGATGTCTGCACCAGCTTCTAAATATTGTTTGTGAATGCCAATGATGATTTCTGGCTGGGTAATGCTGAGCATATCATTATTGCCCTGCACATCGGTATGCCAGTCTTTAAAACGTTCACCACGGTAATCTGCTTCTTGAAGTTTATGGCGTTGTATCATGGTGCCCATGGCACCATCTATAATTAGTATTCTTTTTTCCAGTTCTTGTTTAATACTCATACATATAAATTGTAAATAGTGATATTTTAAATCTTTTGTTGATTGTATGGCTTGCCGAATGATATTCCTCAGTTGAAGTGTGCGACGCAACTGAAGCTTCATAGTAGCAGTGCTGCTAGCTACATAATTCTAAAAACTTGGGTAATTAACGAGAAACAATCTGTGAAGTTGTGCAGAAATGATTTTTCGTTTATTAGTTCAAGTTTTTGAGCAGGCTGAACAATAAACAAATCTGCCTGCGGTGGCAAATATAAATAAAAAAGCCATAAAAGTAAACAGTTATGGCTCGGGATTTTGCTTTATAAAAAGTTACTTATTCCGTTTTAAAGCTGGTACGGCTGCCTTTGTTTTTCTTTAAACTAAAGTTTCTTGAAATGTTGAAACCAAAATGAATATCGCCTTTGCCAAAATCACCTACAGTTTCATGGATGAAAGTGGGTTCTGTCATGCCAGTGGAATTGGTGAAATGTAATTGAAAGATATGACCACCTGTTTCTATATCTACCCCAAAAGCAAGAGAGTTATAATAGCCATCGAAACTATTAAACTGTTGATAGTATTCGGCAGTGAGTGCAAAACGTTTGTTTAGCTTTTGCCTAGCACCAATGCCCAATGAAAACATATCATTTGGCTGGCTGCTTAGTGGTACTAAATTATAATGTACCATGGTAGGCATAAGCTGTATAGAAGTTTTATTATTTAACTTATGAGCTATGATTAGTTGAGCTACGTACGAGGTTTTATCTGTAGAAGTGTAAGGCTTTGCAGGGTCGTTGTTTTTAATGGTTTTTATAACCATAGCCCCTAATGCTGTTACAGAAATGGGCATTGATTTTTTGCCTGTTGCTTGGCGTAGCACTCGGTATTTGGCAAAGCCATCCATTTGTTTTTGAAAAGTACTACGTCCAATACCAATACATAATCTATCGGTTATGCCATAATCAAAACCCATTCGTTCGGTAGCATTGTCTAATCCAAAAAATTCGTATAGCCCCGTATTTACAAATCCAAAACGGTGATGAATACGATAATCTAAAACACCTTTTTTAGTCGTTTCTACACTTTGTCCATTAATTAGTCTTGTACTTTTAAAAGTGGCAATTACAAGCTCCGTAATTTGAGCATTTTCGCTTTTAGCTTCCTCAGTTGCCATTGCAAATAAATCAATCGTTTTTGTACTGTCTTGAGCTTGCGTATTTACAAAAACAATACTTGCAGCAATTGCTATTAATATTTTCATTAGTGTGTTAGTTTTTTGGGTAAACCAGCTTTTGGTTTTCAATTAGGCTATTGTTGCGTCGCACATTTCTTCTGTTGTATTACTATTAAGCAACTTGGGTTAATCATACTTACAGTCTACTGTTACTTCTATGGTTTTCGCTACTTTTTCATGTCCATTTATGCCATAGTCGGCAAGTTTTACTGTAAATACAGATTGGCTACTTACTTTACCCCCTTTAATGGTGATAGTGCCTTTGGTGGTTATGTTATTTTTTTTGCCATGTATTTCTAAAGTTCCTTTTACTGCTACATTGTTTAAGCCATCTTTTGTAAAGTCAACTGTTTTTAAATCTACAATATTGCCCATAAAAACAGCTTTCGGAAACTTACTACTTTCCATATAGCTATCACTATTAAAATGCTCTTGCATTAAACCATTATCAAACTTAAAACCTTTGATAGCCACTTGAAAAACAACCTGACCATTGGTAGCCAGTTTAGCATCTACTTGGTTGTTTATGGCTTCAATATCTTCTACTGGTGTGGTAGAAAAGAATTTTATTTTGCCCACTTTTGTTTGATATACTTTTTGAGCTGTAAGATGGCTAGCAAGCGAAATAATAGTAAATAGGAGTAATAATTTTTTCATTGTAGTTTATTTAGTTGTTAGGCATTCCGTTTCTTATCCAAGTTCGTATAATGGCAATATTGCAATCCGAAAGTTTAGCTGTATTTTTTGGCATACGGTTATAGCCAGGTGTCCATAAAATATTGTTTAGCAATAAGCCAAACTGGCCAAATTGTTTTACACTATTGTAGGTATCTAAAACATTGCCGCCCCCTGCTGAATTGGCTACTGCTGTGGCATGGCATGAATAGCAGTTGGCTATCAATATATTTTTCACTTCTACACTATAGCGTACACTGCTTGTATCGCATATCGCAACTGGAGGATAGAGTACATCTTCTTTTTTGTACTGGCAACTATGCAGTATACAAACTGCCAGCATAACAACACTAGTTATAAATACAAATTTTTTCATACAAGGTTTATGGTTTTATTATGATGGCTTCGGTAATAATTACATCGCTTAAATAGCCAGTACAAAGCCCTTTAATAGTAACGTTGGTATTGGGTGCTGGTGTTAATTCCCCTTTTTTTAAGGTACACATTACTGTACTCATTACATCTCCTGAATTGAGTGTAACGGTAATGAGGCTATCTTGATTGGGTTTGCTTTCTACAACTAAGCCAGTAACTTGTAGGGCTTTGTCTAAATACTTTTTATTAGCAATACTATCGCTTGCTTTATAGTCGGCTACTATTTGTACTGCTGTTACTTCGATACCTTTTTCTTTGGCTATACTTCTATGGTTATCTTTTATAAAAACATAGTAGTAAATACCACTTGCAACTACAAGGCCTATTATAACAATGCTTAGCAATATTTTTTTCCATTGTTTCATATAGAAAGTTGATTTAGGGTTTAATCGAAAAAAAAGGTTGCTAGGTTGCCTCAAATGTTAGAAAACTCTCAGCCAATTTACGGAAGAAAATGAATATGAGTTTTAAGTTTTATTATTGATAATCGCAGATAATGGTAATGTCTAATTTCTCAGCTACTTCGCCACCATCTACTTGGTAGTCTTGTACATGAAGTTTAAATGTGCTATTGAGGGTAAGCTTACCTGCATTTACTGTAAGTGTACCTTCTGCAGAAATATTTTTTGTAATACCATGCAAGGTAAGATTGCCTGTTGCAGTAACAGGGTAACTACCATTTTTTGTAAGATTAACAGCAGCCATATTGGTAATGCTTCCTTTAAACTCACTTTTAGGAAATTTAACGCTGTTGAGGTATTTTTCTTCGTTGAAATGTTTTTGCATCAGTTCATTTTCAAACCTAAAACCTTTAATAAGTGCTGCAAACTGTAGAGCCCCTTTATCGTTAATAGTGCTGATGATTTGTGTGTTGGTGGCTTCAATATCTTCGGCAGGGGTAGCTGAAAAGAATTTAATTTGCCCTTTGG
>JAYVRD010000025.1:0-37963 GCA_043776595.1 Chitinophagaceae bacterium | reverse complement strand
AATTTTCTGAAAGTATATTTTCGGATTTATTTAGTTGGGATAAATGCTTGAAAATCGTTGATGCTTACTTAGTCTTGCCAAATCTTAATTCATTAGAAAATGAAAAGATGCTTACTGAAAAAGGTATAATTTTAAAGAATCTTAATAGAGTAGAAGAGGCGGTTGAAATTTTTTGGTTTGTAGCAGATAATTATCCAAAAAACAATCATTCAAGAGATCAACTAGCAAAGTATTACACTTATGATAACCCTTCGCTTCAACTAGCTTTTCAGTTGTATATTGAAATATTACATAACGAAGGCTTTTATGCTTTTTCTAGAATAAATAAAATTTTAGATATTTCTAAAAGGCGAAATATAATAATTGCATATAGAGATATTGATTCTATTATGCCTGAGAATATTTACTTAATACTTGATGAATTTAACGATGTTGACAAATGTGAAATAATCAAACTTTTGATACAAAGAATGGAATTGAGATTAAGTAAGTCTTGCTTAAAGTATTTAGATACATACCCAAACCAAGCTGCAGAATGTTATCTTTTATTGGCTAAATATAGAGCATATTCAAATGATAAGATCATATTGAAAAATGATGAGTATAACGAAGCAATTAAAATTTATTTGAATAACCAAGCTACTAATGAATTAGCAAATGCATATGTTCAATATGCTGAGTTTTTATTTCGTATTTGTGAATTTAAAGACAGTAATGAGTTTTTTAGTAAGGCATTATATCTCATACCTGATGAAGAAAAAGAATATTTCAAAGTAGTTTATAATAGAAAAATTCTAAGTCTGAAAAGACTATTTTTTAGATTGCCCGATATTAATGATTCGGAGAAATATGAATTATTTATAGAAAGAGAACGCAAAAAAGCTTATGATATTATTAATAACCCTTGTGCTAAAAATCATATTCACAGGGCTTATTTAATTTTACAAACGGTTAGATTTCATACTAGGCAGTACTTACCAAAAATTTATTTAGGTTCAACGATATCTTTAGCTAAGCTCTATTTAAAACAATCACAATTTCTCAATAATTTATCTGATGAAGATAACCTAGTATATGCAGAGCATTTATTCTATACCCTGATTGGTGATAATTTTAAGTTAGATAATTCGGCAGTAATAACTTTTATTCAAATATTATTAGCATTTGAAGAAGAAAAACGAGCACACAAGGTAATTGACTTGTGCAAAAATGCGATTAATAAAAAAGAGCCTAAATACCTATCTAATTTCTATAAATATAGAGGTTATGCTAAAATACTTATTAAAGATTATCTTGGTGCAATTACTGATTTTACTTTGGCATTGAATAAATGCAACCCCTCTTTTTTTGAAAAATTTTCAGACTATACCAATGTTCGATATGGAATTGTTCTAGCGTTTTGCAATCATTTATGTACTTGTTTAGAAAATAAATTACCGATGCATGGCTACACAAAAGCCGATACACTCCAAAAATTTGATGAATTAGTAAGAATGAAAAAAAATAATTTAAATAGTGATTTGGTATTTTTAGAAAAACGGTTAAAACAGCTAGGCTGACGCTGATAAACTTTAACTAACACAACAAAAAAGCCCGCCAGTAAAAACTGAGCGGACTTATTCAAACTAACCCAGAACGCCTTCCGATAATTCTTCTAATTCATCTGTTGTATCAGAGCCTTTGTGTAAGATATACTCAACCGCTTGCTGCGACCGAGATGCTGCCCGTATCACAAATCGTTTGTCATGCTGTAATACGCCTAACCAATGTTGGATATAGGCAGCACTATTTGATAAGGTTGCATTAGGAATACCTGTAAAGGCATTTAAGTAACATGCACCCATCTCTGCCACCAATTCTTCATTTGAATACGGCTCAGAGCCAAATTTGGGGTTCTCAGATACCTCCTTTCGATTAAGCCGTTTGGTATGCCCTGTGGCATGCACCAGTTCATGAAAGAGGGTACAGTAGTATTCCTCAGAACTTTTGAAGCTGGCTGGTTTCGGGAGGTTGATAAGGTCAAGAGCAGGGGAATAATATGCTTCCTGTTTCTTATGCTGAATCTTAGGGGCATCCTTCATGTTTTCGATAATGGCTGCACAAGTAGCTAACGGTTCAAACTTTTGTTCAAAAGATGCTTCATCAGGTGCAAAAAATGCTTTCGGTATGTCTTTGCATTGCTGCACATTAAAGACCCAATAATACCGCAGGATAGATTTTTTCTCCTTTGTTCCATCGGGTTTCTCTTGCTCCATGATTTTGGTAAAGACAACCATGTGTGCTTTCTCTCCCGATTTCACCGAACCAGAGATTGTTTTTATCTGCTTCCATGTGAGGAATTGGTTCGTGGTGTAGTCAAGGGAGTTTAAGAGCATGAGGTTGATCCCTCGATAGGGACGCTTAGAGATGAGGTTTTGCGGCAAGCCTTTCTCCGTCCATGGCTTTCGCCAGGGTATGGTGCCTGCTTCAAGCAAGGTCATAATTTTTGCGTTCACCAATGCATACACATCGGTAGTCGTTTCTGTGTTGTTGTTCATGTGTGTTTATTTAGTTGTGAAAGAAGGTTTAGAACTATTCTAGCGAGTATCATGGGTCTAATACAGAGGGGCATATATGATGCAAATGGCTATGTTCTATGGATAGACAAAACTGCCACTGCCTCAAATAATTTTATATAATACCTGTTTTTCAATCCTTTTTCTCGGTGATACACAAAGCGTAATTCTGGATAAAGGGTAACGATAGCAGCAGCCAATTCTTGCTTATTACACACTGCCACCCCAAGCGACGCTTTAATGTCCGCAAGGGTATAACAATGAACGATGATAGAACGAGCAGCCAATGCTTTAAGGAGATGTCGTTTCAGGGCAATGAGTGTTGGATGCGTATCAAGAGCAAGTGGTAGCTTCAATACTACCGAAGCAACACCATACCCTTTTACAATCTTTAACACCGTACCCGTAATCACATGCAGTTTTTGTTGGCTCATGGCATCGCTAAATGATTTCATCTGCCAATCAACCAAACACCCATTACGCAATACAGCAATCCCCAGAGAACGAACACCAAGGCTAATACCGAGGGTAGAAGTTTGCTCCATGTTTCTGTACGAGAAATGTAAACAACGCACCACGAGTTCGTTTTATCTTTTCTTGAGGAATTGATAACGTTTTAATTAATAATTCCTCCAATACTTCCTGTGGATATCTCCTCACAAAATCCTCATAGAGTGACAGTGCTGGCATATCATGAAGTTTTAGAGCAATCGAATACGCAAATTGTTTTTGTTCATTGGTCATACTTGTGAAGGCTGTGGAAAAGCCTGGTGAATACTTCTTCTTTTAATGAACCGAACGGTCGATGTATATTAAATCGTTCGTTCGATTTTATAGGAAATAACAATTCCTATTTTCTCTTTCGTGCTTGTGGTGTAAAGGACATGGCAAGCACCCTAGTTCTATTACCAACGATAATGTCGCATACTAATTTTTTGTCCTTTAGATATTCAAGGGTTCGCACAAACTTAGAAGTCCGAAGCCCTGATCGTTTCTTCACCTCATTCAAAGGCAAGCAAATCCTCCCTTCTCTATCTTGCAAAGAAGAAAGCATGGTATAGAGAGCCAATGCTCGAACTCCAAGTGTGGGCATATATCGTTCTGTGATAAGTCGTGGGATAGCAAACCAGCTATCCTTATATTCCGATTTAATAACGCTGTTCATGTGTAGGGACAAAATGTTTGGTGAGTAATACCTCCTCGGTTTTGGTATGTAATTGCTCAACAAATCGAGCAAAACATTCGGGATAGAGTTCATGCGGAAAGCAGTGATAAATTGCACTCAACTTAAACAAGTTGTGCAGCGATGGAATACTTGACCCCTGCTCCCATTTTGTAACTCGTGTCGTGTATGCAAGACCAAGCAGTGTTGCCACTTCAACTTGTGTTAATCCCATTTGTTTCCGAAACCTACGAAGATGATTTGGAATTGTTCGACTGATAGATTCCATACAGTGATGATACCAATGCAACATAAAATAATAATGGAGAGAACATGTGATGCAAGTGGATGGGTGCTGTTGAAAAGCATTGACCTAAACAAGTAGCAATTATTATTTAATATTATTTAAATTTTGTATATCACAAGTAAAACAAACAATCTCTTGTTTTTTTTTCTTAAGATTGACGTATAATTTATTATCCGAATTGTACATGTCAATGAACAAGTATTTAATACTCATACTTTATTTCACGTAGCGTTAATAGATTTAAAAGTTGTTATTAGTTATTCACATGTAGCATTTGGGAGAGGGCACCTACTTTATTTTAGGTATGTTTATGCACTACTACGTCTGTTATGTTATTTGAAATCAAAAAACAATCTGATTATTTAGAAAGTTTAGCTACTATTTATAAAAAACAATATAAATGGGATGAAAATATCATCGTTAAATCAAATAAAGCTCTACAAGGCTTCCTTAGAGGCCTGCGGACAGATATCTGGGTTGGAATAGAATTTCCATATGTCGATAAGGTATATAGAAATTCTTACTATCATTATTATAGTTCTAAATTGAATGATTATTCTAGGGATTGTATCCGCCTGTCATTCTTTTCATTGGAATTAAATGTCAAGGATTTTTATGATGAGAATAAAGAGGAGGAGATACAAAATAACTTTTTAGGTTTTCTCGTTATTCGGCCTACCAAAAGAGCAATAATTGGGCGTAACATTTTGCGGCCAGACATTTTTGAAAAAGCACAAGGGTATTATACTACATGGACAAATGGGCATGCAGCTGTCAATGGGTTGAAACTAGTAGTTAAAGGATTTCCACATTGCTCTCAAGATTCCGAAATGATGGTTTGTGCTGAAACCACGATTTGGTCTGTCGTTGAATATTTTTCTCACAAATATCCAGACTATCGACAGGTCCTGCCACATGAAATTAACAAGGTTCTGTCATTAACGAGTATGGAGCGGCAATTGCCTTCTGGTGGATTGACCGGGCTACAAATTTCTTTTGCACTTAAAGAATTTGGATTCGGTGTTAGAAATTATACTGTTTCTAATGAAGGAGGATATACCCTTGAAAAAATTATAAAAACCATAATTCCAATTTATGTTGAATCGGGTATACCTGTGGTAACAACAATAGGAGCTGAAAAAGAAGAGGGGCATGTGTTTAATGTAATAGGAAGAACCAAATTTGTTAAAAAGGATTCCTTAACTCCTATGGAAACTCTAAAAAACGGAAATTCGTTTTATGATTATTACGAGCAAACTGCAGAATACATAGTTATAGACGACAACATAACTCCTTATTGTCGGGTGAATTTGAATAAACCCACCTGTAACAATTATAATAATTATGACACTTTAATTGACGGAGCAATTGTTCCTTTACATCCTAAAATATATATGGAAGCAGACAAAGCTCATTCATTAGGTTTCGAATGGCTCGTGCAATTGTCAGCAAAAATTAATATGCCATCAATGGTTCTCAAAACCTTTCTTACATCGAGTAGAAGTTATAAACACTATATAGCTCTTAATAAGGAATTTATACCTCAAATCAAAAATGTCATCTTAAGTTTAGATATGCCTAAGTTTTTGTGGATCATTGAGTTATATGAAAAAACAGACGTTGTGAAAGACGAATGTTGTGGTATGATTCTGGTAGATGCAACAGAACCTAAAGGGTTCAATGTTCTTGCGACTTTTGTCGCAGGTTACCTTATACAATCAAATGAAGGGAAATTAAGAACGTATTCCTTACCTTTGCAGCCCTTTAAAGCTTTTCAAAATTTAAAACTGTTTTAAAGATGGACCCAAAAATGTATTCCAGTTCTCAGGAAATGCTAAATGAAGTACTTCTGCAAGAAGTTGTAGGGATGTTTGATGATGTCTCTACTGAAACTATTTATCAAGCAATGGAAAAGCATGAAGATGAAATCGATGCAGATAGACGTCTTAAAACTGCAAAATCCATTGAAGACTTAAGTAGAATTTACATAACCAGGTAGCACTTCCTAAACTATTGCTTACGCAATAGTTTTTTGTTTGAATATTAGCAAGATTCAACTATAGCTTAGATGCTTACCTAATGATTCGATTTCTTCTTCCTTTGCACATAAAAGATTCCTGACTTTAAATAGTGTTACGTCTCTTGCTCAATCTTTTGATACTGATTCTACACACGATGATAATACTTCAATGCACAATGCTTCGGGTATTTTGCTCCGTTCAAATGAATTCTTCAATCCCAATGTTCCTGTATATGAACCCCGTGGCGAAGCCTCATGGCAACTAGCACCGTTCCTGCACATGGGCTTTGGCATCCATCGGTCACTGTTTGTCCAGATGTCGGTTGGCTTCATACGGGTATCGCCATACTGGCAATAGGTGACGGTATGCCGCTTCATGATATCCATGAACTTCATCTTGCGGAGCATCTCTCGGGGATTTTCAATGAAGTAGAACTTTGGGTTCAATTGCTTGATGATACGGAGTGTCTTCTTTGCTATTGTGATACCTTCAAGGGCACGGTTGCTTTTCGGGATATAGCCTTTCTTCCCACCCGTCCAGTGGTAGCGGAAGGACATGATGCTGAACCCCTGGCAGGGAGGTGAAGCCCAGATGATGTCAGGCTTGAAAGGAAGCTTGGTAATATCAAACTTTAAAATATCAACAGCATAATCAACCCGTTCAAATTGTTTAATGTCGGATGAAAAGACATCCATGCCGAGTTTCTCGGCAGCCTTGCCAACTGACCTGCTGCCTGCAAAGAGTTCCAATACTTTTAATGTTTGTTTGTTCCGTACATGCTTTGTTTTGTTTGACATGTATTGAGCATAGGGAATGGAAGTCCATGCAAGATAGACAAGAGGATATGCTAGAAACGTTATTTTCATTGGAAGTGAATAGCTTTCTTTACTATACTTAGTCAATGCAAAAACCGCTTGCAAACTATGCGTTCATTGATAGTCAGAATGTGTATTTGTCCATCAAGTCATTGGGGTGGCAAATCAACTGGGAACGCTTCCGTATCTACCTTAAAGAGGTGTACGGTGTATCAAATGCGTATCTCTTTATCGGCTATATCGAAGGGAACAATGAACTCTATATGAATCTCCAAAAAGCAGGCTTCATTTGCATATTCAAACCAGTCCTAAAATATAAAGATGGTACGGTAAAAGGAAATGTTGATGCAGAACTTGTTCTTCACGCTATGATTGAGTTCCTGCATTTTGAGAAAGCAGTCATTGTCACCGGTGATGGTGACTTTTATTGTCTTATCCAGCACCTGAAAAAAAACGAGAAGCTGCAGACTGTGCTTGTCCCGAATAAGAATAAGTATTCTGCTCTTTTGAAGCGGTTTGCCCAAAAAGATATTGCTTTTATGAACGACCTCCAAAAGAGAATCGGCACATAAAAAAAGAACCCCGCAAGGACAGAACCTTGAAGGGGGCTTTTCGTGGTGATGGTTCTATTGTATCAAAGTATCTGGGATATGCAAATATTCCGTATTTCCATATGCCGGTTATAAAAATGTATTAAAATCTGGAAAGCAAATTACTTCAACATTTAAAACCCTGGAGGATCCCCTTTTCTTAATGGTCTGGGTTGGGGGTTATGCGGAGACCTCGGTGTTGATGGCTTTGGAGGCTGCGGTGCAGGTGCTGGTCTGGGTGCTGGCTTAGGGGCAGGTGCTGGGCTTGGTCTAGGAGACGGCTTCGGCGGAGTTGATTTGCTCATTATTTTGTTTTTATTTTCAATAGGGAATCGTTTGAGACAACTTCAACATCATTGACAATTACATGGGTATTCTTATTGCCTACAGTTTCTTTGCGTGTTTTGTTTTCCTGTATTAAATTTATGGATATAAAGACGGAAAACAATAAAATTCCACCTATGAAAAATCCTACAGCCCACCATCGTTGATTTCGGAGAGCCTTTTTGTGAGGGAAAAAAGCAGTATTTATATTGCCTTTCACTTGCTTAGCCTGATCGTCTGTGAGCGGAATTGTATCATCATACATATCATTAGAAACGATAAAGTCATCAACAATTTTCCAAAGGTCATCACTAGCATTAGCGGATTTTAGAAAAGAGTACATCATTGTTGCTATGGAAATAATAATCAAAAGCCAGCTTATGAATAGTAAGACAATCCATATAGCACTATCAAATTTTATTATGTCTTTTATGAATGTAATAGAGAAAGCAAGTATGCCGCCAGCTATAAATAGGAAATTTTTTTCGAACTCGGAGATGTCACGGCAAAGTGATGTATACAAACTATCCTTATACTTTTTTAAATCTGATACTGTCATGCGATAAGGGTTGTGTACGTTTGAAGCATTGTAAAAGTATTGATTTTTATGCGTTATATGGTAATTTAATGTAGGGATAAATATCTAGCAAAGAAAAATTATACCTTTAACTCCATTTCAACCTTAAACACATACACTTATGGCAAAGCAAAAAGTATTTATAAGTTTCGATTACGACAATGATTTTGATATTAAAGTAATGCTTGCAGGTCAAGCAAAACTTGAGGACTCCCCATTTGACTTTATTGATGCCTCCGTTAAGGATCATCTAACTGGTGATTGGAAAGATAAAGTCAAAAAAATAATTGCAGGGTGCGATCAAGTTGTTGTTCTTTGTGGTGAAAAAACTCACTCAGCTGCTGGTGTTTCAGCAGAGATAGAAATTGCAAGAGAATTAAAAAAACCATATTTCTTATTGACAGGAAGAGCGGAGAAAACTTGTTATAAACCAAAATCAGCCACTAGTATAGACAAAATGTACACATGGTCTTGGCGTAATCTTAAAGCATTAATAGGAGGAACTAGATAATGAGAAGAGCGTTAATAATTGGTATAGATAAGTATTCTTCAAGTCCTCTCCAAGGATGTGAGAATGATGCAGTAGCTGTTGCTAATACATTAGAACGAAACGGCGATGGCTCACCAAATTTTTCAATAAAATTGATCACAAGTGATAAATTAGAAGTAACAAGTGAAGTTATTTATAGCCACCTCACGGAATTATTCAAAGGAGATGCTGAAACAGTTTTGTTTTATTTTGCTGGTCATGGAATCATTAATCCTGATACTAATTCAGGATACATTGTTAGCCAAGATGGGAAGAAAGGAAGTTGGGGAATTTCATTAACAGAGCTGATAGGCATGGCTAATGCAGCACATCCTAAAATAAATTCCTCAATTATTATTTTAGATAGCTGCAATTCAGGGTTTGCAGGAGAGATTGCGGGTTTAAATAATGATAATATTTCAGTTATTGGACGTGGTGTAACAATTCTTACGGCATGCCATAGAGAAGGCACAGCAAGTGAACTTGATGGGCATGGGCTTTTTACAAGCCTGTTACTTGATGGACTTAGTGGCTCTGCATGTGATGTTTGTGGGCACATTACTCCTGCATCGGTTTATTCCCTAATTGATCAGACATTGGGGGCTTGGGAGCAGCGACCAATATACAAGGCAAATGTGCAAAATTTTGTAACCCTTCGTGATGTATCCCCGAAAATCCCGCTAGAGGTCCTGCGAAAATTGCCTCAATATTTTAAAAATGTAACTGACCACTATAAACTTGACCCTTCGTTTGAACCGGATAGATTAAATATTCCTCAAGAATTGCGACATCTACCCGTTAATGATGAGAATGTTCGAATATTTAAAGAACTGCAACAATGCAATCGACATGGTTTAGTCGTTCCTGTAGAAGCTGAACATATGTATTATGCAGCAATTAATTCAACTGCATGTAGATTAACTGCATTGGGAGCACATTATAGAAAACTAGCAGAAATCGGGCATATATAATTTAGAATCTCTTTATTGAATCATCGAGTCCATCCCAGGTCCAATCAATAACCTTTTTTCTGCTTAGCTCAGGAGGGATTGCTCCTTTTTCCTTCTTTTTTACGTGCATTCCAATTACAGGTATTTTTTCTTCCTTTGCACACTTAATTTCCCAACGTAAACCGCTAGCGTGCCAAGTGTTCTTGCTTAGTAGAACTATCATCCCATCACACTTTTGAATTTTTTGGCGGCACTTTTGCTTCCAAATGTGTTCATTCCAAGGCTCTTTAACAGACATATCAACGAAACTGAAGGGCGACCTTTCATTCTTTGCTTGGGATACAAGAAGATCACGGTATTTCCTATCTTCAATAGCAAAGCTGATAAAGAGTTTCTTTTTAACGTCTCTGCTCTGTTTACCCTTTTTTTGATTTGTTTCAGAATCTTCAGAAAAAGTTTTGTATAGTAATGCGGCTATACCAACGCCAATAATTAACGGTAACATCTTAGCTATTATTTTTATGAATTGGGTTGAAAATTTTTAAGTAATATGAATATACGAATGACAATTTAATATATTGAAAATTTAGCTAAAAACGAAACAAGGAAGAATGCAATATTAGATGTGCGATCTCGGGCATATAACTACCATTTTTACAATCTAGTCACTTCCATCAGAAACTATCTCCTGCAATTTCAAAAGCTCCTTGTGTATAGTGTTCAAAAAGTCTTTATCTCTAAGCATATTTTCTTCGCAGATAGGAGATTGTGATGCATCTGTATTGTTTGATAATTTTTTTGAGGGGGGCACATTACGGGAATTCCTTCCCTCAAAAAGCTCTTTCAGCTTGAAAACACTACATGTTTCTGGTGTTCGACATGCTGAACCATCCCATATAATACCCTTTGGGAAATAAACCCATTGAAGTTCTATTTTATCTATAAAGGAAGCCTTATTCCAAGCTTCGGCAGGGTGTTCGACAAATTCCCTGATATTCTGAAACATACTAGTGAAACTTGGTATTGGGGTAAGTGGGTTTTCGATAAGTTCCTTTAAATTTCTGATTTCACGTTCAATAGTTTCAAGCTGGTTCTTCAAAATAGCATCAGTAATAATGCCTGATAGGTTCTTTTGGATTAAGGCATCCTGCTTCTGCTGCAGGTTGCCTATTTGCTCCCTGTGCAAACCTGCTTTTTCCAAGCTGTCCTTATTTATGCAACTAATTTCTTCATTAATACATTTACCTAATGTTTGGTAGTATTTGGATGGTAGTCTGTACTTATTGAGCAGTTCCATAAAAGCAGATTCAAGCATCTTCTTTTGATAAGATCCATTCCTACCACGGAAGAAGTAATAGGCATACCTTTTTCTTTTGCCCTTTGAC
Source organism: Chitinophagaceae bacterium (assembly GCA_043776595.1). Lineage (GTDB taxonomy): Bacteria > Bacteroidota > Bacteroidia > Chitinophagales > Chitinophagaceae > UBA1930. The sequence continues at coordinate 26,748 of JAYVRD010000025.1, read as the reverse complement.
CAGGCTCCTGTAATTTTTTGTCCATTCGGATGATATATAAATCTCCTTAAGGGGAAATCGGGGTGCTTGACAACTCTCATGTGATTGATCTTCACGTTTCCATTTATTGTTCGTTGTACTTTATCAAATAACGATTCAGTAATAATGGGCGTAAATGTTCCTTTATTCCTTTCGCCAAATTGCCCAATCCACCCTGCATAGAGTTCGTTGCGTAACATTATCGGGAACCGTGTTTTTGAAGGGAGTCTTATATTCTCCGTTTCAAGTTTGGCGGCAAGGAATTTCCTTATTTGTTCAACGGGCATGCTGTTTTCAGCGACTAATTCGAAGGCTTCCTTGACAATATATGCATATTGATTCTGAACAATGTTTGACTTGTTGTTTATGGTGCTGTTGGTGTAACCAAAGGGAGCGTTCCAGACATAGCGTCCTTCACGTATTGCTTCTTTCATTCCATTGACACTCCGTTCTGTTCTCACATCGTTATCGAACTGTGCAACATTGGCAATGATGTTTTCCATGAATCGCCCAGCAGGGTTGTCCTCAAAATATTCGGCAGTTGACTTGATTTCAACACCACTTTTCCTGAGCTTGCTCTTAATAACCGTATAGTCCTCCATTTGTCGTGAGAGCCTATCAATGCGGTACACAATCAATGCATCAATATTTTCTTTTTTTGCTGTACAAAAAGCCAGCAACTTTTTCAGTTCTGTCCTGTCAGCAGTTTTGGCACTTTCACCAAGTTCAATGAATGATTGAACAACGCTATAGTTGTGCTTGGCAGCATACTCCTTACAAATCTTCTCCTGCGTTGCAAGACTGTTGCCTTCTTCAACCTGTTCCTTTGTCGATACACGGCAATATATTACTGCCTTTCTTTCCTCCATGAAAATTTTCGGATTGAAGAGAAATACGGACTAGTATCTTGGCTAAATACCTAATTGATTCAACTTCTTTTTCCGTAATACTATCTGATAATCCACCCAAAAAAGGAGGGTGTTGATTGCCTTTGTTGCTACACAGAGACGAACACCCCCCTTTGTTGGGAACACTTGCATGAGGAATCGAATCGTTTCTGTGTAGCTCTTTAACCATACCAAATCATTGAACACTTGTTAATAGGCTTATTGTTGCAGATGTGATCCATTGGTATAAGAGAGCAAACCATGTCTTAAACGATAGTAATAGCTCTCTATCACCCTTGTGTGGCGTTAGGTACAGTGTGAGAATGGCAGAAGGAAAACTCATCACCTATATCGGTACTACCAACCACCGCAACACCCATCAAAAATTCGGTATAAAAGACAAGGATAGAAGTGGACATATCTATTGCATTGGAAAGACAGGGGCAGGCAAAAGCACCTTGCTTTTAAATATGGTTATTGATGATATAGAAAAGGGGAAAGGGGTAGCAATTATCGATCCCCACGGCGACCTTGCTCAATCTATCTTAGACTACATTCCTCCACATCGCATACAAGATGTCGTGTACTTCAATGTTGGGGACGAGGAGCATCCTATCGCATTCAACCCACTCCAATACGCTACCCCACACAACAGACATATTGTTGCTTCCACCATCGTAGGAACATTCAAAAAAATATGGGCAGAAAGTTGGGGACCACGACTAGAGCATATTCTTAGGAATACCCTTCTTTCCTTAACCTATTATCCAGATGCAAGCCTCCTTGACATCCAACCGTTACTAACCGACTACGACTTTAGAACAACAGTCATGCGGCATATACAAGACACTGCCTTACGCAGGTTTTGGCAGAAAGAATTCAACCCCTTACCACCGCAGATGAAACAAGAGTTCATCGCTCCTGTTATCAATAAGGTAGGATTGTTTCAAACACATCCTGTGTTACGAAATATTGTAGGGCAACGAGTGTCATTGTTTCGTATTAACGACATTATGAATACTAGCAAGATATTCATAGCTAACCTTTCAAAAGGAGTGATTGGCGAAGATGCAACGCAACTCTTAGGCTCCTTATTAGTTACCCAATTTCAGACAGCAGCGTTAGCAAGAGCAACACAAGCACCTTCAACACGCACCCCCTTTTACTTATACATTGATGAAGTACATTCTTTTGTTACCCTCTCCTTCGCAGACATCTTAGCTGAGTCTAGAAAATACGGCTTATGCCTGTTTATCACCCATCAATACATCGACCAATTACATGAGAAAATTAGAACAGCCATTATAGGAAATGTTGGAACGATTATTTGCTTTCGTATTGGAGCATCCGATGCATCCATACTCGAAGAAGAATTTACGCCAACCTTCAAAGCTGATGATATGGTGAGTTTGCCACAGTATCATATCTACATCAAACTACTTATTGATGGTACAACTTCAAAACCATTTAGTGCCACTACCGGACCCTTGCCACAGCCCCAATACTATACTCATGAAGCGGTGATTATTTATTCAAGAGAACAGTATGCCACCCCTAAAGAAGCGGTTGAACAGTATCTCAATCAATACAGGTATCGAGAGCCTGAGAATGGGCAGTTGTCGTTGCTGTAAGGCTTTTTACCTACACTAATTGCATAACAAGGGGGACATCCAATTACCCTCTCAACCAGAAAATAAATCCACCACCACCCCAAAAGAAATCAAAAAAGGGATTTTCTTTTTTAGCCATTGATATACAGTTGGAATAAAAATTGCCTTTGGGATTGTAACCAATAGACCAATAAAGGTGGCAACTAATGGCAGTTTTGATGTGATGATATCAAACCATACTAAAGGTTTAATATCTTTTGCATCACCCGTAATCTCCACTTTATCTTTATCTCTTTTGTAAGTCATAGGAGCTAATTTTGAACGTAGCATAAAAATGATATTTTATTATTCAATTACTTTTTTGTGTATTTAAAATTTGTTACTGCTTATTTATAATGCGAACCTAAACAGCCCCATTGAATCGGCAAAGGACAGTGCCCGTTAAGCAAGATACATGGCTGCTTTTGTTGCTGAAAGGACAGTTATTTTTTAGAAAAGTGCGACCCAGAATGACTTCAAAAGCATAGTAGAGGAAAAATAAAACCCCTCCATCGAGGGGTTAAAACAAATCAAGTTGTGTTGGATTTGTTGTGGTAGGAACAGAAGTAAAGACAATTGATTCAACAGTTGACTTTGCTACAGCAGAAGGGAAACTGTTTTTGTGCATCTGCCATAACTTAGATGCTTCCTTTGTTTCAATTTTGAATATGCCCAGTGGAATAAGCAAAATACGATAGGCTATCACAAAGTCATCAGGACTGAGTGCATTGGCACACATCACTTCACTACCCCACATCCCGTTCAGAAACAAATTAAGAGCAGCCATCTTTACGCAAGTCCTATCAATGTCAATACCATAATACTTATGCTGTGTACCATTGGTACGATGGGCAGCCAATAACATTCTTCCCGACCCACACGATGGGTCGAGGATATGCAGTGGTTTTGTACCATCAGCCACTGCATCAGTGTTGGTAATAGATGCCATAAACTGGCAAATAGGATAGGGTGTAAAAAATTGTCCATTTCTTCCGTTAGATATATTCCGTTCAAAGAAATCACCTAACACATCGTTGCCCATTCCAGTACCAGTACGTTCTTCCATTTCAGCAATCAATGCTGCAAATGCTTTCGGAAATTCATGCCGAAGCTCTGAGTCTTTGTAGGTAGCAATAGTTGTCATGTATTCATCTTCATACCATGATTTTTTGGTATGCAGGTTTTGCGTACAAGCAGCAATAGACATGGTTAAGAAATCAGTGAAGACCTGTTGTATCGGGAAACGATACCCAATCTTGAATAGCAACTCTGAGAAACTTGTTGTTGAAGGAGCAAAAGCTGTAGGCTTTGCGTTGGTTGTTTTTGCCATATACTTTTTTTGGAAGTAGTATAGCAATACATACAAGAATGATAAAAGGGGTGTTTAAAATGTTTTTAGCAGTTCACCAATCGATATTTCAAGACCCTTCGCAATGGCATCAACAGTTGAGAGTGCCAAATTTGTTTTCCCTTTTTCAATGCGATGTACTTGGCTAAGTTCTATATCACTAGCATAGGCAAGCTCTTCTAATGTCATTCCTTTTTTCTTTCGCAGCATTCTCACATGCTCTCCAAAAGCGGTTAGAAGGTTCTGATTTTTCAAATATGCCATTTGTCAAAGAGAACATTCTCGTAAAAAAATCTTTGGGCGAATTCGCCCAATTTTAAATATTTCCTTTACCTTGCTCTTATTACTCACCAAAACAATTGTTACTATGCAAAAAAACCTCTTTGTTTTTTTCTCTTTTATCCTCTTTACAGGATGCAGTGTAATCAAAGCCCCCGTGCAACCAACTAAGCAAACATTCACCTTTGATTACATCCCCAAAACAACCAACAAATCTGGCTCTGCTAAAATGGTACTGGCTTCCTTAAAACCATACTATGCAAAATCCTTCACGGAAGGGGGTACTGAATTATTCAAAAGTTTTCAAACAGCACTCGGTGGAGATATAGAAGAATTAATCATCTCTAAAGGATTCTCGATGAAAGGACCATATGTATCCTATGATGAAATGATTTTTGAAGATAAGAAGCGAGTAGATGTTGCGGTCGTGATTGAAATAAGCCCCGAATTTGTGGCAGCAGACGGTGGCTGGAAGGAACATGTAAACCTCTTTACCAAAGACATTACCTATTCGTATGAAGGCACTGCTTCACTCATTGGGAAAATTAACCTCTCGGGACTTGAGCCATTAACGGGTGAGAAAATTTGGTCAAAATCGGTACAGATACCAAACGTTGAGAATATCAAAATTGCCACGACTGCACGACACACTTATAAAGAATCGGCTGGTATGCTGCTCAAAGACCCTGGTGTGTACAATGCCATAGGCACAGCCCTCCAATCCCAATACATCGGTATTATGGAAAAGATTGCCACCTACTTCAACGTTGAGGAGTTTCAGAGCCTCAAAGGACAAATCACGGAACTCAAATCAAAAAAAGGATTTTAACCCTGTAAAATACCCACTATGGAACAACAAATACACCAACCACAACACAGCCAAACGGTGATTGTGGTTGGGAAGGCAAAAAGCGTTGGCGTTGCATTTCTCTTATCGTTCTTATTTGGACCACTTGGGCTATTCTATGCAAGTGTGATAGGAGGATTAGTGATGCTTGTCCTTGCAGTTATCTTATTCGTTATACTGCCTGTTGTTGGCGGCATCCTTGCGTGGATTGCTTCTATCATTTGGGCAGTGGTGGCAGCAAACAATGCCAACAAGCAACTGCATTCGCAGATACAGCAGCGATAAATCGTGCTGTATGTGGTTAAGAAATACAATACGGGGTGGGTTACAACTACAAATCTATATCATGACTAAAGATTACTAGCTCATTGGACTGCTTAGTTGTATTCATCCCGTATTTCCATGTAAGCACTTTCATGCGATAGCCTTTATAGAGCTTCCGAACCAAAGAGCAATCATTATAAGACAATATCCACCTCTCTCTTTTGTGTAACAAAGCAGCGAGTGCTTCATGATTAAAAGGAACGGACTGTATTTTTTTATCTCCATACAATTTTGCATTGATTATGTACGGTGGGTCAAGGTATAAGAAGTCGTTGCTATGCTTTGCGATAGAAAAGGTAAAATCTGCCTTTGCTACTTGTAGATTGTTAACCTTAAAATCTTGCAGTTTATCAATACTTTTTTGGGTAAATCGAGGATGCTCTAAAGACATACCACCAGAGAAAGTAGTACCTGAAAACGAAGCTCTGTTAAGAGCATAAAATACGGCTGCTTGATGGGTCTTATTTTTTAGACGATGATACTTTTTTTGCAATGCATAGAACCTTGATGTAGGAAGGGGATAGTAGCGTTGTACTACTTTCATCAAACCCTTAGGGTTTTGTAAGAGGACACGCCAAAAGGTTACAAGCGGTTCAAAATTATCATAGCCATATACTTGTACACCCTTGGCAGCAAGAGCAAGCTCAATAGAGCCTCCACCCATAAAAGGAGAGCAAACACGACAAACATGTTGAGGGATAAACGCAAGTATTGTTTTGACTGCCCGTGATTTACCACCTGGGTAGCGGAGGGGAGAGGTACTTATTGCTGAAACTACTACACGATTACGCATGACCTAAACTATATCAATGGCAATACTTGACTGACAGGGAGGAGAATTTGCTTAAAGAGCAACTGGTATCATACTTTTTTTATATGACATGGTTTTCCCTCAAACTCATACCCCACTTACCTTACAAAGGTATTCAATAGTGTATGTGTTGCAAGATTCATATTGCATTACAAAAAAATAATTTTGTTGTATCAAATAACTTCTCTACGTTTAATTCAGAACTAGAATGAGTACCCCGTGTATTTTCTAACTGCTTAACCTTAACAAACATGCGATACCTAATCGCAATATTGCTAACACTCACCTTAACAAACACAGGCATCTGCCAGCAGGGAGATAATGCAACGGCATTACCGAGCACCACCACTTCCAAATTTCTTAATAGCATCACCAGCAAGTTTGACAAACTCCAAAACAGCATCACTAGCAGCACCGATAAAATGCTTCACCACTTAGAAAAGCAAGAAGCCAAATTAGAAAAGAAACTCAGAAGAAAAGATAGCACCGCAGCCAACAAACTATTTGCAGATACAAAAGCACGGTATGCAGCTCTCCATGAAAAACTAGATAGTACCACTAACAACAAAACACTTAAAGAATATATCCCTCAGTTTGATACATTAAAAACATCCTTAGCCTTTTTAGATAAGAACCTCAAAGCCAATAATCCACTTACCCCACAACTGAACAAAGCCAAAGCAGAACTCAAACAATTTGAAAGCAAGCTACAAGCAGCCAATGAGATTAAACGAATCATCAGAGAAAGAAAACAACAACTGAATGCTCAATTAAAGGAATATGGCTTAGGAAAGGAGTTGATGAAGATGAACAAAGAAGTGTATTACTATCAACAACAATTAAACGAATACAAAAGTTACCTTAAAGACCCCAAGAAGATAGAACAAAAAGCAATTGCCCTCTTACGAGAAACACCACTGTTTAAAGACTTTATGGCAAAGAATAGTATGCTCGCTCAAATCTTTAAACTACCCGAAAACTATGGCACACCTCAAAGCTTAGCAGGGCTACAAACCAGAGCCAATATACAGCAACTCCTTGACCAACGCATTGCAGCAGGTGGACCGAATGCCATGCAACAAGTGAGGCAAAACATACAACAAGCTCAAAGCAAGCTTACAGAGTTAAAGAAACAAGTAACTAAGTTAGGAGGCAATGGAAGTGATGCAGATATGCCCAACTTTAAGCCCAATACCCAAAAAACAAAATCCTTTGCTCAACGCTTAGAATATGGCTTTACCCTGCAAACACAAAAGGTAAATGGCTTACTACCCAATACCAGTGATATGGCTTTAACCATTGGCTATAAGCTAAACGATAAAAGTGCAGTAGGCATGGGAGTAAGCTACAAAATGGGTTGGGGTACTGGGTTCAATAATATCAAACTCACCAATCAAGGGGTAGGATTTAGAAGCTACTTGGACTATAAAATAAAAGGCAATTGGTGGGTAAGTGGCGGCTATGAGCAAACCTATTTTCATGAGTTTGGTAAGCTGAGCGACATCTACAACAATATCAATGTATGGCAACAGAGTGGATTGATAGGTGTAACCAAGAAGCTAAAAATCGGGAAGAAGAAAACCAGCAATATTCAATTGCTCTGGGACTTCTTAAGCTATCAGCAAGTACCTAGAGGGGAAGCATTGAAGTTTAGGGTGGGGTATAACTTTTAAATAATGTACTAATAGAAATATTGTATTATGAGAAAAATTATCTTCTCCATTGGAGTAATGTTGATTGGCTACTTTGTATCTGCACAAGAGATTCCCAATTTTGCAGGCAGTGGGCTATCAGCTAATAGTAGTAAAGCAAATGAAGTAGGCGGAATGGCAGTAAATTATTTTACGGGCTTACCTCAAATTTCAGTACCTATTTATCAATACAAAAGCTCTAGCAGTGGTATCGGTTTAGACATTTCATTAAGCTATGCTGCGACAGGTATTAGAGCAGGTGAAGCAGCCACCACAGTAGGCTTGGGGTGGTCATTAAATGCAGGAGGTTGTATAACAAGAAAAGTGAGAGGGATGCCGGATGATGTTCCTACTTATGGTTATCTATATGCAGCAACAGTACTTACAGATTTCAGGGATAGTGCCCTTAAATATTATTATGATAGTTTAGATACACAGCCTGATGAATTTCAATTCAGTTGTCCCGGAGGTTCAGGGAAATTTTATCTTGGAAAGAATGGTGCAATCGTAACTGTGCCGTCATCAAAAATCAAGATCATCCCTTTTTTTCAGGAAGCGAGTATTTTTTATCAAACACTTAAATCTTTCCGAATCATAACTGAAGATGGAACAAAGTATGATTTTACTGCCGCAGAATATGCAAGCGTAGGTGTTAATTATGTATACTATAATAATGCTTCCATACCAATTGGCTATGCTAACAAAGCACATGCAACGGCATGGTATCTAACTGAAATTATTTCCGCTTTTAACACAGACACCATCCGAATAAATTATCAAGGAAATAATCCTAATATGACAGGTTATAAATTTCCTCAAATAGCTTATTTTAATGGCTCAACGATTTCAACGCCCTCCATTCCCGAAGGAACGAAAATTCAAAGTGAGCAACGAATTCAATCAATAGATTTTCCTAATAATACACATGTATCTTTTGTGTATAGTCTTGAATACAAGAATACGGATGAAAGTTATGCTATTTCAAAAATAAAAATTAGCGATACAATTCTTCGCTTTGGCTATTTGCTAGGATATGATACAGCACAATTGCTTGCAGGAGGTGGTTGGCATGGTGGTGCAGGAGGTATGGGAGAAACTCGCTTAATGTTAAAAACAGTTACACCATTTACCTCGAAAGAGAAACAAGAGGGGTACAAATTTGATTATTATGGTTATCTACCAAAGTTAGGTACAGCAGGAGATACTACAGCAAATATGCGTGATTATTGGGGCTTCTTAAATGGTATTTACAACGGACAAAATCAAATACCCAATGTTGCTGGCTATACAGGAGGTGCAGATAGGCAAACAACAATTGTAGCTCTTGATGGTACATTAATGGTACATTAACTAAAATCACTTCGCCAGGAGGAGGTTATATCGTTTATAATTATGGACTGAATGACCATCTTTCTTATGATAAAGAACCACATACTTTCCAAATATCAACACCCACTACTGCTTCGCAAAACACAATAGCACTTTCACAAGTATTTAATCCCAAACACCAATTGGTATTTGCACTAGATAAATCTGTTTCAAGAGTTGGTTATGCTCCGATTAGCGGCTCAGGAAATTTAAACTGCTACATAAAGAGCACAGATGGAACGGTGCTTTATGCCAGTACTGCAATATCTCTGTATAATTTGTTTTATCAAGGGATTAAATCTTGGTCATTTAATGTACCGAATAACAACTATCGTTTAGAAACAGAAATCTCTTCTGGTACTTCTATTAGTACTAGTTTTCCTGTCAATATTAGTTGGGAAAACAAAATTGCTAATAACAGTTCAAGCTTAACCTATTCAGGAGGGTTAAGAGTATCTAATATATTCCAATACAATCCTGATACGGCAGCACCAGTAAATATCCAATGGATAAGATATATAAAAGAAAATGGAAAAAGCTCTGGTTTCCTTGGGGATATTCCTCGATATGATTTTCCTTATCGAGAAGTAGTCATTAACGGAAGTACAACTATCAATGATTTTACAGCCATTTGTAGTGAACCTATTGCAGAAATCGGCAATGTACAAGGGAATCATGTTGGCTACAGTCGAGTTGAAGTAGTAAACATGGAGCAAACCGGAAGAAGTTTAGGTAAAACAGTGTATGACTTTACAGACTTTACAGACGTAAATGCAGATGATAACACCGTAGCCTTCCCTTATACTCCTAAAGATATACGCAATTGGGGGATAGGACTGCCGAAAAGAGTTTCTGTATTTAACAATGCAGGTAATCTTGTAAAACGAACTATTAATAATTACCAAATCGATACAGTCATTTATGCAACCGATGATTTTAAAGCCATAAAATTGGGACACTCAGCTACAACTTATTTTGGACCTCGTTCTGGTACAACTCCAAAGACTAAAATATTTATTGGGCAGGAATATTATCCAACAGGTGGGCATATAAGCTTGGTTTCAAAAATTGATACTTTAATTCATTTGAATAATTCAGTAAGTACTAATATCGAAAACTATGAATACGATGCAAATTACAATATTAAAAAGTTAACAACCAGCTATGATAAAACAAGAGGATTAAACATAGAACAACGACACTACTATGCCTATGATTATACTATAGGCGGTGCTATAGGAAAGCTAAGAGATAGTGGCATATTAAACTCACAAGTCGCTAGCGAAACATGGATTACAGGCGATAATAATCCTCGCATGTTAGCAGCAAGTATGACAAGCTATAAAGAGCTAAGCTCAGGAGCAATTAAACCTGATATTGTTTATTCATTAGAAACAAACAAACCCCTCATACAAAGCACCATTGGAACATTCGATGCTTCTGTATTAAACAGGAATACAAGTTATTTCAAAGCACAATCGCAAATAGTAAGTTACGATGCCAAATGCAACCCTATTGAAATAACCAATCTTCAAACTGGGCAATCAAGTAGTGTAATAGCAGACTATAACCAACAATATCCTATTGCCAAAATTTCCAATGCTATCAATACTGATGTTGCTTATACAAGTTTTGAGTCTGATGGAATGGGTAATTGGAGCATTGGTTCTACCCAAAGAGACAATACTTATAGTGTTACGGGGAATAAAAGCTACAATCTTTCCAATGGAAGTATAACAAAATCAGCATTATCAACTTCTAAAATCTATCTAGTAACTGTTTGGGTAAAAACAGGAGCATCGGTAAGTGTGAATGGAATTTCACTCACTACTGCATTGGCAACACAAAATAGTTGGAGTTTATACCAAACTACGATTACAGGGATTGGCTCCGTAACAGTTAGTGGGAGTGGCTTAATAGATGAACTACGGTTGCATCCTAAAGATGCGAACATGGTTACTTACACTTATGAACCGATGCTAGGGGTAACCAGCACTGCCGATGCAAATAACACCATTGGTTATACCGAGTACGATAATCTCAATAGAGTTAAAATAATTCGGAATAAGGATAGAAATATTGTTAAGCGATTTGATTATTCCGATACCATTATGAATATTAGCATTAAGCCAGTTTGGGTAGCTTTTTCAAGAGAGTGTTCTCCTTCAAGTGTGGGCTATTATGATTCTCTATACAGAGATACCAATCCATTTAGTGATTCATGTGGCTATGTAAAAAGGGAATTTCAAGGCATAGATTGTACCTGTGCCAACGGCAACCCACAATTCAAAATAATAAATGGTAGTTGCGAATTAGGTACGCTATCCGTAACAGCTTCTGTGTGGAAGAAAGTTATTGTTGATGGGGATTGGGTTTGGCGTTGGGTTTGCACACAACGCTACTGTTTTAGCGATGGCTCACAAAGTACCTATCACGAAGAAGTAGTCAATACAAGCCCCTGTGAGCTTAGTTGTTTTGGAGAAGGTTCAGAAGAAGAATATTAAATTATAAATTATGAAACTATTATTAGCAGCATTTTGTTTTTTAACAACCAGTTTTTACACACTCCAGTTTCAAGATATAAACGGAGTTTCACATACCATGAGCCAGTATCAAGGTAAAAAAATATTGCTTGTCAATATTGCAACCGAAAGTCCAAATGTGGGACAGTTGGCAAAGCTTCAACAGTTAAAACAACTATATCCAGATAGCTTAGTTATTATCGGGTTCCCGAGTAATAGTTTTGGACATGAATCTAAAACAGATAGTGCAATAAAACAGTTTTGCCAAACTCAATATGGTGTTACTTTTTTATTGGCTAGTAAGCAATCTATTACTGGTTCAAATATGCAACCAATATATCATTGGCTGGCTACCCAAACTGAAAATGGAGTGGCTAATAATCCAATAGGAGGAGATTTTCAAAAATTTCTAATCAATGAATCTGGGCAACTGATTGGCATTTTTGCTCCATCGGTTAGCCCATTGAGTAGTCAAATAAAAAACGCAATAAGCGGTAATTAACAAACCAATACAAACAATGCTTATGAGAAAGCAGTTTTATTATATCTCGCTATTGATAGTAGTAATGCAACTGCTACACAGTAATACTTGTACAGCACAGTTTACGTATGAAGATACGACAGCAGGAGCGTATGTTCCACCACCAACACTTATACAGCAATACAACCCCAAGCCATCCAAAATATTTCAACGGATACTTGTACCGTTAAAACCAACCCAAGATTCATCAGAGGTTACTTTGAATGCAATACCTGAACATGTAGTAGTAACCACCAACTATTTGGATAAATTAGGAAGACCTATACAAAATGTAACCAAGCAAGGGTCTCCAACCAAAAAGGATGTGGTATCAACTGTGTACTATGATGAATTTGGGCGAACCACAACCCAATTTTTGCCATACACACAACAAACTGGCAATACAAATGATGGGAAATTTAAAACTAATGCACTTGTATATGATTCGATTTTTTATAAATCATTATTCCCCAATGAGCATACCATTTATAGCAAAACCAATCTCGATGCTTCGCCCCTACAACGCTTGGTAAAAGCCATGCCAGAAGGGGACGATTGGGCTGGTGCAAATAGAGGCAAAGCAGTAATGCAAAGAATCAATACAACAGCTGATAGTGTACGCTTGTGGATGATTGATATAAACAGTGAAGATGATGTCCCCACTACTTCTACTTATTATAATGCTGGTAGTTTAATAGTAGAAGAAGGCATAGATGAAAAGGGTATCAGTAAAATAATTTACAAAGACCAAACAGGCAAAATTGTGTTATCCAAAGTGCAATTATATGCCTCACCTGCAACAGGGCATAACGGATGGCTTTGTACCTATTACATTTATGATGAAATGAACCATTTACGAGCTGTTTTACCCCCAAAAGCAGTAGACGCTTTACGAGTAGCAAATTGGGACTTAATCAATAATGCAACCATCCGTACTGGGCTATGCTATGCCTATTATTATGATACCAAGGGTAGAACCATCATGAAATATATCCCTGAAAATGGGAAAAGCTATATTGCTTATGACTTATTGGGTAGGGTGGTAATGACACAGGATATTAAATTAAGGCAAAATGGTAAATGGGCATTTGTAAAATACGATACGCAAAGTCGCCCAACCAAATCAGGCATTATCACTTCATCACTAAGTAAAGACGATATTATAAACAATGCTGCTGCAAGTAGCGACTATCCTACAATCAGTGGTACATATACTATTACTTTAGAAACTTTTTACGATGATTATAGTTGGGTATCGGCAAATGGTAATCCCGTAAGTACTGGACTTACAACTACTAATGTAAATAGTTCAAATTTTTATACCAGCTACAATGTATCGCCACAATTTGCACAGCCTATAACAGCAAGCAACAGAATACGAGGGGCTGTTACAGGTATTAAAACCAACATACTGGGTAGTAGCAACTATACTTATGCTATATCCATTTACGATGAATATGGAAGGGTGCTACAAGCTAAACAAACCAATTATACAGGTGGTACAGACATTGTAACCAATCAATATGGTTATGCAGGCAGCTTGTTACGTAGCCATGTAGCACACCAAAAATCAGGAACTAATGCACAATCGCATACCATACTTACCAAATACAGTTACGACCATGTAGGTAGAATAAACACTGTTACCAAAAACATGAATAGTTCGGGAGATAAAACCATTCTTCAAAATAGCTATAACGAGCTTGGGCAGTTGGTTACTAAAAAATTAGCCCCATCGGGTAACACCGCTTTAGAAACATTAAACTACGAGTACAACATACGGGGTTGGCTACTTGGCGTAAATAGAGGCTATATCAACAACCAAAGCAACCATTGGTTTGGATACGAGTTAGCCTATAATAATGCTAATAATATTATTGCAGGGCAAACCTATACCAACCCACAATACGATGGCAATATCGCAGGTACTACTTGGAGAAGTAAAGGAGATGATGAAAGAAGAAAGTATGATTATACCTACGACAATGTGAATCGCTTAATTGGTGCAGATTTTAACCAATACACAGGCAGCAGCTTTAATAAAACAGCCAATATAGATTACAGCGTTAGCGGGTTAACCTACGATGCCAATGGTAATATTTTGAGTATGGTGCAGAAAGGATTAAAGCTAACCACCAGCGAAACAATAGATAACCTTACCTATACTTATTTTAGCAATAGCAATAAGCTACGCAAAGTAGTAGATGAAGTAACAGCCGATAATAAACTAGGCGATTTTAAAGATGGATGGAACGGTACAAATGATGATTATGACTATGATGTGGCAGGCAATATGGTGCAAGATAAAAACAAAAGCATCAATACCATAAATTACAATTACCTCAACCTACCTAGCTATGTATATCTGCACAGCAATACAGAAACGATTGGCGAAATAACCTACACCTATGATGCTACAGGTAATAAAATAGCCAAAGAGGTAAACGATATAAAGGGAGGAAACATTACCTCTAAAACCTTGTACATGGGGGCATTTTTGTATCAAAACGATACCCTACAATCTATAGCCACCGAAGAAGGCAGGGTACGAGAAATACGGGATGCCAATTACAGCCTTACTGGTTATGCTTACGATTACTACATAAAAGACCATTTAGGCAATGTACGCATGATTCTAACCGATGAACAAAAAACCGATGTGTATCATGCCAGTTTTGAAGATGCAAATTATACGTTTGAAAACCAAATTTTTACACCTTTAGATAACAGAGTAACCCAAAATGACTGTTTTCAAAATGCAGCAGGTGGTAGTAAAGTGCAGAAATTAGGAACAACCGACGAGGAGCTTGAAAAAAATGGAATTGGTGCCGTAGTAGGTGCAGGCATTGTGCTAAAAGTAATGGTTGGAGACCATGTAAATGCCAATGTCTTAGGTTGGTTTGATAAAAATGTAGAAATAAATAGTACACCCAATAATGCAAGCTCTATTGAAAATATATTAACCACATTATTTGCCAACGGTATTGTAAAAAATGGTGCAAAGAATGGTGCGTTTACCACAGGAAGTGGCAGTGCATTAACACCTGGAATATTAGACTTTTTAGGAACACAAACTAACTACGATGAAAACGAAGCAGCTTATCTTAACTGGGTATTACTAGACGAGGAACAATTTAAAATGGTGAGTAGTGGTTCTGGTTTTAGCTCACTACTGCAACAACACGATGGCAACTGCAACCCTGCCGTACTGCTACAAGCAAATAATGGTGATGGAATTGATGTAACTAAGAACGGATATTTGTACATTTATGTAAGCAATACTAATACTAAATACTCTGTTTATTTTGATGATATACATATTGAGCATGTACGAGGTAGGTTGTTAGAAGAAAACAGTTATTATCCGTATGGGTTAGTACAGCAAGGCATTAGTAGTAAAGCTGGAAGCTTTGGTGGTGCTGCCAACAAACTTAAATTTAATGGTAAAGAAGAACAAAGAAATGAATTTGCTGATGGCAGTAGCTTAGATTGGCAAGATTATGGTGCAAGAATGTACGATAACCAAATAGGTAGGTGGCATGTGATAGACCCTATGGCAGAGGCTGGTAGAAGATGGAGTACTTATACGTATGTTAATGACAACCCTATTAGGTTTATTGACCCAGATGGGATGTTATTGAAGAACCCGTTTGAGAATAGCTATGTAGATGATTCTTGGCAATCTAATGCTCCCAATCAATCTAGTATAAACATGGATGGGAGGGCGTATTTGACTGATTGGAAATTATTTGATTTAAGGTTTGCCGAGTTAGAATTTATATTAGCAAATCAAGCATTTGAAGACATGGTTGGTGGCGGTGGTGAAACGCAAAATTATTCTGCTGGTGTGTTTGCTACCGCTCCAAATGATAGCCAAATGAGTACATCCCCAATCCCAGACAAGGAAAATGGTTGTGTTGATTCTTATTTGAATTCAAAAGAAGGAGAACAAACTGCACTAGGTATTTTTAGTTCTATCTTTCTAGGTGGAACTTATGGAGATCCTGATGCCCGAACATTATATAACAAATTTGTTAGTGGGGATAAATCTTTTATAGAATTTGATGCAAGTAGCACAATGTCAAAAAGAATAAATGCCGACCCTGCTTTTAAACGTTTAAGTGGTGCTTTTGAAAGCTATACAACACTTTATTATCACTATTATGGAACATTACTTTCTACTGATGATGGAAATGCTGGATTAAGGAGGCTAAGGAAAGAAAACTCACAAATGCGGGGAAACCCTGGTGGGGAAGATTTTCATAACTGGGTAGCAATGGGAGGTTATTGTAAGATTGATGTGAGTGTAACAGTTCAATCAGCCAATAATATTAGTTTTAGATATACAATTGGTGACCATTTTGGTGCAGGGCTTGATGATGCAAAAGGCAGAATGCCAGGATTGGCTGCCATGTATTATTTACAGCACTATTGCTCTCAAGGGGGTAAATACAAACCCTTTAACTGGTCTGTAATCATTCAACACTAACTTTTTAAATTATGTATAAAATGAAAATGTGTTTAGCCATATTTTGTTGTTTAAGTTTTTATTGTACAGCAAAACATGATAAAGAAAATAAATATAAGAAAAAAATTGAATTAGTACTTTATCAACGAGATATTATGGGCGTCCCAAATTCCATTAAGTATGCTGATAATGTACAGGTAAAGAATCGTGATATAAGTTCTGATTCTATAAGGCTAGATGAATTTATTAAACTTGGTCAGCAGTACATTGATACTGTTAAGGCAGATTACCCTGTAAACAGTATAACTTTTATGAAAGATGATATTGAGCATGAGCTTCCCATTCCAATTTTTAATAATATTGATGAGAAGGCTCACTCATTTTATGTTTTATCCATTGATTACAATAAAACTAATAAATTGGCTAAAAACGGGATTGTTAATATTAGTTTTTGGAAGAATGATGAACTAAGAATGTATTTTCTACCACCCCAAATTGATTCTCTTATTAAAGAGAACCCTCTAATTTTTGGTAACGTATCAAAGTAGTTGGTAAATCGGTCTCTCTCAGTCAGTATTCGATAAAAAGAACGCCAAACCATTGCAGACAAAAACATATTCCCTTAATAAACCTTCAAGGAATGTTTTTCACTGCAATGCCCGTTGGGTAGCTTCGCAGTTTGTCATACTTTTTCCTCATACTCTCCTTCGTTCGGGAAGCTCTCGGTGTATGTCAGACCCGTTTGTCTTGCACTTCACCACCTTGCCGTTTCGCTTCGGCTACATTCGTGCCATCACACATGGTGCAATAGGGGAAAGTATAGCCATACTCAAACCCTTCTCCTCCTTATACTTTACACCTATAGCACTTCCATCTACCAAACTCATTCCACCATGCTTCACTCACGGTTGGTGCAATCCTTCACTCGTCTTTCCATTCACACGCTTCCTTCTGTTGTTTTGCTCGCCGTGCGGCTCCTGTCTGCGTTTGGTACTACCTTCACAAAACCAACCCTTATAGCTTCGCTATGCTCTATGGCAGTACCGCTCTGTGCGTCCACATTCCTTGCAGTCATTGCACTGTCCGCCCCATCCAGTCGCACTCGCACGGAACGTCCAGTCGTTCCTCCTTCCCGTTCCTTGGCGGCGAGCAGCTAGGCTTCGGTGTGGGCAGGTGTGCCACACCATCTTGGCTTCTTTTGGCTCAAGGCTGTTTTACTAAATAGTGATTTGTAAATGTGCTAATAAATTTAGTATATTCGATTTTTAAAATTAGCACATGGTATACTTATTAATTGATAACTGCTCTCTTAGAGATTTAATAGACATACATGGATACAGTAGCTACTTAACAGAATTAGAAGAATTGATTGTAACGAAAAGGGTTTGTTTCATTACACATAATGTTGTTATTGAAGAATGGGAAAAGCATAAAGCATCATGGTTAAAGCAAAAAGGGAAAAAATTACTTGGTGAAAATAATACTAGTGTTTCATCAGATTCACTCCTCCCTTCAACTAATCTGGTTACAAATAATCATTTAGAAGAACAAGTTAGGCAGATAGATTATTTTTTAAATCAGGCAACTCATATACTTAATACCCCGCAAATAATAAGCAATGAGTTTTCTGAACGATATAAAAAAGGATTAGCACCCTTCCACAAGAAAAAGAATAGTCAAAATGATTGGGAAATAATTGGTTCATATTGTCATTTTTGTGAAATTAATGCGATAAGTGAGGCTTATTTCTTGTCATCAAATCATACCGATTTTGGAGATGAGAATTGTAATTTTTTAAGTATTCACCCTGATTTTAAAAATAGGTTTTCAACTACAATTATTCACTACTATAAAAACTTTACGGATCTATTTAAAGAGTTGAGAAATATTAATGGAATTCCTATTAGCATTATTCCTTACAAAATAATCCCTAACAAGAAGTATTCTTTTAAAGCAACTATCAAGAAGACAGTGTTAGAAAGTTTAGTTTTCTTGTACACTCAGTTGTACTCGGAAATTGATTTCATTCCAACTCATATACTTATTGAGTATTACCCATTTAGTGAATCTGAAAATTCGGAAACTCATTATAATCATTTCACTGTTTCATGCACGCCAGATATCTTAACTGATTTTTTTGAGAATGTAGTAATAGATGATAATAAAAACATTAGTTTCAAAGACGAGTCTTTATTATCGTCAATAAATAATTATCAAGAGAAGGTTGAACAAGTTCTAAGAAATCTAACAACTAATCTAGTTTTTCATTTGAAGTCAAAAAAAAACCGCAAAATAGTTTGTACACACTATTATAATCATCCAAAGTGTGATTGCTTCCAATGCTCTTACAGTAGATTCCAATTTCAAAAAACTTTTACTGATTTGAGAAATAATGTTGATGATTATAAAGAGAAACTAAAACAGGCTTATATACACTATCAAGTTGGTAATTATAAATCGGCAAATGATATTTACGAAGGAATTATCCAAACAGCACTAACAGATAAAAAATTCATCACTTACTTTATTGCGAAGTATAATCAAAAACAATTATCAAGATTTTTAGGTAGCTATTTTTTAAATAAGCAAGTTGATAATGATGTTATTAAATATTTAACAGCAATTGATCCATTAGAAGAAGCGGTAAAACTTAAATCACATACAGATTATAATTTATTATCTTTTATAGCACAGGAAGATTATTTCACGGAGGCATTTCAAAAAATTAGAGAAGCTACAAATAATATTTTAGAGCATTACTATTCACAATTAAGAGGAGGATACAGTTTTAATCAACATATATGGGATTTAATGGAGGGTTTTGCAAAACTCGAGTCGTTTATCAACTGTAACTACATCATTTATGACCAATATTCAAACTTTGATAAGCTATTTGAAAATGTTGTGGAAGGTTTATTTGCCTCACATGCAATGTCAAACTCACAGCCCGACAGGCTTCAAAGTTTTGATGATTATTGGGTTGGTAAGTTTCTTGTATATGGAAATCGCAAGTCAATAATTAAACTTTTTGATAGATTCCACTTAACTGAATTAAAGTATCAATCAACTACCAAGGAAGGTGATAGCTTTATTGAACTCGTTAAAAATTTGCTTGAGAGTATCGAGTATCGACAAAATTTTATTGTAGAATTTGCCGACGTTAATAATGATTTTTTTGATTCTAGAGTATTTGAATTATTTGATAATGCCTTGACTATGGCAGCAATATTAGATTTAAAGAAAACTGTACTAAACGACTTTTGTAACTTGGTAGTAAAATTCCTATCTCGTTATTCAATTTCAAACTATTCATCATTGCAAGCGTTGCAATATTTTATTGAAAATAAGGGGCAACTCCTTAGTCTAAAACATAAGTATGCACTTTTGAATTTTAGTTTAAAAAACCAACTACAATGTCACCAAAACTTACTGATACCAACACTTGAATCTTTTGATAATGATAGTCTCAAAAAACTGTCAACTAAGGACTTCAATTTAATTTTAAAAGAAATTTTTGAAAAATGTCCAAAATGTGAAAGTACACATGGATATGGTTCTATTGGATGCCTATACATCAAAGTCCCAAAAGAAAAGAAGTCTATTATTAGAAGTGCCGTTCTAAAGAAGTTGAAAGAAAAATTTGATTTTGAATTGTTTTATCTTTCATCCATTTTTGAAATAATCGAATTCGACTTACAAAAAACGTTGCATTTAATTAAGGAGTTTAAGCTTGACGTAAACCAAAAGAAGAGACGCTCAATTTTTTCCCGTTCCGATTTTAATCAAAATTCTTATTTAGATAGGATTGCCAATTTGTGTTTCAAATACGATGTTAATACTACTAGCAAGGAGTTTCTAAAATTAAAGAAAGTTGACTTGTACTATGAATGGTTATTTGACATGGAAAAATTCGACTATACAAAATTTAATCCTGAGTGGGTATTTGTCTATCAAACAAAGTACTATCAGAAAGCAATGTCAAAATCCTCTCAGCTAATTAAAGAACTTCGAAAAATTCTGAGTGATAAATTTCATATTGGACTAGAAAGAATTTTATTACGAATAACAAATTTTACTGAGATTAAAGTAAGTAAACAAAACTAACGGTTAGTCATTTTACTATCCGCCCCATCCAGTCGCACTCGCACGGAACGTCCAGTCGTGCCTCCTTCCCGTTCCTTGGCGGCGAGCCCTTAGCTTCGGTGTGAGCAAGTATGCCACACCAGCTTGGCTTCTTTTGGCTCAAGGCTGTTTTACCTTTTTTATATACAAAAACAGTATTAAGTGTATTAGATGTTATATTGGAGGATTGAAATATTACTATTACATTGAATTACTTAAATAATCAGTATGAAAGGGATAGTTCGCGAAAAAAGAAAATTATCAATAAACGGGAAAAGAATCAATCCGGATAAAATACGTGAGTTAGCCCAAATTGTTAATAGGGAAGCACAACAATCATTGATAACCAGTGAAAACGTTTTCCTTATCTTTTCTGTAGATGCAACAGATAACTCCTCTTATGAAAGCCAATCGACGATCATATTCGATAAAAACCAATTAATTGAAAAGAAGGTAATTCAGAAAATAAATATGCGATATAATACTCTTGATTATGGTAAAAATATTGAGATACAATTACTGCATTCTCAACTGGATGAAAATAAAGAAAACTACATATTGGTAAGCGGTGAT
Organism: Chitinophagaceae bacterium; assembly: GCA_043776595.1. GTDB lineage: Bacteria > Bacteroidota > Bacteroidia > Chitinophagales > Chitinophagaceae > UBA1930. The sequence continues at coordinate 5,321 of JAYVRD010000025.1, read as the reverse complement.
GATCCTATATGGGTAAATGGTATTATCTCTGAACTTTCGGAATGTATAGAGTTTTCGGAAAATCAAACGAACAAAAATGCTTTAATAGGGTGGAGTGTCCTTTTTATTTGGATTTGTTTTATTGTTCTCTATGGCAGACTCGTTTATACTCCATTACGAAGTTTTGAAAATAGTTGGATACAGTTTTTCGGTATTTTAGTAATCCCAGGCATTTCAATTTATTATGCTGATGCTTTGAATAAATACTTACAGACTTTATCTCCAAAAATAGAACTTCAAACAGGTCCAGATTATATGCGTATTACGCAAAAGAAAAGGAAAAAGGTAGAGCAAGTTTTTCTTTTAATAATAATACCGCTTTTTTTAGCAGCTCTATATGATATTTTTAAATCCATTGTACTTAAATAAAAGTTGACCTTATTTTAGAGACTACTTTGTTACATCAATTCACCTTTCTCAGCAAAGCTATTGTCCTGCTCTGTTGTACGAACCTCTGCACTCCATTGTATTCCGTTATCCGCCCCATTCTGATAGCAACTCACAATGAATATCTAGTCATGCCTACTGCCCGTTCTTTTTCTGCGAGCCGTGAGCTTCGGTGTGGGCAAGTGTGCCACAGCAGCTAGGCTTCTTTTGGCTCAAGTCTGTTCTACCTTTTTATTGAGAGTATTTAAAGTTTGTCGGCATTGGTCCGAAATCATTCACAAGGCTTTATAAATAGTATAAAAATAAATATAGAAAAATATTTCTTTTTTTAAAAAAAAGACTACCGTTATCAAAATCTCAGTATATGAGTTACCAAAACCAGTTAAAATTTAGGGCTCAGCAGATGGTTGTTATCGGACGCTCTTCATTTTATCAAGAACTGCCTAAAAGTTTACGCAATTCAATTGATTTGTGTAAGCGAGAAGGTATAAGTTTGAACACACTCTTAAATGAAGGTGTTGCAATTGATAGGGAAGTGCATCAACGGATTCAGCTTTTCCTGACCGTAACTAGAGATTGTATTGCTTCTATAAGGGATGCAATATCAAACGAGCACTGTGAAATAGACGAAATTATGCCTTATGTGGAGTTTGAGAACAAGCTCATTATGTATTTCATCGATGAAGTATTGAAAGAATCGACTTTTTAACTAATGAAAAACATATTGTACAATCACTTTATTATGTTATAATCCCCTCTGAAACCAGAGGGGATTGTATTTACGTTATTTCTACCATTATATCACTCACAAAAACCAATTATTATGTCATTAAAATCTGAAAAGTCAGTCTTGCAGACTGCTACAGGAATTGAATGTATTCCTCAAAATTATTTCGGGCAAGCACTGAAAGAGTTGCGGAAAGAAAAAGACTTGACACAAGAAGAAGCTGCTCGATTGGCAGGTATTGAACAGACACAATGGAGTGCGTATGAACTTGGCAAGAACAAGCCTAATCTTGATACCATAATTACCATGGCAACAGGTCTTAAATTCAATCCGCTCGAGTTGGTAACTCGCACATTGATTAAATCAAAGTATTTCTCTTCAATCAAGGATGTTCCTTTCAACCTAAAACAGAGGAATGCAGTTTCCGTTCCTAAGAAGAAAAATCTCCAAATGCAAGAGTAGTACCTTACCAAACCCAAAGCCCATCATTCTTATGATGGGCTTTTGATTATATGAATTAGGAACAAGCAGATCAAATCGTCATGCTTCTGGTTAATTACCAGAGGTATTATATTTTTATCTTGTTATGCAATAGAATTTTTTAAAAAATTTTATTCTTATTTACATCAATATAATACGGACTTCGTCTTTAATTACCATTTCTATCTCAACACCTTTCTCCGCAAAGCTATTATCCTCTTCCGTTGTCCGAACATCTGCACTTCACTTTGTTTCGTTTGCCTACGGTTGTTCCAAAAAAATCTCCACCTCATTCTTTTGACATGTTCCATGCCGCTGTTACGGAGGTCGTATTTTTTATGTAAAAAATGTTCTCCCATCTCCATAGGAATAATATGTGCTTGCTACGGGTATATCAATGAGGCGTACTGCCGAATACACACTTTAAATACATACCGTATGCAACAACAAACACAACTATCGAAACTTATGTATCTCTCATGGGAAATTCAAAAGACTAAAAAGCACAGTCGTTCAAAAGCACTCCAAGCTGCATGGGCAATCACCCAACATGCAGACATCACCGTACACTATTTAGTGAAGAGGTACAGCACCAAAACGCAATCCAAATCACAGGCAGAGAAACTCACCCTTTTTTCTGCACATTAAATTGTAACCAGTATTTACTCATACAAAAATCAACAGACATGGAATTCGTAGCACGAATGACAGGGGATGCCAAAGTACAGACCCTCAAAAACGACAGAAAAGTAGTAAACTTCACCGTAGCGATTAATGATGGCTACAAAGACAAAGCAACCAACGAGTACAAGAAGCAAGTATTGTTTGTCCAATGTGCCTATTGGATAAGTACCGCAGTTGCAGAACGACTAAAACGAGGAACAATCGTAGAACTCAATGGCAGGTTCTATGTATCAGCGTACAAAGACATGGAAGGGGAAGCGAAAGCAGGTCTTCATTGTCATGTGAACAGCATTAAGGTGCATGGCAACGTACAGACAGGTGAAGCCAAGTCTAAAGAGCAAGAAGCGAGTGCGTTGAAAGAGCCACTGGATGATTTGCCGTTTTAGAAGGATTCAAAGAAAGAGGGTATACACTTATGGTGTAAGCTCTCTTTTTCGATTTCGCAGGCTTGGAGTGGGCAAGCCTGAAATTATATTTTTAGTAAAATAATGAGTGATACGTTAGTGTTGCAAGATTGCATTTCGCCATGGCGATTGATAATCGTTGTTTCATGGCGAAATGCAATCTTGCGGGGAAGTTTCCCCGTACCCCTCAAACAGCCCTGTAGGCATCGCTACCGCTCACGCCCTTTTTGTATATTACTTAAAGAAGCTGAACGAGAACGAATAGCAGAAAGTTCTTCAATAACTGTTTGAAGTGCAGGTGCATGAAATGATTGAAGTTGATTTGGTTTATAACCAAGAGTACTTAAGCGGTATTTTTTTCCTTCGTGAAGGATGCCTTGTACATGGCTATTTCTATAATAAAGCTTATATCCAAGTAATTCAATCTGATTGATAAAATCTGAAAGTGAAATAGCTTTGGAATAGGCTATTGTAAGCATTGATGTGAGTTGTTCAAGATGCCCTCTGTGATTCTTTGAAAGATATGAGGTGTGCTGTTCGCTAAGATTTGAAGTTGGTGTATGAATAGGTAAGCTATGAATGAGTTTAGGAAAATACTCACGCTGGTATCTATCGAGTTCTTGTTTTAGTTTTAAAAAATCCTGCTTGCTTATTCTATTTGCTTCACCTGTTTTATATTTTGTTCCTGACATGATGATGTGTAAATGAACATGACCTCTATCATAATGAGCAGTACCCAAATAAATACTCTCTCGTCCACGAAGTGCGATGAATTTTTTTGCTATTTTGATTAGAGATTCGGGGGCAAGGTATGGTGTGTCGGGGGCTGCGAATGATAATATTGTATGATAAATCTTTACACCGTTTGAACGTGGGTGTAGTCGATACTTTTCATTCGAAGAAAATTCTGCAACCCATTCTGGTATTGTTTTGCTTTTGAGGTTATGAGTTATGATGAGAGGGGTTGATGTTGTCTTGGTTTGGGCAAAAAGGTATTCCACCAGTTGAGATATATTTGTTTTACGACTGAGGGATTTGACAATCATAACAAAAAGAGTTTATAGTTGATTTAATACAAGTGCATTGTATTCATCCAATTTTGTAGAGGGCAAACTTTTTAAATATACTTCAGTTGTTTTGAGGCTTGAATGCCCAAGCATTGTACTGATAGCATTTAATGGTATTTGATGAAGCATTGCTTGTGTAGCATAGGTATGACGGCTAACATAACTGGTGAGGTTTTGGCTAATCTCACAGGCTATAGCGAGTTGTTTTAGTTTTTTATTATATCGTTTCCTTGCTCCTATAATATCTTCATTTTTTTCATAGGAACTTTCTCGTTTGATTATGGGAAAGACGTAATCGTTTTCAGGTTTTTGAGAAATATAGAAAGAAAGAATTTTCTGTAATCCTTCAGTGATTTTAATATCGTACACTTTGCCCGTTTTCTTACGGCGATAGTGAATACGTCCGTCAATAATATCTGACTTTTCAAGATATGCCATATCTGTAAAGTTCATGCCATACATCATGTAGCTTGCAACAAAGTAATTTCTCGTGTTAAAAAGCGGATTTGATGGCTCCAGTTGGAGCTGAATGATTGCCGCAAGAAGTGGTGCATCTAAGGCTCTTTTTTGAGTAGGAGCAGTTTTTATTTTATAATATTCAAACGGGTATAATTCTCTCTCGACTAAACCATCTTTAATAGCACGATTATACATTGCACGGATAGTACGCATATATACGCCTAAACTATTAGTGCCACTTCCATGTTCTCGATGGGATATTTCAAACTGTGAAAGAAAAGAATGAGTAATTTGTTGAAAGGAAATATCTCCATGGTTACAATATGCTTGCAAGATTTTTAGCACCCCTGCATAAGACCGAGCTGTACCCATACGGTGGGCAAGTCGGAGGTCAGCAACAACTTGGTTACCATAATCAAGAAATGAATTGCGAGAATGGTGATTTACAATTCTTTCTTTTATTTCAATTACAGTTAATTGTTGAAGTTCATTACGCTCATGCAGCTTAAGGATAACATCCATTGCATGAGCTTTTGTTTTTTGAATGAAGTTGTTTAGACGAGTAACTGTTTCAGTTCCCTTATACTGTTTGGTAACAATTTTTTTGGAATCATCCCATTCGCTATTTTTGACACTATAACCTAGATTAATAGACGTTGTTCGTCCGTTATGACCAATTCGTAAAATGATAGGGAAAGTATTATCTTTTTTCACTCGACGGGTATCTAGCGATACGCTTATGTTCGTTGTTTTCATCCTGTAATATACAAAAATTTGCACAGAATTTGCACAAGAACATGGTATTTATATGACTTCTTTTGATTTTTTATGATTACTATTTGTTGATTTTCAATACACATTCATTCGCTAGAGTTCGAATAACATCAAAATTCTATTGACTCATAATCAGGGGGTCCCAGGATCATGCCCTGGTGGGCCCACTCAAAAGCGAAGTTTGCAATATAACTTCGCTTTTTTATTATATGCAATCAATCAAAAATATCATTTTCGATTTAGGAGGGGTGTTCATCAACATCAATTACAAAAAAACAGAACAAGCGTTTTTAGATTTTG
>JAYVRD010000024.1:0-11405 GCA_043776595.1 Chitinophagaceae bacterium | reverse complement strand
CAATATCATTTACACCAAAGCTCAAACTGAGTTGGGCATTGTTTCGTCCAAGCATGGGCCAGTAAGCTTTTAGGTGAGGGAAGTTATCCATGTACAACCTTGCCACTGCATATACTTTCATATCTTCTATAATGCTGCTTTCGGGTATGTTGCTCATTTCATTATCCTTGTTTCTAAATTTTAAAGGAATAAATGTGTTAAAGCCTTGTGTCTCGTCTTGTAGTTCACGCAATCTTTCCATATGGTCTACTCTGTGCCAATATTTTTCTATGTGCCCGTATAGCATAGTAGCATTGCTGTGCATACCTAAGTTGTGTGCAGCTTTGTGAATTTGTAACCAACCATTGGCATCTACTTTATCATCACAAATTTGCGTACGAATTTCTGGGTGAAATATTTCGGCACCACCTCCTGGCAAAGATTGTAAGCCTGCATCGTGTAGCTGTTTCATACCTTCTTCTACACTTAATTTTGCTTTGCGAAACATATAGTCTAACTCAACAGGTGTAAACCCTTTTACATGCAAATCTGGTCGGTGAGCTTTTATAGCTTTCATGGAATCTATAAAAAATTGTAAGTTCATTTTGGGATGTACACCACCAACAATATGCACTTCTGTTACGGGCTTACCGTCGTACTTTTTTACTATGTTCAGCATATCATCAATGCTTAGTTCCCAACCATCTTCTTTGTGTGCATATAATTTAGAGTAAGAACAAAATTTGCAGCTAAACACACAAACGTTGGTAGGTTCTATATGAAAGTTTCGGTTGAAGTAGGTTTTGTTGCCATGCTTTTGCTCACGTACCCAATTGGCCAATGCACCTAACCAAGGAAGAGAACCTTTTTCGTATAAAATAACGCCATCATCAAAACTAATACGTTGGTTATTTAAAATCTTTTCACCAATATTTTTTAGTGCATTGTCTTTTACTGTTTCTATTAAACTACTTATTTCTGCTATAGTTACTGTCATATCCTTAAATATTTGTATTTGCAAATTTAGGCTGCATTGGTAGTAACAAAAAAAGGGTTTCTCGTGTTGAGAAACCCTTTTTCGTTTATGGTAAAAACTGCTTTAGAGTTTTACTACTTTACGTGATACTGTTTTGTTTGTGTAAATTAAACGAACAGTATACACACCAGCTGCAAATCGGCTCATATCTACGTTGATATAAGAATCTGCATTGCCGTTATAGTTCATCATCATCATTTGTTGTCCTACTGCATTGTAAACACCTATACCACGTAACTCTGTTGGAGCTAAGTAATGTTGTACAATAAAGTTGTTGTGGAATGGATTAGGTGCAATCATAAACCCATCTTGCTTAACCTTAGCAGGGATGATTTTGGTAAACAAATTGATGTTATCAATATAAATATTATTGCCACGGTTTGCTGTGTTGGTAAATACAAAACGTGCTTTACCACCAGCAGCTAATAAGTTGCTAATATTTATGTTTTCTGTTCTCCATTGATTGGCGTATTTAACTACAAACATATCTACATAAGGCATGTTTGCATCGTTTACAGTTTGTAGTTGCCAACCCCATTTCTTCCAAATGGTAGTGTAGCTTGCTCCACAATCTCTGGTTACTTTAAGTTCCAATGTATCTAAAGGCATGGCAGTAGCACCAGGGTAAGCTAGGGTAGCAGCTGCAAGATCGAACTTGAAGTATACAGAATCGCTAGCAGGAATAGAGAATAACGGAGATAAAAGATTATCAACCGCATTGTTGGTAGTATAACCTCTATTGTTCATCCACGCAGCAGCACTATCTCTAGTTGCATAAATAATTGGTTTTTTAATTTGCTTCCATGTTATAGCATCTACTGGTGTTTGTGTAATACTCCAATCTGTAGGTGGGAAAGTTTGACCTTCAAAACTCTCAGTAAATGGAACTGTTTTAGCAATTAAATAATTAGTGCTAATACTCATTGTATCATTAGAAGGTACTTGGTCAATTTGTGTATTTGGTAAAGATGTATAAGCTTTAAATACATGAACACCCGGTGCAAGTGTAGTTATAGGTGCTAATGTTAGCAATGTATCTTTTGACAATACAACATTTAGACCTGTAAAGGTTTGAGATACTGGAGTACCTCCGTCTACCGTATAATCTACCTTAACAGAAGTTAAAGCAATTTTACCTTCGTTAAATACCCTTACTTGAGGTGTTAATGGTAAATCGCAAATGTTACCAATGGGTTTTGTAATAACACTTACACGAGCATCATAGTTAGGTAAGTTTTTACCGAAGATATTAATGTCGTCTATGTACAAATTATTACCAAAGTTGTTTTTGCTACGGAAGGCAATAAACATTGGACCGCTAGAAAGATAAGCTCCCAAGTCTATTTTGATTGGGTTAGCTGTCCATTGTGCAGCAGTTGGAGTGAATGCAGCAGCAGCAAATCCAGGTGAAGTGGTAAGGTCATTACCCCCTTTCTTCCAAATTGAAGTCCAAGTAGTACCACAATTTGTTGAAACTACAACTTCAAGTGTATCACTTGATGGAGCATCGTACTGCTTGTAAGCATATTGGAATGTTACAAACGCAGAATCATAAGTGCCTAAATTTACCACTGGAGACCTTAGATAATCTAATTGACCAGCAGTTGCATAGTTATAGAAGTCTAATTTGGCAGATGCTGTGCCTGTTTTAGCAGCAGTAGTTACTCTTGCCCAAGTAATGGCAGCATCAGGGTTTATAATAGCCCATCCTGTTGGAGGGAATATTGTTCCTTCAAAACCCTCTACTATTGGTAAGGTTACAGGTATATTAGCTGTAAATGATGCCGATGTAGTATCATTAGATGCTTGTAAATCTGCAGAACCATTTGGTAAAGTTGTATAGGCTTTTATAGTATGAACACCATTTGTAAGACCAGTGTAGGGTGCAGTAAATGTTACAGTTGTGGTTGCATTTGTAGCTAAACTTAAACCACTAAATGTTTGGCTTTGTGTTGTGGTACTTCCATCAATTCTATAATTAGCAGTTACACTTGTTAAAGTGGTAGAACCAAAGTTTTTAACAGTGAATGAAGGCGTAAACGAAGACGAACAGAAACTTGCCGCAGGTGATAAAATAGCACTTACGCCAGCATCGTTTGTTACTGCAGTTGTTCCAAAAATATTGATATCATCTAGGTACAAATTATTACCAAAAGCACTAGTGGCTCTAAATTGAATTTTAACAGCTTGAGATTTGTATGCTGTTAAATCTATCGTTATTGGAGTAGCTGTCCATTGAGCAGCAGTTGGTGTAAATGCTGCAGTTAAGTTACCAGGTACTGTAACGAGTGCATTAGGTCCAGTAGCACCACTACGAACCCATAATGAGGTCCACGTAGTACCACAATCTGTAGAAACTAATACTTCTAATTTATCATTCTCACCAGAATAAGTTCTGTGTGCATAATGGAAAGTAAGTGAAGCAGTAGTTGCTGATGGTGCAAAAGTAACAGAAGGTGAAATCAATGCAGAAGCAACGCCAGTAGCGTAATTATAATTATCAAATTTTGCAGAAGCTAATCCTGATTTAAAAGCAGCTGTATTTCTAGCCCAGTTACCAGTACCACTTACTTGTGTAAGTGTCCAGTTGGCAGGAGGGAAGGTTGCTCCTTCAAAACCCTCAACTAATGGTGCTGCAATAGCAGAAACAATTGTGAAAGTTGAGGTTTTAGAATCGTTTGCAGTATTTTGATCTGCAACGCCATTTGGCAAGCTAGTAGCAATAATAAATGTATGACTGCCCAACGATAAAGTTTGAGAAGCCAATGTAATAGTGGTGCTTGAATTTGCAGCAAGGGCTGGTGTTAATGTAACAGCAGGTTGAGCAACCCCGTCAATTGTTAATGTAACTCTTACACTTGCTAATGTAGCAGTTCCTGCATTTCTTAATGTAAATTTAGGAATAACAGTTGTGCCACAAAATTGCCCTCCATTAACTGGATCAATAATGGCAGTTACAGAAGCATCGTTGGGATATTGAACGGGTGGTAAATAGGCTAATGAGTTAAGCAAACAAGATCTATCAGGTGCAGATGTAAGAGTTTGGTCAACTCGTTTATCTTGTCCTACAGTAAACATACAGTAACAAGCATCATCTGTATAATCCATGTAATTTTGATACATGATTCCAGGTGCAATAGGAGAACAAGCATCTGTTTTTACGCCACTAGGGCAGCCAGAAGTTAAAGCAGCTTGTAAAGGGGTATCATCCCAACCAACTGGGCTACCAGGAAAGTCGTTTCCACAAGTTGCATCACCATTGATATGACGTAAGTTGAAATAGTGACCTATTTCGTGTGTTGCTGTTCTTCCTTTATTAAAAGCTGCATATAAATAAGGAGCACCTGTACCAAAACAGCGATAATCGCACTCGAAACCTTGTTGAGCAGGTGTACCAGTACCAGGAAAAACAGAAATACCTAATAAACCATCGGTAAATTGAACTACCCAAAAATTAAGGTATTTACACGGATCCCAGTTATCCATACCGCCCGTAGCAAAACTTTTTGCATTGTTGTAAGTAGCTTGGGTAAAAGTGATATTGTTATTTCTTCTTTCAATACCTGTTGTAGCCAAACCATTGGGATCGGTTTGTGCTAACAAGAATTTAAGTTTTATTTTGCCAAAAAAGGGCTTAAATGCTGCGGGAATGTTAGTGCTGTCTGCATTTAAACCACTATAATCTGCGGTTAAGACATCCATTTGTGTTTGGCAAGTTACATCAGTTACGGTTGATGCATTAGCCATAATGATGTGTATCACACAAGCAATGGTGTCATCAATAGCCTGTGTTCTTGATGCAGCATGAGAATTAGCATAATTCTGAATCATCAGTCTTTGCTGTTCATCATATCTTGCTTTTTGGATGGGATCTCTCATCATTTGCTCAAAAGCAGTCATAGTGCCACATCGGGCACCTCTTGGCGAAGCATCTGTTAATTGTGCATTCACACCAGTAGCCATTAAAATACAAATGAGGCTAAATGTTAGGAGTGTAAATTTTTTCAAAGCAGTAAATTTTGATTATAAAATTAAATTCGAGTGGTTAAAATTAGGGAAAATTTGTTTCCCCAAAAATTTGTTCGATGATATAGTTATTCACTTATCGGAATAAGTGGGTTTACAGTTGCTAATCTAAAAAATATTTAGTGATTTGTTGTCCTTATTTCGTTAGGGTTGTGCTTATGCTTAAACATAAAACTGAATAATATAGCAATGATGAGTGCGTAAATAGAAAACGATAGCCAAATGTGCTGCCAATTTTTTGTACCATTTTGGGTAAAATAAGCATCAATAGCAAAACCACTTACTTTACTGCCAATAAATGCACCTACTCCGTTGGTCATCATCATAAATAAGCCTTGGGCACTTGAACGTATGGTAGAATCGGTAGTGGTTTCTACAAATAAAGATCCCGAAATATTGAAAAAGTCGAAAGCCATTCCATAAACAATACAAGATAAAATAATCATCCATAAGCCATCTGTAGGATTGCCATAGGCAAATAAACCAAAACGCAATACCCAGGCTAGCATAGAAAAAAACATTACATTTTTAATACCGAAACGTTTTAAGAAAAAAGGAATAGCAAGTATAAATACAGTTTCAGAAATTTGAGAAATTGACATAATAATAGTAGAATACTTAACTACTAATGAATTAGCATATTCTGGCACTTTTTTGAAATCGTCTAAAAAAGAGTCGCCATACATATTGGTTAATTGCAAAGCAGCCCCCAAAAACATAGAAAAAATAAAGAATAGTGCCATTTTATAATTGGCAAACAACTTAAAAGCAGTTAAGCCTAACTGTTCTACAAAACTAGCATCTTTTGCAATGCTTTTTTGAGGGGGACACTTTGGTAAAGTAAATGAATACACGCCTAATAAAATGGCTACTACAGCTGCAATATAAAACTGGTTTGCATTGGCCTTGCTGCCGGTAAGGTTGGTTGTCCACATGGCTACAATAAAGCCAATAGTACCCCAAACCCTTATTGGTGGAAATACTTTGATAACATCGAACTGATTATTTTTTAAAATATTGTATGCTATTGAATTAGACAAAGAAATGGTGGGCATGTAGCAAATCATAGCACCAAAAATTACATAATACAAGGTATTGGGGTCATCTACTTTTGGCACGTACAATAAAATTAAGCCGTAGGCAATATGTAGTATACCATATAGCTTTTCTGCATTCAACCATTTATCTGCAATAATGCCAGTAAGTGCAGGCATAAATAATGAGGAAAGCCCAAGTGTAGAAAAGATGGCTCCAAATTGGGCTCCTGTCCATCCTTTTGCATTAAAGCAATAAGTACCAATTGTAATTAGCCATGCACCCCAAACAAAAAACTGAAGAAAACTCATTATGGTAAGTCGTTGCTTAATATTCATGGCAAAAGTTTTGGTTGATACGAAATTGAAAGATAGGGAATATTGTAAAACAGCAAAACAGAATAAAGTAAATTAGATTTTTAACCAGCCTTGGGGGTACAAATCTTTGGTATTAAGTGGGGCTTTGTTAAACCATCTTTCGGGTGCTACTACAATTTTGTTTGGGTTAGGGTTTAAATAAGCTGCCCACCAACTAAAGCTGCTATTTGCAATAATGTTGTGTTTGCAATGTTGCATAAGGTAGAAGTCGTGGTATTGACTTGTAGCAACCGTATTAGAAATTATTTCTCCTGGAATTTCTGGCAACAATTTTTCTGTTACCCAATCTGTATCATCAGAAAAATAAAGCACCCTATCAATTGTAGTTTTACTTCTTATAGTATTAAAAGCTTTTACATAATAATCTTTACCTAGTACACCATGCCAATTTAAGATAATGGGCTTTCGTAAATAATCTCCACGGCGTACATGTATAGCAAGCGTATTTGTGTTTTGAAATTGTTCTGCTAAAGAAGCAACCTCATTAATAAGGGAACTTTTTATTGTTAGTATTTCTTTTAGCTTTTCTTCTATTGATAAAAAATAAAGTGGGCTTTGCCAACCACCTTTTAAAAAGACATTGTTGCTAGCGTTAAAAAATTTTTTATCGTAATGGTAATGTGGTTCTTTATAAACTCTGCGTTTGTAGTTGGGTAATAATTTTTCTATTTTACGTTCTTTTAAAAAATGAAATTCGAGTAAAGATTTATTAGCATTAATTATTTTTTCAGCAACGCCGTTGAAATGATACATCTCAAAATTTCTAGGCACTTCAAGGTCTGGCAGTTCTTCACGATAGAAAGAACTTACCTCCAACGCCAACTCTACATTGTGATGAATAGATAAAGCCTTTGCCGCCGCAAATTGAAATAGTTGATTACCTAAACCACCTGTTAGTTGTACAGTTATCATTTTCTACCTTTCAAAAAATAAAAACATTTCGCTGCCATTCGTTTCTTGATTATGATTTTCCCACTCCTTCGCAGATAGCTTTGAATACTTTATGTAGGTGGGTTTAGAAATCATTGCTGGAATAAAATAAAAAATTAATTTTAAATAATCACTAGAGCTTTTATACCACTTACTTTTTACAGCCCAATATTTTGAATAAGGAAATTGTAAATAGGTTAATGGTAAAAGTGTTGCCCTTAAATTATTCAACTCTTTTTGTGCAGCAGCATCAACAGCAGTGATGCTATCCGTTAGCTTTTTTACAAACCTCGGAGAACTTTTAGTTATCCAATTTATGGCTCCAAATTTTTGGTTCGAATAAAACTGCTGTTTTAAAGTGAAGTCGAATTTTTTCTCAAATGTTTCAAACTGCTTCGTATCTAATCTTCTTAAATGTCCAGGTTCTTCAAAAAAATATCTATTGTTTTTATCGGTTTCAATACCGTTTTTCTTTAATGCACAAATATTGTATTCGTAACTGTTTTCATTACCACACGGCAAAATATGCAATTGACTAGATTTTGGTTTTAGATAAGAATTGATAATACCAAATGTTTCGTCTAAATCCTGTACATGCTCAATAACATGATGGCTAAATAAAAAATCGAAACTATTTAAATGCTCTTGGGCTTCATCAATACCAAAAAAATTACAGCCTGGAAATTTAGATTTTGCATTGCTAATTGCTGTGGGGCTAATTTCTACACCAAACACCTCCCAATTGGGTAAAACCTGTTTTATAATATTTGTAAATACACCATTGCCACATCCAAAATCTAAAGCCTTGCCATTATTTGGTAGGTTTAATTGCTTTAAAACTTGAACAACTTTTTGTTTTTTTATATCATCCCACTCTTCCATATAGCCATCTTTATAACGTTTGTCATAAAAGTCTATGGCTACATCTTTGTTGTGTAAATCTTGGTTGGGCATTTGAAAATTAATTTGGTTTGCAAAATAGCTATTTAAAAAAACAAAAGCCCCAAAATGGGGCTTCGTAATTACATTATTTACTTGTCTAGGGACAAGTAATAGCAGTTCTCACAAGATTTCCTGTATTATCAATAGTTATTCTCCAACACTGACCATTGGGAGATTTTAAAATTATACCGCTTCCTATTTGCTCTATATTAACATCACCACTAAATAAGTGCAATGTTGATTTTGGACTTGACGCAACAGGGCTTGTATTTCCGATACCAATATAACTTGAAATAGGAGCAACGGTAAGTGCCCATCTTCCAAGATTACCATTATAAATTCCAAAACTTTGAGGCAAAAGTTCGGTATCATTTGGACCTGCTACAACAAAAGAGTACTGCGTGGTATTGTTTCTTATCACTAGTGCAGAATGCCATGTATCATTTGAAGTAAACAATCCAGTATTACTCCCAATGCCGTTAATATCCCCTTGTACAGTAAGTGCAATGTTGGAAGATGGGGCTGTTTTTATACCTACGTTACCTGATGTATATTGAATTCCATTTGCATGAGACAACCAATAATTCTGAGTCAAGCTTACCCAAGCAGTACCATTATAATACTCTAAAGCATTGGTTGTAGTATTATAAATCTGCAAGCCTGTTGCTGGTGTGGTTATTGTGCCACGCTGTGTGGTGGTTAATCTTGGTATTAGCAATCCTTTTGCTATACTGCGTACTTCAAACATGGCACTTGCGTCTGGTGTTGTTGCACCTACGGCTACACCTTGAGCCATAGTTCCAGTTACATAAACAAAGCCACATGCAGCAAGTAGTAATATTTTTTTTATCATAGCTTTTAGTTTAATGTAAAATAATACAGAAAATTTGTTTCCGCAAAACAAATTTTTATAAATTGCATGAATAAATAATTTTTATGAGAAAGTTAAATATTTTGCTGATAGTGTCAACCTTTTCTTTACCCTGCATTTCACAAGATGTTCTAAACGTGCAGCCTGGTACTACATTGGTTATCAGTGCAAATACAACGGTAGGGGTTTTGGGAAATGTAACTCTGCAAAATGGCTCTACATTAATTAATAATGGTACAGTAACCATTCAAAAATATTCAAGCTCTGTGCCAGCAGATTTTATTAGTTTAAACACTATACCCTACAGAATGGGTTCAGGCACTTTTATTTTTCAAGGAATTTCTAATACTGGCATTCAGCAATTGCAAAGTGGGGATACACTTCAACGAATAGAAATAAACAACGACAGCCTGAAACTTTTAAGCAATGTAGTTTCCGATAAGTGGTATTTAATTAGAGGGAAAGTAAATACAGATGAGAATTATGCAATTGCATATTCTACTGCTACACTTGCTGTGGAAGCAGATGTAAGTAATAGCGATTTTACTAGCAGTTGGTTTAATGGAAGATTAAGAAGATATGTTACGCCATCATTAGTTAATAGCTATGTTTTTCCTGTGGGTAATACTTCCAGTGTTAAGAGAATAGAAATGGATAATCTTACCACATTACCATTAACTGGCATTAGTTATATTGATGCAGTTTTTAGAAGCAAAAGAGGAACAGATGTAGGACTTAATGTTACTGAAAATAGTAGTACTTATACCTCTATAAATACTGGTGGAGCATGGCATTTAACACCCAATACTTCGCCAACAGGCGGTAAATACGATTTAAAATTATACTTCTCTGGGTTTACAAGTCTTGCCGATAACTTGTTTGGAATTTTGAGAAGGGTGGATTCCTCGAGCAATGCTGCTGACTGGATTGTACCGGTGGGTAGTACGCTAAATGGGTTTAATGGCAATGGAAGAAAAGTGGCAGATGGCTATGCACAACGAAATGGTATTAGTACGTTCAGCCAATATGGAATTGGTACAGTGAATACTGTGTTTCCATTAATAATGGGTGATTTCAGTGCAAAAAGACTTACCAAAAATACTGTTCAATTAAATTGGAATACTTTGCAGGAGCAGGATGTAAAGGGCTTTGGTGTAGAACGTAGGTTGGATAAAGAAGCGAATTACTCTTTTGTTTCTTTCATTAATTCAAAGGGAACTAATGGTAACAGTACGCAGCCATTGGATTATTCATTGTTTGATAACAATTCTTACACAGAGGTTAGTTATTATAGGTTGTTGCTTACAGATAAAAATAATCAGGAAAAATATTCAGCCATTAAAGCAGTAAAAGGGTTTAGTGATAAAAATATAATGCTGAGCATTTATCCTGTACCTGCTAACGATTATTTGAAAGTGGAAATAAAAGGACAACTGCAAAACAAACTGGATGGTTATTTAACTGATGTTTCTGGCAAGGTTGTTTTACGTTTTGCTGTTGCAAATGGAATCAATACGATTAATTTACAAAACTTACCTGCTGGTAACTATGTAATGGTTTGTGTAAATGCCTTTGGTAATGGTGAAAATTTTACAGAGAAAGTTACTATAGTTAAATAAAAAAGTACACATACATATTGAAAAGTAGGTAATTATTTAACAATCATAAATTTCACAATGGCTATTAGTCCCCCTAGAGTAGCAATTGTAGATCCAATCCAAAAAATAAACATCCATTTAATGGTATCTGCTTTTGTCTCAGCCAATTTTAATTCTAATCTTGCCAAGTCTTCTTTAGATGCAAAGAATTCTTTTGCGGTAGCAATAGTTAAAAGCGTTTCCTTATCTTTTGCTGTAATAAATAATTCTTTTTTCTGATTGATTTTTTCTTCTGTTTTTGCCTCAAAATATTCTAAAATCATTGAGGCTTCAGCATCGTTAAATCTCTTCTTAAAAAGTTCGTATATCTTAATGTCTAGAGAGTGCATTGTACCAGTTTTTACAAATTTATTATTTCTTCTTCGCAAATACAAACATATTATAGCAAAGCAACTCTTCCGATTTATTGTTTTTCTTACTCAATTTTTCAAGCGTTAGCAATTGTAAGTGGGTAATTATTTTATCGAAAAAGTTATAGCTACTGCTGTATTGCTTGGCTACACGTTTTACCCTGCGAACCTCTTGAGCTAAAAATTCAAAGTAGTTGCCAT
>JAYVRD010000023.1:0-11478 GCA_043776595.1 Chitinophagaceae bacterium | reverse complement strand
TCAAAGTCTGGTTCACCCATCAATCTTTTTACCTCTCCCAAAGCTGCATCTGTTAAATTAATTGGGTTTTTTATAATTGGTTCCATTGTCTGTTTGTTTATTTGCAAAATTACGGTTTATCAAAAAAACAGTATCACAAAATTGCCATATTGATACGTTTATAAAACGAAAAATCCCCTCGGCAATAACCGAAGGAACAATATATTTAGTAAGATGAAATTACTCAGCAGTTTCTGCTTCTGCAGCAGGCGCAACAGTTGGAGCAGTCTTTTTACCGAAACGCTTATTAAATTTATCGATACGACCTGCAGTATCTACCAATACATTCTTACCTGTATAAAAAGGGTGAGAAGTATTTGAAATCTCCAATTTCACAACTGGATATTCATTACCATCTTCCCATGTAATAATTTCTTTACTGTTAGTGGTAGATTTGCTTAAAAAAGAGGTTCCGTTACTCATGTCTTTAAACACTACTAAACGATAACTTTCTGGATGGATACCTTGCTTCATGTTATTTGTTTTAAGGCTTGCACGGGTTTTGCCGTACAACTGATGTAATAATTTTTGGATGGCGAAGATAGCCTGTGAAAGGTTTACAGCCAAATTGAATTAGCTTTTCATATTCTCATATTGCAGTGGTACGTCAAAGTTACTGGTACGGCACAAAGCGATAACGTCTTGTAAATCATCTATTTTTTTGGCTGTTATTCTTATCATATTGTCCATAATTGCCGTTTGAACTTTTAAGCCACTATCTTTTATAGCTTTTACTATTTTTTTGGCATCTTCTTGTTTTAAGCCATTTTTTACTGAAACTGTCTTTTTTACCACTTTACCGCTTGGGTAGGATTCTTTAGTAAAATCGAAGGCATTGCCATCAATGCCTTGTTTCATGCTACGACTTATAAGTACATCAATTATTTGATCAAGCTTCATATCGCTATCTGCCTCTAAAGCTAGGGTGTAGTCTTTTTTGTTAAGCTCAATAACCACATGTGATGCTTTAAAATCAAAGCGGTTGGTAATTTCTTTTTTTACGATGTTGATAGCGTTATCTAGGGTTTGCAAATCTACTTTGCTGGCAATATCAAACGAGGGCATAGTGGTTAGTTTTAAGTTTATTAAAAACGAATGTGAGCAAAGATATTAGCTAAGGAGGTTTATTTAAAAGCTTGATTAAAATTAATTGAAAAGTAGGTGGTGGATTGCTGCCATGAAAACGGAACGTATAAGTGTGCGACGCAACAGGCGATGCCATAAAATACCAAAGCTGGTAACCAAAAATATACCCCATAAATGGCCCCAATGTTTAAACAAAGCCTTCTCTTTTGCTCCACTGATAAAAAAATATTTTTTGTTATTCGTTTTATTACTACTTTGGAGCTACAAAAAAATAAAATTTGAGCTTATGAAAAAAGTATTACTCTCTACCATTTTGTTGGCTGCCTTTGCAGCACAAAGCCATGCACAAAGCAATAGAGCTTTTGCTTTTACTGCCGATACAAAAGGTAGTTATAACTGGAACAGTGTACGTGAAATAGATTTGAGCACTGGTGCAGTGGTACGCAATGTGTTTTTAGTAGAACCAAACCTACGCAACACACAACCTACAAGTGGCATGGTGGCTGCTACAGCTTACGACAAAAAGAACAATCGCCTGTATTATACACCCATGTTTGGCGGTACCGATTTACGCTACTTTGATTTAAACAGCAGCGAAGCAAAATCTGTTTCTATTACTTCACAACAACTTAGGAGTTTTCCTTTGGTTGGTGGCGAAGGTGAAGTGGTAACCCGAATGAGTTTTGCAAGTGATGGTTTTGGTTATGCCATTACCAATGATGGTAACCATTTTATACGTTTTAGTACCGATGCAAAACCAGTAATTACTGATTTTGGTAACCTTATAGACAGCAAAAAGAACAATGGCATTAGCGTACACAACCAATGTAGCAGTTGGGGTGGCGATGTTGTAGGCGATGCTTATGGCAACCTGTATTTGTTTACCATGAAAAATAATGTGTTTAAAATAAACATTCAAACAAAAGTTACCGAGCATATTGGTACTGTAAAAAACTTACCAACTGATTTTACTGTAAACGGTGCTGCTGTAAACGCCAATGGCGATGTAGTATTAAGCAGTGCTGCTAATACTAGTAACTATTATAAGGTTAATCTTTCTACTTTAGATGCTGCGGCTTTAGACAAAACAGAAGCTACTGTATACAACGCTTCTGATCTTGCAAATGGAAATTTGGCTTATGAAACTAAAGCAACACCAACCGTTTTAGCTGAAGTAAGAGGTAATAATGCGGTTTCCATTTACCCAAACCCTGCGGTAAGCAAATTTTTTAAAGTAAGTTTTGAAAAAGTACCTGCTGGCAAATACACTATTGAGCTTAGCGATGTAAGTGGTAGAAAAGCATTGAACAAAGTAGTAATAGTAAATGGTGAGCAAACCGAAACGGTAACCCTACCAAAAGCTGCAGGTGCAGGTATGTATTTCATTAAAATTATTGGCGAGAAAGGAAATAGTGTTTACAGCGATAAAATAGTAGTACAATAACATTGAAATAATTAAGAATAAGGAATAAAAATCCCGTACCGCTTTTATGTGTTACGGGATTTTTTTTAGCTTGCTACACAAACCCCAATTAAAATGTTGCTCAACCGCATTAAAACTTACCATTTAAAATACGCTCCATTTTTCCACAACTGTTGATTATGGCTTAATACCATTTAGCATAACCTATTTTTGTATAATGCAAATTCCTGAAATTATTGGGCAGATTATTTTTTATGCTTTTTGTGCTACCATAGTGGTGCAAGTATTTTATTACCTATACTTTTTTGCAAGATTAGCTTGGTACAAACAGCCTGTAACAAGCCAGAGCCAAGAGTATCCAATAAGTGTTATAGTATGTGCCAGAGACGAAGCCCAAAACCTTGCAACAAATTTACCTGGTGTTTTGGTGCAAGATTATAAAACCACACACGAAGTAATTGTAGTAAACGATAACTCTTTTGATGATAGTAGATACTTGCTAGAAGAATTTCAAAAGTCTTTTAAAAACCTAAACCCAGTAGAACTAACTCAAGAAGCCAAATTGATTGCGGGTAAAAAATTTCCGCTAAGTATTGGTATTAAAACTGCCAAGTACGAAATTGTTTTATTAACCGATGCAGACTGTGTGCCAGCTAGCGAATTTTGGATGCAGAAAATGCAAGCAGCTTATGCATGCGATAAAGAAATAGTATTGGGCTATGGGGCTTATCATAAAAAGCCAGGACTACTCAATAAAATAATTCGGTTCGAAACTTTTCATACAGCCTTGCAATACCTAAGCTATGCATTGGCAGGTATGCCTTACATGGGCGTTGGTCGAAATTTAAGCTACCGCAAAGAATTGTTTTTTAAAAACAAAGGGTTCTCATCCATTAACCAAATACCTGGTGGCGATGATGATTTATTCATCAACATGGTGGGTACTAAAAAAAATACTGCTATTGTAGTAGATAAAGATGCACACACGCTAAGTGAGCCTAAAAAAACTTGGGGCAGTTGGTGGCATCAAAAAATGAGGCATTTTAGTACGGCACGTTATTACAAAGGCAAAAACAAATTTGCATTGGGTTTGTATTCACTAACACAATTTTGGGTGTATCCTTTGGGTATTGCTGCTGCATTGTTACTACACTTTCCTTTGTTAGCTATACCAGCTTGGAGTTTGGTATTGGCAGTGTTTGGTGTACGTTTTATATTACAAGCCATCGTCTATCGCAAAACGATGTACAAGCTAAACGAAGGCGATTTATGGGGCTGGTTTTGGTTGTTTGATATTTGGATGTTTTTGTATTACATCATTTTCTTTCCTGCAATATTTAAGAAACCCAAAAACAATTGGAGTTAATTTTTTGGGGACTAGCTTAGGATAAATATTGGGCAGCGGTGGCGTCGCACATGTTTGGCTATGTAGTGCTATGTAGCATTTATCGTAGCGTAGGTTTAAGTAGGTATGGTTTGTTTTTAAAAATATTAGAACGATAAAGTGAAATAGTGATTGGAAGAAATATGGTTGATAAAAGTATACTTACCTTGTTTGGGGTATATCATAGCATTACGTTTTTTAAATAAACTGTATACCCCAAAAACGAAATAAAATAATATTGATAATCAGAGTTATTGATTGGAGAAGTTTCGTATTTTTATTGTTGTGTGCCATTTAACCGCCACTCCCTAAACATCAAAACAACCATGACAAAGTTTTTATTTTTTATTGCATTATTTATTTCGACAACTATTTATGGGCAAAATTTGGATGGCGTAATGAGCATCAAATTTGGTTCTTCGATTGATGTTGTTAAAAAAGCAATGCTTGCAAGATCAGGTTGCTTTATTAATGAAAAGCGTAGCGACAGTAGTTATCTGTTTTTTGATGGAGTAAATTTTGGCGAACGAGAGGCTCTATTTGTTGCTTTCAAATTTTACAAGAACAAATTTTATTCTGCATCTGTTTTTATTAGACCAGCTTTTGAACAAAAGTATCTAGCCCTGAAATAGGTTGACTAAAAAACAACCATAAATGGGCATTAAACAATATCTCGCTTCAAAGGAAGCTTAATAGCAATTCTATTGCTTAACATGTGCGACGCAACTGAAGTTTAATTCTTGTTCTACAGCTGGCTTCATAAAAATTCTAGTGAAGATTTTTAGTTACTGGAAATTGACATAAGCTATTACATAAAAAATCCCCACTGAGAACAGAAGGGACTTAAAACTAAAAACTATGAGAATAAGGAAACTTAATTAAAGTGTATTGAGATAATTGATGATTTCTTGTTGTGTTTTTTGCTGTGGCAATATTTGGTATGGGCTAGCATTGGCTGCACTTGTAAAATCTTTGCTACCTAAAAACCAATCACCTCCAATTTTTGAAACGGATACTAAAGTAATGGGTTTGCCATTGGGTATGTTGATGGCAAAAAAAGTTTTATTTGCATACTCTGGTGTTAGACGAACTATAATTCGCTGTTGTTTAAATACTGCAAATATTGTGGTATTTACATTGGTAAAATTGGGCGATAAATAACTAATGATTTTGGTTTTTGGTAGAGTGCTGTCTATAAAATAATCACAATTAACCCAGTTCAGTTTTGATACTTTATTTAGTTGATAACCTAAGATAACATTTGTACCTATTATTTGATTGTACCAAGGATATATAACACTACTATCTTGTGCTTGCTGCCATATAGTATTATCGTTGCCATAAAAAACACTCATGTTTGTATTAATGGCACTGTCTTTATAACGTACTGTATAGTTTTTACTGGGTGCAAGTATCAGTTCTTGGTTATTTTTTAGCAACCTTATTTTAAATGAACCTCCTGTTTCTAACAAGTAATTGCTGGCTGTGGTGGGTCTATCGTTTCGTACAAAATCTCCACGCTTTTTTAGTTGGGTAAACTCAACTGTTACACGCCCTGTAACAGCTGTACCATTGGGCGTATTACAACAAAACGAAGGAAAGGAAACCAAAGTACTATCGGCAAATACCAGAGTAGTTGGATTGGCATTTACTTCAAAAGAATCTACCTGCGGGGTAGATGCTAATAAAGCTCTTAACTCATATACCGAAGCTGTACTGCTAAGTGTAGCTTGCCAGTTGGTATCGTTTAAAGGATTTGTAGGATAGGGAACAAAAGTGTCTGAGTTTTCTTTGGTGCAACTTACCATAAAAACTACCAACACAATTGCTGCTATGTATATAAGTCTTTTCATTGTTACTTGTTATGAGATGCTAATTACCCGGATAGTGTTGCCCAAAACTTGCTAGCTTTTTTCTTATACCAAAACTTACACCATAGGTGGTAAACTTTTGTGTATAGAGATAACTATTGGTGGTCATATTACTTAGGTTGTAGCGTAGGTAAGGCTCTACAAAAAAATCTGTATTGTAGTTTAGTTTGGCTATTAAACTAATACCAGCGTATAAGCCTACACCAACATTTTGCTTGTAAGGTCGGTTACCGCTTTTACCATCTACAGATACTACTTGATAGCCACTGGTATCTATCATATCTCCTTTATACCAAGAGTATAAATTAAATATTGGGCCAGCACTAACAGCAGCTTTAAACTTATCATTACCAAATTCGTAGGTCAACAATAAGGGTACATCTATACTACGATAGCGATTGTATGTTGTTTTTTCTCTATAGCCAATTTGCAATACCATACTTGTATCACTAATGGTGGTAGTAGTGCCATTAGATAAGGTTATAGTGCGTATTGTAATTACAGTAACCAATCGTCTTTCGTTTTCTGTACGGTAGTAAAATTTCTCGTTTATTTGAGAATACTGCAAGCCCGTTTTTACTAAAAAGTGATTACCTAATGTTTTTGATAGCCTTATCCCAGCAGTGTATGAAGTACGCAATGTTTCTGTACTATCTTTTAAATTAATGAAGCTATTGGTTGCACCAATTTCGGGTGTTAGGTTTTTGCGTACAATATCGGGTGAGCCGTAAATCTCAAGGTACAAATCGTTTCTTCTTGGTCCATCGCCAGGGCAAGGAACAGATGGGAGCTTAGCAAAATTAATAGCCTTCAGTGCCTTCTTATTTTGTAGCATTCCAAGCGAACTTAAAACTACTTCTCCTTTGGTTAATTTTATTGAACTAGCATTTAACGATTGTAAATATTTCTCCAACTCGTCATCCTCATTTACAGTAGTGTTTACAAAATCATTTGGCTGATGGATAAATAAATCAAGCCCATTCTTTTTATTTTTTACAAATGAATTTCTTTTTGATTTTATGCCAATAGTATTGGCTACTACATCATTATCATTGCTAACAATTGAGCTTAACCTTTTAGCTTTTTGTCTATCTCCCAATGATTGCTTTTTGTTGCTTACTGGTTTTTGATTGGTAACTGATGTTTCAACTTTACCAGCAACAGATGTAGTATTGGGTGTAGCTGTATTATTTTCTTTTGAAGTAGTTACAGATGCTTTGCTAATTGCATCTTTAGCACCTGCCACATTACTATTGGCAGCAGTTTGGTTTGTTGATATAGTACTCTTGCTTGCTTTATTATTTACATCTGTTGTAGCTGTGTTAGTTAGTTCTGCTTTTACATTCTTCCAAACAAAGTAACCAATACCACCAGCTAAGAATAACAATAAAGCAGCCACCCAACCATACTTGGTAAACCACCAAAAAATAAATGGTTTTCTATCTTCTTCTTCCTCGGGTTTTATTTTTTTCCATAAGCCAGCTGGAACGGGTGAGATAAAATCTTCCAGTGAATCTTTTACATGAGCATCAAAATTGCCAGCACTCACTTTATCCCACAAACCATCTGGCACTTGAGATGAGTGCTCAGAAAGTTGCTCCTTAAAGTAGTTATCAAATAAATTATCCTTCATCACACAGCAATTTTTTGCAGTTCTAATATTTGGTTTTGTAGCATTTTACGGGCTTTTACCAATTGGCTACGGCTAGTACTGGCCTGAATGTTGAGCATATTACCAATTTCATCGTGACTATACCCTTCAATTACGTTCAAGTTAAACACTACTCTGTATCCATCGGGCAATTGATTAATCAGTTTCAGCAAATCTTCCTGCCCTAAATGCCCATATGCTACAGGGTCAAGCCTTGGTGCAGAAGCATTGTTATCCGCAATATCTACAAACGTTAGCTTCTTTTTTTGTAGGTGCTTTAGGCACGTATTAACTATTACACGCCTAAGCCAACCCTCAAAACTTCCTTCAAATTTAAACTGGTGAAGGTGGCTAAACACCCTAATAAATCCATCCTGCATCATGTCTTCAGCATCCATCGCATCATTTGCATAGCGTAGGCACACAGTCATCATTTTACCAGCAAACTGCTGAAACAGCATTCGCTGGCAATTGCCATTATTGGCAATACAACCATGGATGAGTTCGTGTTCTGTCAACCTATTCCCAGTTTTAGTGTTCTCGTATGCCATAAATGATGCTGTATGAAAAGCTTTTGCTGCCTAGCATACCAGATGAAAACGAAAATTATTCTTCTAAAGTACAAAATGCCTAGTAAAGAAAGCTTGTGTAGTAATTTTTTTGTAGCCAGCAGTAGTTTTTTATAGCATCTGCGGTTGCGTCGCACATTTCAAGGTTCGGAACGATGGGCAACTTTTACCCAAGCGTAGTTTTAAATGAATGTTGTTTATAGTCAATAAACTTGTCAAGAAGAGCTTGTTTAACGTTGTTATCATTAAACTTTGAACCTATGGCTTAATAGCTATTCAACAGCTTAACATGTGCGACGCAACCGAAGTTTAATGGCACTACAAAAGCTTGTTACCCAAAAAAGAAAATTACAAACGTGTTTTAAGCTGTGCTACCATTTCGGTTTTCCAACTGGTAAATGTATTATTGAGGATGTGCTGCCTTGCTTGCCCTACCAACCACAGGTAAAAAGCTAAGTTGTGAATGCTGGCTATTTGCAAAGCCAAAATTTCGTTGGCTACAAACAAGTGGCGTACATAGGCTTTACTGTAATAGTTACTTGTGTAACATGGTATGCCATCGTCTATAACACTAAAATCGGTTGCCCATTTTTTATTGCGAATGTTAATAATGCCCTTGCTGGTAAACAACATACCATTACGACCATTACGGGTGGGCATTACACAATCAAACATGTCTATGCCTAATGCTATGCCTTCTAAAATGTTCCAAGGCGTACCAACGCCCATTAGGTAGCGTGGTTTATCTAATGGTAAATTTTCTGTACACAGTTGGGTAAATTCATACATCATTTCTTCGGGTTCGCCTACGCTTAAACCACCAATGGCATTGCCTGCTGCACCAATGCTACTTATAAATTCGCAAGAAGCTTTGCGTAAATCTTTAAACGTACTGCCCTGCACTATAGGAAATAAATTTTGGGTGTAACCATATTTATCAGGCGTTTCTGCCAATCTATTTACACATCTATTAAGCCAGCGGTGTGTAAGTTCCATACTTTTTTTGGCGTAAGCATACTCACTCGGGTAAGGAGGACATTCGTCAAAGGCCATAATAATATCTGCCCCAATGCTACGTTCAATATCCATTACTTTTTCGGGGGTGAACAAGTGTTTGCTACCATCTATATGGCTTTGAAAAAGTACGCCTTCTTCTGTAATTTTTCTGTTGGCTGCTAAGGAAAATACTTGGTAGCCCCCACTATCAGTTAATATAGGTTTATGCCAGCCATTAAATTGGTGCAAGCCACCAGCAGCCTCTAAAACCTCTGTGCCAGGGCGTAGGTATAAGTGATAGGTATTGCCCAAAATAATTTGAGCATATACTTCATCTTTTAATTGTTGTTGGGTTACGGCTTTTACGCTACCCACTGTACCTACAGGCATAAAAATGGGTGTTAGTATTTCGCCATAATCGGTGGTTATTTTGCCAGCCCTTGCTTGGGCATTGGCTTGTGTATGCTGTAAGGTAAATTGCAATTGGGGCATAAGGTGGCGAAGATAAGTGTTGCTAAAAAATGTTAGTTGTTTTACTATTAAGCAACACCCAAGCCGCTATTTGCATCTATACTATTGAGCCTAATAAATGGTTACATTTGAAGCTGTTTCAAATTTTTTTGTTGCAAAATGATGCGTTTTTTTACCTTTTTTCTGAGTTTATTATTGCTTACTGGTATTGCACATGCACAAACCTATTATTTAAACAATGGGTTTAGTAGTGGGCAAACAGTGAGTACTTGTAGTGGTACTTTTTACGATAGTAACCCAACAGGCAATTACAATAGCAACGAAAACTATACAGTAACTTTTTGCCCTGGGGTTGTTGGTTCAAAAACAAGAATTAGCTTTAGTAGCATTAACCTAAGTAGTGGCGATAGTTTAGAAGTTTTTGATGGCGTTACAGCTTCAAATAAAATAGGTGTTTTTTATCAGGGCACTGCAACCGATGTATTTATAGCTACCAATGTTAGTGGTTGTATTACTTTTAAATTTACATCTACCAATACTATCCCTTCTGCAGGCTGGGAAGCTACTATAAGTTGTGGACCACCTTGCCAAGCTATTGTAGGTTCTATAACATCTAACCCAGCAGCCAATGCCAATGGTGATATTTATGTATGCCTAGGGCAATCTTTGCAGCTAAATGCCAATATTGGCTATCCACAAAACAATACAGGCTATAATCAAAGCAATGCTACTTCGTTTTTTAAATGGAAATTGGGCTTTGCTACCGATACGCTTGGTTTAAACATTACCACCATTAATAAAGCTATTACCCAAGCAGCAGGATATAGAGTAAACCTTGTAGTAACGGATAGTAATGGCTGCAAAAATGCACAAGCATTAAATGTAAAAATTAAAACAAGTATTCCCCCCAAGTTTAATATTCAAGCTCCAACTATTTGTTTAAAAGATACTGCTCTATTAATTGCAAAACCTGTAAGTAGCAAGGGCTATTTTATTACACCACCATTTTCTGGAGATTCAATTGCCATACCAGACCATCCATCAGGCAGTAGTGGGGTTTGTATCATATCTTATTACGATACTATAAAAATAAACTCATTTGCAAATGGACAAACATTAACTAATGTAAATGACTTTTTAGGTGTTTTTATGAATATGGAGCATAGTTTTATTGGAGACTTGTTGATACATTTAATTGCACCTAATGGAACAGTAATAAGGCTAAAGCCCTACATAAACGGTTTTGGAGGAAATACTGGTGCTGACTTGGGTGAACCAGTATATGGGGATGATGTTCTTGGTTCAAAATTATTCCCTGGCAAAGGGTATGATTATGGATTTACAAATACCCCCACTTATAATACAATGATTAATGAACTTCCTGGTGTCCCTTCGCATACTTATATCATGACAAATGGCTTACCAGTTCCTAATGCACCACAAAAATATTTACCAGCAGGCACATACACCCCTGGTGACCCTTTTACCAACTTAATGGGTACACCATTAAACGGCAATTGGATAATAAGAATTTGCGACCATGTTAATATTGACAATGGTGTTCTTTTTAATTGGAGCTTAAAATTCAACCCCAATATTTACCCTAACAACGAGGAATATAGTATTGGCTTTAAAAATAGAAGTTGGTTACCAAGCCCAAGTTTAGTATGGAGTAATATAGATACTGCCAAAATAAGCCCAACATTTGCTGGCACATTTCCATATACTTTTAGAATAGTTGATAGTGCCAACTGCACCTACGACACAACAATAAACGTTATCGTAAACCTATTACCCAATAAACCCAACCTAGGTATAGATACTGCTGTATGCGATGGGCAACCTTTTACGCTTGCAGTAAAAAATATACAAGCTGGTATTACCTATACTTGGAGTACGGGTGCTACAGGTACAAGTATTACTACTTCACAAGCTGGCACTTATTGGGTAGTTGCCACTAATGCAAGTGGCTGCCTACAAAAAGATAC
>JAYVRD010000022.1:0-11506 GCA_043776595.1 Chitinophagaceae bacterium | reverse complement strand
GAGTAGGGGGTAAGTTATGAATTCCTTGATGAATCATAACCCATTTATTGATGGTCGTTCTGCTCACTCCATACTTGGCAGCCAATTGGCGATAACCTGTTACCTGGGTTAAATACTCGATAATACACTGTTGTTTGATGTCCATATTTGGTTGTTTTGTAGTCAACCTATTTCAGGACGAGACATTACAGAAGCCGATTGTTATTCCGTCTGCCCAACTTGCACAAAACCCAATGTTGGCGGTAGTGTTTGTCACTTGGTGCGATTAAAGCCTTCATAGTCGCCATAAACTCTGTCAACAGAATTAATTTCCATTTTGTCAAGCATTTGTTTTAATTCTGGTTTTAAAAAATAAAGCTCTTCGTCCTTAACAAAAAAGTCATCGTCATTAAGTTTGGAAATAAAGCCACTGTACTCTAAATTGTTATGATATGCGACAATTGTGTCTCCACTAATTCTAACAAGTCGCAGAAAATAATATGTTGTTTTATTGTTTTCGTCTTTTCTAATTCTGTAAACATCACCCACTTTTGGATTGTCTACAAAAAGTGCTTTTTCTTTTTGGGTATTAAGATTAGCATTAACAAGAATTATGATTAAACAAGCAAAAAGAATTGGAAACGTAAATAAATAAAATGGTGTCTTGCTGATGCTTTCATAATGCTTTTGAATTGTTTCTAACCTAATCGGTTCTCCACAATTGTTGCATCGAATTTTAACCGTCTTGTCACCAACAGGAAAAACAGGAATAAAAAATAAGTGATAGTAATCTCTATACACTTTAATGTCAAGGTCAAATGTTTTACAACTTTGACAGGCTTGCTGATTGTCAGTGTATTTTTTTATTCTTGCTGTCCGTCTACCGTATATTACAAACATTCGATATTTCGTTTAACATTACAGCCAACTCAAAAATATACGAAGGTTTTCACTCTTTCAAACTTTCGTATATTTTTTTAAATGCCTTGTTTTCAATAGTTTAAAAAAATATCCGCAAGTGGTTTCGAGTTTCGCAATACAACTTACAACTTTACAATTTCATAGCCAAACCTACGCTACCATAAAAGCTCAATAACTATTCTTCAGCTAAACATGTGCGACGCAACCGCTGCTTAATTGAAACACAAAAGCTGGCTACATCAAATTACTTTTTACTCATTGGTGGGCAATCAATAGCTATACCTTCTTTACGCATGGCAGTTTTTTTATTTTTACTTGGGTATAAAAAAGAAGTTGTTTTTAATACAGCTTGTTGTTTGGCTTCTCGGTAGTCTGGTTTTTTAATTAGTAATTGTACACTATCTAGCTTGGCTATGTATAGGCTACGCCCATGTGTGCCTAGCACTATTTCGTTATCACGGCTTTGTATAGCAATATCGTGTACAGGTATGCTTGCTGGCAAGCCTTTGGTAAACATCATACTGGTATTGCCTGCATCTATACTAGTGTATAATCCTCCATCGGTTCCTATGTAAATAATGCTGTCGTATTTGTTGTCTTCTCTAATTACATTTACTGGTTCGGTAGGCAAATCTGTACAAATTTGTTTCCAGTTGTTGCCATAATCTTCGCTTACAAAAACATAGCTGCCAAAATTATCGTTGCGATAACCATTGAGTGTAGCGTATACTCTTTCTTCTTTAAAAGCACTAGCTACTACACGACTTACAAATAAATTTTTGGGCAACTTTTTAGTAATCAATTGCCAAGTATAGCCTCCATCTTTACTTATGTGAATATTGCCATCGTCGGTACCAGTATATAGTAGGCCAAACTTTAAAGGACTTTCGGCAATGGTGGTTAAAGTACCAAAAGGCACATCGCCTTGTGTGGGGTTGGTGGTTAGGTCTTCGCTTAAAGTAATCAGTGTATCAGCACGATTTAATGAGCGATGAAATTTATTACTGCCATAGTAAAAAACATCTTGGTTGTGTCTACTTAGTAAAATAGGTGTTTGCCAATTAAAGCGATAAGCAGCTTCGCCCAAATCGTTTACTGGGCGTATGCTTTTACGTTCTTTATTACCCAGCGTTTGTTTATTATACACCCCAAATTGGCTGCCACTATAAATGGTTTTGTTGTCTCTATAATCCACTTGTACTTGCATCCCATCGCCACCATTTACAGCATTAAAAGCATTGTGTCCATCGGCATACCAATTGTAGTTTTCTTTGTTGCTGCTGCTGGCGTACCACACGCCATTATCTTGCAAGCCACCGTATACGTTGTAGGGTTTTGCCATATCGGTAGTAATGCTATAAAACTGGCCAACAGCAGGTGTGTTGGCTTTAAACCAATGCTCACCATTGTCATAGGTTATGTTGCATCCACCATCGTTTCCATTAAT
Source organism: Chitinophagaceae bacterium (assembly GCA_043776595.1). Taxonomy (GTDB): domain Bacteria; phylum Bacteroidota; class Bacteroidia; order Chitinophagales; family Chitinophagaceae; genus UBA1930. The sequence continues at coordinate 9,159 of JAYVRD010000022.1, read as the reverse complement.
AATATGGCTATCTCTTTTTGGGTTTATCCATATTGCATGATGATCGCTGTGTACATTTTCTTTGCTAATATTTGTAAATTTTTCGCCAGCATTGGTGCTTAATAGAATATCTAATCCTATGATGATTATTTTTTGATCATTGTTTGGACTTATATAAATTTTACCAAAATAGTAGCCATAAGTAGAGTAAAAGTTAGCCGGTATTTTGCCTGTTACTTTTACCCAGTGTTTACCAGCATCATCGCTACGATATACTTCGCAACCATAAATATTTCTATTGGCAAAGCCATCGTCCAAATTAAAATAGTCGTACAAAACGGTAGGCTTTAGTTTATCGGTAGCAACCATTTCTTTTACATTAGCAGCATTGTATTTTTTGGGTAAACGATTTTTGTAAATAAAACTATCTAAGCGTTTATTATCTAATGCTGCAAACTGTTCTTTGGAGTAATCTTTAAAATCTTTGTAATCATATGTGCTAGTATCTATTTTAGTTACAGCCGTATCTGGCTGCTTACTTTGATTGTCTAACACTGCGTATAAAATATTGGGGTTTTTCTCAAACACTGCAATGCTGCTACGCCCAATACCATTTCCTTCAGGAAAGCCAGAAATGCCTCCAGAAATTTTCATCCAATTTTCGCCGCCATCTATACTCTTATACAAGCCACTTGTGCTACCACTTTCCTCAAAGTTCCAAGCACGTCTTGTTCTATACCACATACTAGCGTATAGTTCATTTGGATTTTGAGGATTAATTTCTGCATCTACAGCACCTGTGTTTTCATCTATGTACAAAGTTTGTTTCCAAGTTTTGCCACCGTCAATCGTTTTATACATGCCTCTTTCTTTATTGGCAGAATATAAATGACCCAATACTGCTACCCATGCTATATTGTTGTCTGTTGGGTGCAATACTATTTTACCAATATGGTGGCTTTCAGGCAAGCCAAGATAATCCCAACTCTTGCCGTTGTTACTACTTTTATACATGCCAATACCAGCATAGGTAGAGCGGCTGCTGTTTACTTCTCCAGTACCTACCCAAATGGTTCTTTGCTTGGCATTCCAACTTACAGCAATATCACCAATCCCTATTACAGCTTCACTATCAAAAATGGGATTAAAGCTTTGCCCATTATTAATGGTATGCCATAAACCACCTGTGGCATAGGCTACATAAAACTCTGTTGGATCGCTAGGATTTACTTCTATATCTACCACACGACCACTCATTACAGTAGGTCCAATATTTCTAAATGCAATAGAATTTACTAAACTTTTTTGTAGTAATTGTTTTCTTTGTTCTATGCTTTTTAATCTTTCGGCGGCTGGGGTTGGTTTTACTTGTGCATGTATTTGTAAAAGACAAAAAATACACGCAAAGCATAATAGTTTTGATTTCATGGCGTTCATTATTGCCGTCTAAACTAAACAAAAAATATTGACCAATGAAGTTGTTTTTATGGTTGGAAAAATCATATGCGTTTTTGTCTCTAAATGGTTTAACATTTCATTTCTATAATTATTGCTACAAGTAACGTTATCAAGATATCATCCTCGAAAATAATCTGCATTATTCTCCACTTTTAAAATCACTTTTATGAAACTTCTTATCAGCACCGCTGCAAAAGCAGCTTGTTTTGTAATACTAATTAATGCAGCTACTAAAGCTACTGCACAACAATGGCAAGTTGGTTTGGGCTATGGCTTTGCCAATTATGGTGGTGAGCTGCAAACAAAGCGATTAACTACACAGCAATCTCATGCTGCATATAGTGCATCGCTAGCTTATTTATTTAATGATCAATTTTCTATTCGTGCAGAATATGCCTATGCCAACATAGGTGCGAATGATAAATTTTCTACAGTGGCATCTCATGTAGATAGAAATTTGAATTTTAATGCCCGATTATACGATTACAGTGCAACCCTTCATTATAATATTTATAACCTAGCACAAAGGAGAATGACACCATATGTATTTGCTGGAGTTGCTATGTTTAAAGCAAGCCCATATAGTTATGATGAAACTGGAACGAAGTATTATTTAGCAGGATTAAATACAGAAGGTCAAGGTCTTGCCCAATACCCAGATAGAAAACCTTACAGCACCAAAAACTTTGCAATTCCTTTTGGTGGAGGATTGAAAATGGCTTTAAGTGATGCAGTACAAATTTCTTTTGAAATGGGGTTTAGAAAAACATTTACCGATTACATTGATGATGTAAGCACCACTTATGCCGATGAAACCCTTTTGCAGCAAGCTTATGGTGCAACTGCCGTAAAATTTACTTTCAGAGGAAACGAATTAAAAACACAAGCTTACCCAACCAATGGTACACGTGGCAATGCTGCTACCAAAGACTATTACTATTTCGGCATGGTGAAGCTCAATTTCAACATAGGTAGTAAAATACTCCAGGAAAAACACGATGGGTTGCCCTAGCAATCCAAGGTAATATTACCTAAATAAAAGGCAAGTTTTGCTATTGTATGCATAATTAAAGTATTCTAATTTTACATTATAAAACAAACGATAATAAAGTGCGTTTTATAATTAATAATCCAATCGTTTTTATGTGCAGTATGTAAAAACGATACCTATGTAATACACCGCTTTTAAAATCCAATAAATCCAATTTACTATGAAAAAACTGTTTACAGTTTCGGCGGCAGCGTTGTTTTTTCTCCTCACTGCTTCGTCTTTTGCACAAAAAGCTGGTGTACATTTTGGTGGTGGAATGGCCAATTATCTTGGCGATTTAAGACAACAAGATTTCTCTGTAGTACAAGCCCAACCTATTGGCTCATTTGGTGTATTTATTACCGATGGCAATAGACTTACACTTCGTGCTGATTTTTCTACTACACGCCTTAAGGCAGAGGATAGAGTTACCCAAAATAAATGGTTGCGTAAGCGTAACCTTAGTTTTCAAAGCAATCTTACAGAAACTGGGGTAATGCTAGAATATAATTTTAGAAGCAGAGGTGAAGATCATGAAAGAAAAGTAATTCCTTACGGTTTAATTGGTGGAAGTTACTTTCATTTTAATCCTTATGCCATTACCCAAGAGGGTAACAAAGTTAATTTAAGAGATTTGGGCACCGAGGGTCAAGGTTTATCAGATTATCCAGATAAAGCTCTGTATAAACTCAATCAATTTGCCATACCCTATGGTGGAGGTATTAAATATTATATTAGTGATTATGTTTGGGTAGGTGCAGAGTTGATATATAGAAAATTATTTACCGATTATTTAGATGATATAAGTGGTTTTTATGCCGATCCTAAAATCCTAGCTGCTAAGCGTGGTCAACTATCTGCAGATTTAGCATATAGAGGCGATGAATTAAAACCCGCAGGTACATTTCCAGGCACTGGTGTACAACGTGGCAATGGTAAATTAAACGACAGTTTTTATTTTCTACAAGTAAAACTTTACATTTCTATACCTGGTATTTTTGGAATTGACGATGGAGGTATAAGTGGTGGAGGAAGAAGTTCAAGAAGTGCAAGAGCCAGAATGCATTGCCCTAAATATTAATGCTACATACTATCCTAAAATAAGTAGGGGCTCCGGAAAACCGGTGCCCCTTTTTTCAACCCTAAACCCTTAAAAAACTATTACACATACGAAAAAACCGTGCCAACGGTTGCCAAACTTTATCATAGTTTGTAATAAGATTGTCTATTTTTTTGTAACCAACTACAGAATTTTTATTTAGCTATTGTTGCGTCGCACCCTTCAAAGCCTTGTTCGCTGTTCATCAATGTGTTACAAGCTCACTACATGCCACCAACAAAATTTTATACATTTTCCCTCCCATTTTTAAAATACCTTACGCAAAATTTTATACATGAAATATTCAGCCCTTGTATTGGCAATTGCTTCTTTTTTTGCAGCTTGTAAAAGCAAGCCTATAGCCATAGCGTACAAAACCGATGGCAAAAGCTTACTTTGGGAAGTAACTGGAAACGGATTAACCAAACCCACTTATATATATGGTACGATGCACCTTATGTGTTCAGGCGATGCCAAACCATCCAAAGCACTAAAAACAGCTATCACCAATGCCAATGAAATTTATATGGAAATTGACATGGATAATTTGGGCGAAATTTTCTCAATGGTTATGGTGGGCAAAATGAGGCATGATACCACATTGCAACAACTATACAATGCGGATGAATATGCACGAATTGAAAGTTTTTTTCAAAAAAACAAATTAGGTATGCAATTTCAAGCAATGGCCAAAATGCAGCCCATGTTGGTGTCTGCCTTGGTGTATCAAGTAATGCTTAATTGTAGCGAAGCTGATGGCGTAGAAATGGAAATTATGAAAGAAGCATCACCCCTAAAAAAAGAAATTAAGGGCTTAGAAACTGCTGCTTTTCAAGCTAGTTTAATAGATAATATACCTTACCATGTACAAGCAAAAGATCTGTTATCGTCAATTGATAGTATTGAGCAAAACAAAAAAATGTTTGTAGACATGATAGCCACCTACAAATTAGGAGATGTAGACACACTTGCCAAAGCATCTATAGGTAGTGGAGAATTCAATAGCCAAGAAGCCATAGATCAATTATTAAACAATAGAAACAAAAACTGGAGTGAACAATTTGGCACTATTACCAAAAACAAAAGCTTATTAATTGCCGTAGGTGCCGCTCATTTAGGAGGAGAGAAAGGCTTGCTCAATTTATTAAAACAAAAAGGCTACACATTAAAAGCCCTAGTAAACGAATAAAAAAATTCCCCACTTATTTTAAATAGGTGGGGAATTTTTTCTTCAAAAATATTTCCGTTTAGAATCTTTCTAATTTACTAAAAAAGAAATCGCCTTCAATTACCGCATTTTCATCACTATCGCTACCGTGCACAGCATTTTCGCCAATAGAAGCTGCAAAGTTTTTGCGTATAGTACCTTCCTCAGCATTGGCAGGGTTAGTAGCACCAATTAAAGTTCTAAAATCTGCTACAGCATTTTCTTTTTCTAAAATAGCAGCTACAATAGTACCACTGCTCATAAATTCTACTAACTCACCGTAAAATGGTCTTTCACTATGTACTGCATAAAATTCTCCAGCTTGTGCCTGTGTAAGTTTAAGCCATTTCATAGCTTTAATACTAAAACCAGCTTTAATAATTTGGTCTAAAATAGCACCTGTGTAGCCTTTGCCTGTTGCATCGGGCTTAATCATTGTAAATGTTCTGTTGCTCATAATTATTTTTCTGTTTCGCCACAAATGTAGGGCAAATGGTAAAATCATGTATTGTTAAAGTTCATTCCTTTATTTTTGCCGCCATTTATGCAAAGTGTACAAGAATTTTACCCCCAACTCATTCATCCTAAAAAAGTGGTTATTACAACCCATCAAAAGCCTGATGGCGATGCAATGGGTTCATCTTTAGGATTATTACATTTTCTACAACAACTGGGTCATGAGGTTACAATAATATCTCCTACTAATTGGGCAAATTTTTTAAACTGGATGCCTAGTATAAGTAACGTTATAGATTTCGAATTGTACAAAGACAAGGCAATAGCTTTTTTAAAAAAAGCTGAGTTGTTGTTTTGTTTAGATTTTAATGTACTTCATCGAACCAAGCACATGGAGAAAGTGTTGGAAGATTTGAGTTGTACTAAAATATTAATAGATCATCACGAGCAGCCACAAATAGCAGCCTTTAATTATGGCATTAGTAATACAGCTAAAAGTAGCACCTGCGAGATGGTATATGATTTTATAGTAGAAAGTGGTCATAGCAATTTGTTGTCTAATGAAGTAGCAGTTTGTTTGTACACTGGCGTAATGACGGATACTGGTTCTTTTCGTTTTGCAAACACAAAAGCTAGCGTACATAAAATGGTGGCTCACTTAAAAGAGTTGGGCTTACAACATCATTTAGTACACGAAAATATTTACGACACCAATTTAGAAAATCGCTTAAAGTTTATTGGCAACGCTTTACTAAACCGCATGGAAGTTATCTACGAATTGAATACTACTTTAATGTACATCTCTAGAAACGACTTGCTGAATTTTAATATGAAAACTGGAGAAACCGATGGATTAGTAAATTATTTACTAGCCATTGAAGGCATGAAATTAGGAGCATTAGTAATAGATAGAGGTGAAGAAAGAAAATGGAGTTTTAGAAGCAAAGGAAATTTTGATGTAAACACTTTTGCAAGAACACATTTTGAGGGAGGTGGCCATTTTAATGCTGCAGGTGGACGAAGTAGTGATAGTTTGGAAGTAACAAAGAAAAAATTTAAAGAAGTAATTAAACAATACGAAAATCAATTACAGTAATACTAAACAACAAACAATAACAATGAAACAAGTTTTATTTGCATCGCTATGTGTATTGGTTTTTGCATCGTGCAAGCCAGAATACAAAAAAACTGCTACAGGTTTAAAATATAGAGTTACTAGTAGTGGCTCTGGCCCAAAGTTGGCAGCTGGTAATTTTATTAAATTTAATATCGAGTTTTCAATTCCAGAAAAAGACACTGTTTTCCCAGGTGGCACTTTTGGTAAAATACCTGCTTATGGCACTGTTGATACTACACAAGGTAAAGGTCATAATTTTATGGAAGTATTACCCTTATGCAAAGTTGGCGATAAGGTAGAAGTAAGTATGAGTGTAGACACCTTGGTTAAAATGGGGCAATTGCAATACCAAAAACCATTTGCAAAAGGGGGAAGAATTTTGTGCAAGTTTGAAGTAGTAAGAATATTTCCTGATAACCCAAGTATGGTAGCAGATTATCAATTAGAAATAACAAAAGAGAAAGACAAAGAAATAGCTGCTTTGGAAAAAAACTTGGCTGCTAAAAAAATAAAAACCGTTAAAACCAAAGGTGGTGTTTTGGTAGAAATAATTAATGAAGGGGATGCTGTAAAAGGAGATTCTGGTAAAGCGGTAACCGCTTTTTATACTGGCAAATTAATGTCTAACGGTAAGAAATTTGATAGCAATCAAGATACAGCTTTTCATCATACTGAGCCTTATACATTTGTTGTAAAACAAGACCCTGTAATACAAGGTTGGACTGAAGCTGTTGGACTTTTAGGTAAAGGTGCCAAAGCAAGAATTTATATTCCAGCTATGTTGGGCTATGGCGTACAAGGCTCACCACCAACTATACCTGCTTATGCAGATTTGATGTTTGACTTAGAAATTATAAACGTAGGCGAACCAGCAGTAAGAAAACCAGCTCCTATGCAAGCTGCACCTAATCAAGAACGAAAATAATTTAGTACAAAAAAAATATAAAGCCTGTTGCAAGCGAAGCAGCAGGCTTTTTTATGTTTTATAGGCTTGTAATAATTTTATAGTTTCTATAGCTTCTTTTACATCGTGTACACGAAGTATTGTAGCACCGTTTTGTACACCAATAGTATTTAAAACGGTGGTACCATTTAAGGCTTCATTGGCTGTAATGCCAAGGGTTTTGTAAATGGTACCTTTTCTAGATAAGCCCAGCAATATCGGTTTGTTTAGCATTTTAAATACTTCTAAATCTTTAAGTAGTTGAAAGTTGTGTTGTATGGTTTTACCAAAACCAAAACCTGGGTCAATAATTACATCGTTAATGCCTGCAAGACGACAATCTTCTACTCTTTTAATAAAAAAATCTAGCACTTCTTGAGTAATATTTTGGTAGTTAGGGTTTTGCTGCATGGTTTGTGGTGTACCTTGTATATGCATACACACATACGGTACTTTTAAAGCTGCTACTGTTGGTAGCATGGCTTCATCAAATGTGCCACCACTAATATCGTTTACTATACAGGCACCTGATTGTATGGCTTGCTTGGCTACAATGGCGTGGTATGTGTCTATTGAAATAAAAGCTTGCGGAAATTGTTGGTTAATAGCTTCAATAATGGGCAGCACTCTTTTCAATTCTTCTTCTGCACCTATTTGCTGGCTGTTGGGTTTGGTTGATTGTCCACCAATATCTAATATGGTTGCCCCTTCGGTAAGCATTTGCTCGGCTTTGTGTAGGGCTGCATCTATGGTTTGTTGTTGGCTGCTGGTATAAAAAGAATCTGGCGTAGCATTGATAATGCCCATAACAATGGGAGCATCTATTGTTAATAATCTTCCATTGCAGTTTAGGGTGAACATGGTTTTAAACTATATTGCGAAAGTGTAAAAGTAAAGTTTAAAGTTGTAGGTTTATGTATAAGGTTAAGCTTATAAAGCTAAATAGAAATCCATAGCTTAACATGTGCGACGCAACCGCTGCTTAATTGAAATACTATAGCTGGTATCATAAAAAAAATAAAACAGAATGACTAATACAAATCAGCAATACGACGAGGCTGTAAAACAATGCAAGGATATTTTTATAAAAAAAACAAATGACTATGGCACTGCCTGGCGTGTACTAAGAATGATAAGTGTGGTGGATCAAATTTTTATTAAAGCTTTGCGTATAAGAACTATTCAAGAAAAGAAAATGCAATTGGTGGGCGATGATATTGCCAGTGAATTTAAAGGAATACTAAACTATGCTGTGATTGGTTTAATACAATTAGAATTGGATAACCCGCAAGTAGATGAACTGGAAATTAACTTGGTAAATACTTTGTACGATAAACAAGTAGCATTTGCAAAAAGTACAATGCAGGATAAAAATCATGATTATGGAGAGGCTTGGAGAGAGATGAGCCAGGAAAGTTTTGCCGATTTAATTTTAATGAAACTACAAAGGATTAAACAAATTTTAGCCAATGATGGCAAGACTTTAATAAGTGAGGGCATTGATGCGAATTATGTTGATATTTTAAATTATAGTGCGTTTGCGTTGATACTGATAGATGAATTGGCGAATTAGTGAATGTGCGGATTGATGGATTTATTTTTTTACTAATTATTAATTATACAATGAAAGTTATACTTACAATATTTAGATGGTTGGTGGGTTTGCTGTTTATTTTTTCAGGTTTAATAAAAGCCAACGACCCACTAGGACTGAGCTACAAAATGCAAGAGTTTTTTGAAGCTTGGAACTGGCATGGGCTGCACAACTATACTTTGGCTTTTGCTTTGGGGATGAATGTATTGGAAGTAGTGACTGGCATAGCTTTATTAGTAGGTTTTAAGTTAAAACAAACGCTTTGGATGTTGCTGG
>JAYVRD010000021.1:0-11573 GCA_043776595.1 Chitinophagaceae bacterium | reverse complement strand
CTTCATAGCCTCTACATTAAATAGAGGTTGAAACACACCTATTATAGCACCACCCAATTTTAAGTAACTAATATCAGAAGTTGTAAGTGGATTTAGAGATAATACAACATCGGCCTGTAAAGCTTCTTGACGATTAACAAGTTTTACACCTTTGGCTGTATAAGCAGCATCGTAAGCGTAAGCATTTTCACCTGCACCGCTTTCCATTACAACTTGTACATTCTTTTTTATCAGGGCTTCTGCCTGTTCGGGTAATAAAGAAACCCTATTTTCTCCATTGGGTTCTTTTAGTATGCCTGCAATCAATGTAGTTAGTTTTTGATAGGGGGTGAAATTATTACTTTTCGGTTTATTGGCGAAGTTTAATGTGCAATCGTTTTCAAAATCTGTTAGTTGTATTGTGTTATGTTTTTTGGGGAACAAGCTACAGGGCTACTATTTGGCTTTGGTTGCGTCGCACACTTCAAGGCTTTGTTCTCTATCGGCACAAGTATATGGCTGTTTATGGTAATGATATTTCAAAATTTTCTCCCTACCCTTTTGCTCTCATCAAACTCGATTCTTTCATTTTTTTTCATTTACCATTTCCAATTTTAAAATCCTAACCCTATATTTGCATTCCAAAAAATAAAAGGCTGCGTAGCTCAACTGAATAGAGTACCTCACTACGGATGAGGGGGTTTTAGGTTTGAATCCTAACGCGGTCACCACATAAAGCTTCGCAATTGCGAGGCTTTTTTATTCTAATACTATGAAAATTATATTAGCCTCGCTAGGCAAACCACACGAAACGTATGCAAAAATTGGTATTGAAGATTTTAGCCAAAGGCTTACCAAATATTTTACAACAGAATGGCTAATAATACCACCAGTAAAAAATACTGCAGTATTGGGCGAAAACGAATTAAAGAAAGCAGAAGCCGAAACCATACTTGCTCAAATACAAAAAGAAGATTATTTAATATTGCTAGATGAACGTGGCAAGCAATTATCATCACCCAATCTTGCCAATTTTTTACAACAGCGTGCCAACGAAAGTAGAAAACGTTTGGTGTTTTTAATAGGTGGTGCTTTTGGAGTTGATGATACAGTAGCCCAACGTGCCAACTATACTTGGAGTTTATCTATGTTAGTTTTTCCACACATGCTCGTACGATTAATATTGGCAGAACAAGTGTATAGAGCATGCACTATTTTAAGAAATGAGAAGTATCATCACATGTAGTAAACGATTATCTTGCAGTTTATGGAAATGAGTATCACGTTAGTTATAGTTATCATTACTTGTCTTATTTCAATTACTGGTTTTTACAACCAAAAAGTTATTGACGATTTAATTTTTTATCCACCTGCTATTACCAATCGCAATCAATGGTATAGGTTTGTTACGCATGGCTTTATTCATGCTAGCATCCCTCACTTGGCTTTTAATATGTTTGCTTTATACTCATTTGGTACACTTACTGAGAAATATATCTTTAGCAACTATTGTATTTTTTGGAGCTATGGCAAAGCCCTTTACTTAGTTTTGTATGTGGTGGGTATTGTGGTAGCTAGTATTCCATCGTACTTAAAAAATAAAGACAACTATCACTACAAAAGTTTAGGAGCATCTGGTGCTGTATCGGGTATTATGTTTGCATCGTTGGTGCTTATTCCACAAATGCCCATTCAAATAATTTTTATACCCATCGGCATTCCTGGGTTTATTATGGGTCCTTTATTTTTAATTATTTCTGCCTACCTAGCAAAACGTGGTGGCGATAATATTAATCATTCTGCCCACTTTTGGGGTGCAGCGTTTGGCTTTATATTTACGCTGGCAATGGTATTGGTACTCAGTAAAATAAATGTATTGGAAAACTTTATGGATCAATTAAAAGCAACGCCAAAAATTTTACGATTCGAATGTTAATTGTAAAACTTTTTGTGTAGTGGGTAATATTTTAAAACGATTATCGATGCGATAGCCAACCACCCAAACAATTTTTTTACTAGCATCTTCTAGTACCCAAATATTTTCTTTCTCTGTTTTAGATAATTTAATATCGATAAAAAAACGACTTAGTTTTTTCTTTTTACTCATGCCCAATGGGTAAAAATAATCACCAGTTTTTACTTTGCGAAGTATTAATGGAAATTGAACCATGGTAGCATCAAGTGTTGCTTTTTGGTTAGTAGTTGAGGGTTCTGTATGGGAAGTAAAAGCCAATTCCAATTTTCCTTTTTCAAATTCAATCAACCTATCCTTTTCCTCAATTAAAATATGGTTGGCTGCTTTAGATTGTAAGGGAGCAATAATAAGCCAGTTTCTATTTTTAATAATACGATGGGTAGCCGATGCTACAAATTTACCTGTTGATGCATCTATCAATTGCAATACATCTTGCACTTGTGCTGGCGAAAAAGAAAAGTCTTTTATGAGTTCGTACACAATGGTGGTTATTGGTGTTTGCTTTTTCAACTTTAATACTGGCATATGAACTTCATTTCCTTTTTGCTCTATCAGTGTAGCTTTTGTTCGCTCAATACTTTGCGTATACACTTGTTCCACTTCTCTTAATCGTTCAATATTATGCAACAAGTTATCTTCTACCGAAGGAAAAATAGTTTGCATTAGAGGAATAACCTGATGCCTGATATAATTTCTGGAATATTTATCCAAAGCGTTTGATGAATCTTCTACCCAGCTTAACTTATTATCTTCGGCGTAAGACAAAATATTATCTCGTTTTGCAAATAGCAAGGGGCGTAAAATATTACCCTGCTTTGGTAAAATGCCATGCAAACCACTAATGCCCGTACCTCTAAAGAAATTAAATAAAACCGTTTCTATATTGTCGTTGGCATGGTGGGCAGTTAGTAGTTGGTAGTTGATGGTTGATGATTGGCTGTTACTAGCAGTTTCTGTTTTCCATTTACTACTTATTGTTTGTAAAATTTCTTCAAACCAATCATACCTCAACTTTCTGGCAGCTTCTTGTATAGAAATTTTATGGGTGTCAGCATAAGATGTAGTTTCAAATTGCTTTACCAATACTTCCTTACTATACTTTTCGCCCAATGCTTTTATAAAAGTTTCATCACGTTCACTCTCCTCTCCTCTTAAATTAAAATTACAATGTGCAATCGTGCAATCAAACCCACTCTTTACCACCAAATCTAGCAGTACAACACTATCCAAACCACCACTTACCGCCAATACCAAATGACAATTTGTAGGTGATAAAAGCTTGAACTGTAGTTGCCAGTTGGCTTTAAATTGTTGTAATAAATCCATAGTCTATAAAGATAAATGCAGCAGAATTTTCCGCTGCATTCTATTCATAATTATTAATAGTACATCTTAATGCTTCTTACTCTCTTTTGCCCAAGTGTCTTTTAACCCTACCGTTCTATTAAACACAATTTTATCTTCACTACTATCTTTATCCAAGCAAAAATATCCTTTGCGTAAAAACTGGTAACGCTCATCAAATTTTGCACCTAGCATGGCAGGCTCAGCATAGGCGGCTTCTACTATTTTTAAAGAATCGGGATTGATATATTCTTTAAAATCCCCTTCTTCACTACTTGGATCTTCTACCCTAAACAATCTATCATATAGCCTCACTTCGGCAGTTACAGCATGTGCCACGCTCACCCAATGTAGTGTTCCCTTTACATTAATACCAGTGGTATCGCTACCACTTTTACTTTCAGGAATGTGAGTGCAATTGAGTTGAATAACTTTACCAGCTTCATCTTTCACCACTTCATCGCATTTAATAATGTAAGCACCTTTTAAGCGTACCATACCGCCTACAAACAATCTAAAAAATTTCTTTGGCGGATTTTCCATAAAATCTTCCTGCTCTATATAAAGCTCTTTGCTAAAAGGTACATCTCTAGTACCACCCTTTTCATCCTCTGGGTTATTCTCTATTTGTAATAATTCGTTTTCGCTGGTGTAATTTGTTATCACCACTTTCAATGGTTCAAACACCACCATTCTACGAAGCGATGTTTTGTTTAAATCTTCTCTTACAAAAAACTCCAACAAGCCTACATCAATCAAGTTCTCCCTTTTGGCTACACCAATTCTGTCGCAAAATTCTCTAATAGCTGCAGCAGTATAACCCCTTCTACGCATACCACTCAAAGTACTCATACGTGGATCGTTCCAACCAGTTACATGATGTTCTTTTACCAACTGCATTAATTTACGTTTACTCATCACAGTATACGTCAAATTCAAACGTGCAAATTCATATTGATGGCTAGGAAAAATTTCTAACTTTTCTATACACCAATCATACAATGGGCGGTGTGGTATAAATTCTAATGTACAAATGCTATGTGTTATGTTTTCTATGGAGTCGCTTTGTCCATGTGCAAAATCGTACATGGGGTAAATGCACCAAGTATCGCCAGTACGGTGATGGTGTGCATGTTTTATACGGTACAGCAAAGGGTCTCTCAGGTGCATATTAGGCGAAGCCATATCTATTTTTGCACGCAATACTTTAGCACCATCAGCATATTTACCCTCTTTCATTTCAGTAAATAATTGCAGGTTTTCTTCTACCGTTCTTTCAGCAAATTTATTCCTACTACCAGCCAAAGTAGGTGTACCTTTTTGCGAGGCAATTTCCTCAGCACTACTGTCATCTACATAAGCTAACTTTTTTTGTATTAGTTGCACAGCAAACGTGTAGAGGTTATCAAAATAATTGCTGGCATACAGTTCTTCAGCCCATTCAAAGCCCAACCATTTCACATCTTCCTTTATACTTTCTACATATTCTGTTTCTTCCGTTACTGGGTTAGTATCATCAAAACGAAGATTGGTTTTACCTCCATATTTCTTAGCCAACCCAAAATTTAGGCAAATACTTTTTGCATGACCAATATGCAAATAGCCATTCGGCTCTGGTGGAAAACGGGTAAGTATAGCCTTGTATTTCCCCTCCTTTAAATCGCTTTCAATAATCTCTTCTAAAAAATTCAAACTTTTTTCATCGCTCATTTCATTACACTTTATATGAGGCAAATATAAGGCATTATGAAACCAGCTTTTGTAGTAGTATTGAGCTACGGTAGCGTCCACATTTTAAGCTTTGTAGTGTTATTTGGCTTTTATCGTAGCGTAGGTTTGGCTGTGAAATTGTAAGTTGTATTGCCGAAACTTAAAACTACTTGCGATATTTTTTAAATTCGTGTAATAAGACGATTAAAAAATTTACGCAAGTTTGAAAGGGTGAAAATCTTCGTATATATTTGAGTTAGTGGGCATTGTAAAACAACACGACATTGAAAATAGTAACTTGGAATTGTAATGGAGCATTTAGAAAGAAGTTCGTCAGTATTTTGGACTTTAACGCAGACATTTATATCATCCAAGAATGTGAAAACCCAGCCGAATCTATACATAAGGAATACCTCGAATGGGCGGACAATTACTTGTGGATTGGCGACACCAAAAACAAAGGGCTCGGCATTTTTGCAAGACCTGATTTTAAACTTGAAAAATTAGACTGGAAAAACAATTTCAAAAATCACACGGTAAAACATTTTTTGCCTTGTAAAATAAATAATGACTTTGACCTTCTTGCTGTTTGGACACACAGAAACAATTCACCAAACTTTGGCTACATCGGACAACTTTGGAAATACATACAAGTCAACAAAGACAAATTGAATGGGACAATAATAGCGGGAGATTTTAATAGCAATACAGTTTGGGACGAATGGGATAGATGGTGGAATCATTCGGATGTGGTAAATGAATTAAAGGAACTCGACATTGAAAGTATTTACCACAAGTTGACAGGGGAAAAACAAGGGAAAGAATCTAAAGCGACTTTGTATTTTCAACGGAATCTATCAAGACCTTATCACATTGACTATATTTTTGGTGCTAAAAAATTTGCTGAACGAACAAAAAAAATTGAAGTTGGACAAGCTGACAAATGGTTAAAACTAAGCGACCATATGCCAATAATTTGTGAAATTGAACAGACTAAATAATAAACAACGACCCGCTAACATTGCATTCCCGCACATTGGGGCTTAACCAGGCAACATCAGACATTAACCAGTCAACTAAATTCAGGACGAGACACCTATTCATTTTACTACTTTTGTAGCATGACAAAATTGAGTGTAAACATCAACAAATTTGCCACACTACGCAATAGTAGAGGTGGCAATAACCCAAGTGTGGTAAAAGCTGCCATAGATGCACAAGCTTTTGGTGCTGATGGTGTAACGGTGCATCCACGCCCAGACGAAAGGCATATAAGATATGAAGATGTGAGAGAGATTAAGAAAATAATAACCACAGAGTTTAATATTGAAGGCAATCCTACTGAGCAAAAATTTATTGACTTGGTATTAGAAACAAAACCTGAGCAAGTAACGCTTGTACCAGATGCTTTGGGGCAACTTACCAGCAATCATGGATGGGATACTGTGGCTAATAGAGATTACCTAACAAGTATTATTACTGTATTTAAAAATGCAGGTATTCGAGTTTCTATTTTTGTAGACCCAATTATTAAAATGGTAGAAGGTGCAGCAAAAATAGGTGCTGATAGAATAGAACTGTATACCGAAGCTTATGCAAGTGAATATGCTATAGGCAATGGGCTGTTGGCTATAGAGCCTTATATTTTGGCTGCTACCCAAGCCAAAGAGTTGGGCCTAGGTGTAAATGCTGGTCATGATTTAGACTTGCACAACCTTAAATTTCTAAAGCAACATATAGGTTGGTTAGATGAAGTAAGTATTGGGCATGCATTGGTATGCGATTCGATTTATTTAGGCTACGAAAATGCTGTGCAATTGTATAAAAGACAGTTGGTGTAGATGCTGAGTAAACCTACAACTGTACAAGTGTGCGACGCAACCAAAGCTTAATAGATATTGTATTGCTGGCACAAAAAAAAGTTACTACTTATGCTTACTGTTTATGGCATTCCTAATTGCGATGTAACCAAGAAAACCTTAAAATGGTTGGATGCACATAAGGTGAAATATAGTTTTCATGATTATAAAATTGCTGGTATTGATACTGCAAAACTGAGTGATTGGGTAACACAAGCAGGGCTAGAAAAAGTAATGAATAAAAAGAGTACTACATGGCGTGGGCTAGATATTAGTACACAAACAAAAGTCACTACTAGCAGGGCTGCTATTGAAATTATGCAGCAAAACAATAGCCTAATAAAACGCCCAATTATAGAAAAAGCCAACAGCATTGTTGCTATTGGCTTTAACGAAAATGAATTATTGAAATTGGTATAATGTTACTTCAAAATTTCTCTTAGCTTTTCTTCTAAAGCTGGGCCACGTAGGTTTTTGGCTACAATTTTTCCAGCAGGATCTATTAATACATTAGATGGAATACTGCCTATGCCATACAACTGTGCTGCAGTGTTATTAAAATAGTTAAGATCGCTAACGTGTGACCAAGTTAGATTATCATTTTTTATGGCTTCTACCCAACTTTCTTTTTCACCTGGTTTATCAAACGATACACCTAACACTGTAAAATTTTTATCTTTAAAAGCATTGTAAGCTGCTACTACTGTTGGGTTTTCTCTACGGCAGGGGCCACACCAACTTGCCCAAAAATCTACCAATACATATTTACCTCTAAACGATGATAATTTTACAAGATTACCAGCAGTATCTTTTTGCTCAAAGTCTGGAGCCATGGCACCCATACTAGATAAAGCTGCTTCAGATGCTTTGATTTTGGCTTCGTTTATTGTGCCTCGTATAGCTTGGGCGTAAATGCCAGTTTTGCCTTTTGCTTTTAAACTGTTGTATCTTTTTTCTAATAAAGTTACATCATTGGTAAGGGTATGTGTAGCATAAATAACAAATGCACTTATTGGCGAAGACGGTTTTTCTTTAATAAACTGAGAAATCATGGGTTGTATAGAAGCTTTGGTAACATCAAACTTCTTTATTAAGCTATCTCTTTTGGGGCTGGATTCTAGTTTGTTTATTGCGTTTGCCAAACTGTTTAGTTTTAATCTTTTGGCATCAAACCTTGTGTTGTACAAATCGTAGTCTTTTTGTAACAGCGAGCCTACAACTTTTAGGTGTTTTAAGTTTTTAGATGAACCAGTAATCGTTACGTTATCATTGTTCATAAATATATCAGTAGCATCTTTATAGCCTATAAATTGTAGCTGACGCAAATCTCCACTATCCACTTTTCCTTTCAATTCAAACTTGCCGCCTTTTACATAATCTTGTGCAATAGAGTTGCCGCTGCTTGCCTCTGTTAAAAAAACAAGGGTGCTATCTTTTATGCCTTTAATATTTCCTTTGATGGTAAAACCTACATCATTTTTTTGAGCAGCTACTGCCACCGGCAATAAGCATAATAAAAACAATTTTTTCATGTTACTTTTCGTGTCTTTGTTTTAGTATATTAATTACGTTGTGCAATTTATAACCTTTGGCGTTAAGCAAAAGTAAATAGTGAAACAATAAATCGGCTGCCTCGTTTAAAAACAAGTCCTCATTGTTGTCCTTTGCTTCTATTACCAATTCAATAGCTTCTTCGCCTACCTTTTGGGCTACTTTATTAATACCTTTAGCCAGCAATGAAGCTACATACGATTCGCTTGGAGAAACCTTACTTCTTTGTTCAATAACACCTTCTAATTGTTGCAAAAAATCTTCGTTCGTATTTACTTCGTTAAAGCAAGTATCGGCACCTGTATGGCAAACTGCCCCCAATGGATGTACTTTAATTAATAAAGTATCCTTATCACAATCTTCGGTTATACTTTTCACCATCAAAAAATTACCACTTTCTTCACCTTTCGTCCATAAGCGTTGTTTGGTACGGCTATAAAAAGTAACCTTTCCTGTTTGCGTAGTTTGCTGCAATGCTTCTTCGTTTACAAAGCCCAGCATCAGCACTTTATTGGTGCTTACATCTTGAATAATAGCTGGCACCAATCCATCTTCATACTTTTCAAAATCAATTTTCATGGTACAAATTAAACCCAATGTGAAATACAAATAATAGTTTTTTGGTAACTAGCTAAAGAATACAAATTAAGCTGCGGTTGCGTCGCACATGTTTAGCAATTGAATATCTATTTAGCAAGTTCATCAATTCTAGATGATTTCTCTTTTAACAAATCACCTTTTATTTTCAACACTTATACTTCAATCCTCTTACTTAATTCATCATCTATCTTTTTAAATAAATGGTAAGGTTTATACACTCTCCAGTTTTCCAATTCCATCAATTCTATATAGTAATTCAATTTCTTTTTTCTAAAATCGTATTGAGTAGCTTCAGGCATATTCAAAGCTACAATCCAACCATTTTCCTCACTTACTTCTTCATACCATTCTTGGTAGTATTCTTTATCACTACTATGAAAATTGAGTACGTTTTCAGCTACTACAATGTATTTATTAATACCATGTAACGCCATCTTATCAATTACTTCTCTTTTTAACTCCATAATGTCATTTTCTATGGCATCATTCCATTCGCCAATCAATTCCATTATGGCAAAGTTTAATTCGTAGTCTACATAAATTATTTTTACATACAAAGTATTACTACCAAAATCATCCCACTGTGGGTGAATATAATAGTTGTAAACAGTAGTACTAAATTCAAATTCACTATACGCTGTGCCATAAAAAGGATTCTTTGGGTCTTCTTCCCCAATATAAATATGTCGCCAATTAAAATAAGGTTCTATGTTGTGCA
The DNA here is from genome assembly GCA_043776595.1 of Chitinophagaceae bacterium. GTDB lineage: Bacteria > Bacteroidota > Bacteroidia > Chitinophagales > Chitinophagaceae > UBA1930. Next base: position 1,837 of record JAYVRD010000021.1, on the reverse strand, counting down.
TATGGGTGCAAAGTTCGGGTAATAGGCACAAAAAAGTCTTGCATTATGGCAAGACTTTCTTAAAAAATTTAAGCTCATTATAGACCTAACTTCTTTTTTATGACTTTGCTTAATGCAGCTTTTGGTACTACTAAACTTACTGTATTAATTGCAAAATAGGGAATGGACACATTGATATATCCTTTATAAGGTCCAATTTCGCCCCAAGAATTTTTTACCATAAAAAATTCTTTACCTTTTTCTGTTTTGTCTATGCCAGTTATGTGCATTAAGTGGTCGTCTTGCGTTGTAAGATTTTCGTACAAAGTTTGTCTGGTTGCAGCGTCGTAAGTTCTTTCTTCTTCATCTGCATTAATTATTTTGGGTGCTTTACCATCTTTAAAAAGCATGGCAAATCCTTTACCTTGTGCAAAGTCTGCATTGCTCACATCTGCATCCCACATAACCGTATATCCTTTGCTAACAGCAGCTTTTACTACTTCTATCATCTCATCAATTGGTAAATTGTAAAACGAACCATTAGCAAAATTATCTGGTGCTTCCAAAATAAATGTTTTATAAAAAGGGTGATGCGTGAACGATGTTATGCTTACATAATCGTTTGCATTAAACTTTAAAACTTCTTTGGCGTAAGATTGTGGTGTATACATTTTTCCATCTATTTCAAAGCTGCTTGGTGGCACGCCAATAACGCTATCCAAAATTTTTGTGTATCCTTCAAGCCAACTATTTGGCAGTGGGCGATGCGTTAAAATAGTATCTAAATATTTTTTGAGTTTCGTATCTAACCCCATGTGATTGGGTATTTTTTGTCCCACTTTTATACCACTAAAAACTGTTTCTGGTATAGCACCATAGGTATCCATGGCTCTAATTAAATCATGTCCTAAACCTCCTTCACCAAATTGTGCATTGCCCTGGCGAAGCAAATAATTTTTAGCCTTCTCTACATAAATATTTCTCACGATAAACATCTCACTCAAATCTACATTGGCAACTCCTTTTTTCAAACATTGGCTTTCTACTAAGGAAGTGGTACCAAAACACCAACAAGTACCGCTCATACCTTGATTTTTTACAGGTGTAGTAGCATTTTGCCATACTTTTTGTAAAGGAATAGCTTCTGTCTTAGTAGTAGCAAGTTGGGCAAAAGCAGTAATGTAGTTACCTAAAACTAAGAATGCAAGGAGTAATCTTTTCATTGATGGGTATTATTAAGAAATACTTTAAAATAAATTTTACATAGGTGTGGTGTAAATGAAAACAAATTACTACACACAACTTTTTTTAATCAATCGAAAATAAAAGAAAATATGTTGCGTATCCGATAACTTTTATAAACGGGCTGACTATCCTTTAAAATCGAAAGTTTTGATTATTTGCCTATGCCTTAGTAAATCTTAAAGCAAATATGTACTTCTTGGCTAGCATGATAAGGCTAAATAAATCTATTTTGAGTACGGATTCGGTTTTATCTACGCCTCACTAAAAGCATAATAGTAATTTTTTAGTTTAAAATGTGCGACGCAATCACAGCTAAATAGTAGTATTGCAGTATAATAAATAAAATAAATTTACAAAAATGAGTTCTACAAAAGCCTATGCCGTTCAGGCAGCCACTACACCTTTAGCACCTTTTAATTTTAATACAAGAACTGTTGGTACTCAAGATGTTCAAATAGAAATTTTGTATTGTGGTGTTTGCCATTCAGATATTCACCAAGCTCGTAACGAATGGGGTGGTTCAATTTATCCTATGGTACCAGGTCATGAAATTGTAGGAAGAGTAACTGCTGTGGGCAGTGGAGTAAGTGCTTTTAAAGTTGGCGATTTAGCA
>JAYVRD010000020.1:0-38566 GCA_043776595.1 Chitinophagaceae bacterium | reverse complement strand
GGAAAATATGGAAGCATCATTGAAGGATGATGAGGAAGAACAATCTGGAGAAGGTGAGCCTGAAAGTCCTGCTAAGAAGAAACCATCTGACTCTGGTGAGAAAGAAAAGAGTGACAGTGGCGAACCTGAAGAAGACAAACAAGATACTGACGGTGACTCGGATGATAGTGAAAAACCTGAAGATAAAAAAGAGGAGGAGAAATCTGAAGAGCAAAAAAAAGAAGAACAAACTAAGAAAGAAGAAGAAAACAATCTCAGTAAGTTCTTGAGACTTCAACTTCAGATACGTGCTCTCGGTGAAATCTTTGGTGCAGTGAAAATGACAAAAGAAGGTGAGGTCTACCACTCGTTTGTAGCAGTAGACGACTCAAAGCTGTTCGAAATAACAACAACACCACCAGCACCAAAAATAGGTTGCCTGCTATCTATTGAGATATACCCTTACTTTAGAACTAAAGACGAAGCAGAAGCCTTTGTAGAGGTCTGCAAGCAGATACTCGTTGAGTACACCACGCTCTCTTACAATCTAAACGCTCAAGCAATAGCCGTGAAACCTATCAAGGTTATCCACAGTTAAATCTTGAAATCATATTTATTGCACCATGACTATATGGTATAATAAATACATTACTAAGTAATAACCACAATACAACCTATGTTAAGAATAACTAATAAACACTTCTACGAAGAACACCAAGCTCACTACTCAGTTATAACAGATGCCATATACGAGAACTACATAAACGTACCAATCAACGATGTTGAGCCAAAGACGTACATGGAAGTCTCCTATGATGACTGTTACCTAGATGAAGCTGGAGACTTGTTCGTGCCTAAGTCATACGATTGGTCAGAAGCAGACGAATACAAACCTGTGTACGACACAAAACCACTAATGACTAAACTTGAGATTGAAAATCTGGTCGATCAAGCTGAATCACCTGAGTTGAATGACCCAGCAAGAAATATCTAAACCATGTACTACTACTTACTAAAAACAAAAACAGAACACCACATTATCGAACCTCTTATCTATGGTGATTACTACTACGCTGTTTACGATACCAAAGAGAATCTAAAAGCTGAAAAGATTATCGTTAAGAAAGATGATGTGATTGAGTTCATCTACAACAAGCAGAAAAAACTCAAAGGCAAGTTCGAACGTGTAGACATGAAACAAGAAAAACCTAAAAAATATAACGAAGAAAGTTCTCCTGTTTCAACACAAGCACAAGTGATGGCTGACTTCATCAAAGATGAGCTTGCTAAACGAAGACATAAAGTCATTAGACAAACATCTGAACAAAAGATTGACACTGATGGTTCATCTATCAGAAGAGAGGCCTTTACCCTTGAAAAAGCAAAGGTGACAAAAGAAGAGTTCTCTCAGAAGAAAGATAGGTACAAGATAACAGCAGAGCTCGACCATGTTACAGGAATAGTGAGTGTAGAGGTTGAATCATCCCCAGCAAGTGATAGTGCTACCACCTGCAAGAGAGGTGAAGAGGTTATAAACAAACTTCTTAGAGGAATTGTTACAACATTCCCCGACCTTGTAGACCAACACTACATTACAGCACTGGTAAAACAGAACGATGAAAATTATCAAGACTCTTCTGATGCTTACTTTAAGCAAGGCAAGATTCCTACAAGAGTGCGTGCCCAGTGTCTAGACTCGATTATGAAGGCAGTCGCAGACTATCAAAACATTATAGAAAAAATTAAATAAAAACTATGATACAAAAATTACTAAACGAAATAATTGTCGAAGAAGATAGAAAAAAGCGTGAAGATACTCTCAGGCTTGGTATCACTGGATGGCGTTCATCTGGACTAGGTACCTGTATGCGTGGTCGCTTCTTAGGCAGGCTTCTATCTGGCTCTGGTATCAAGCCTGAGTATGACCCTAGAACACTCAGAGTCTTTGAGATAGGCAATCAAGTCGAAGAATGGCTTATGATTTCTCTTAAGAAGCAAAAGAAGTACAGAATACTACAGCAAATAGAGATGTATGACCCAGAACTGAACTTGTCAGGGCACCTAGATGCAATGCTCTGGGAAGAAGGAAGTACTAATCCGCCATACATAGTTGAGTGTAAGAGCAAGAACTCTAAGGCGTTCTGGTACATGGACAAAAAGGGCGAAGGAGCTCAGATGCACCACAAAATGCAACTACACAGTTACTTATATATGCTTAACAAGTACGGCGGTAAGTACTTTACTGAATCTATTGCGACTCTAAGTCCTGTAAAAGTACCAGAAGGATGCCTGCTTTATGTCTCAAAAGACGACATGGCAATGCTTGAGTACCCTGTGAAGTTAGAAGACAAGACTCTTGAAAAGATGTGGAAGTACGAGATAGAGACTTTAAACACCTGCTGGAAGGCTAAAACTGCCCCACCAGCACCAGAGAAAGGCTCATGGCAAGAGAAGTACTGTAAGTTCTGTGAAGCAGGCATCTGTGGCAATCTAGACGATGCTATGGTTAAAGACCTATTCGAAGAGAATCCAGAGATAGTAACAACATCAACAATGGCTGGTACTTCAACTATCACCGTTAAAAGCTCAGATACACCTCCATCTTTTAAAGTCGGTGACAGAGTTCTACTTTCTGACAAGTCACCATTTATCGGTACTCCGTCATTCCCAGTTAAAGGTAGTAGCCATGAAAGTGTTGGGAGTATTGTGGAAGTTATAGCAAAAGACTGGTACGGAATTAAATGGGATAAAGAAGAAAGTCTTGGTAAGTTCAGCGGTGGACATCTAGATTACGCAAAAGGTTGGTTCTAAATCATTCGTGCGAGGTTACTAAGCACGGTTAAAAACTAACACAACAAAAACCTATATGTCATTTTCAGAAGTGTACGAAAGCACTCGTGGACAAAAAACAGAATTTATGGAGTTAGGCAGTGGTTATACAACACTACGCTTTCTAACTAAGCCTGTAGCTGTAAACAGAGCTTTCTTGCCCTACATAGATGCAGATGGCTCTACAAAAAAAAAGAGCTTCTGGGTTTATAAAGGGTGTGGTTACGAAGACGAAGGTAAAACTAAGTTCGTAGCCTACGTACTTGACCCGAAGGATGAGCGTGATGAAGAAGGTAAACTCAAAGTCAAGAAGATTGAAGTTGGGTGGACAGTTCTTTCATCACTCGCAGACAAGGAGAAGATGCGTAAAGAACAGGGCATGGATGTAGAATCATTCCCTATGCTTACAGATATAATTATCTCTAAGACTGGGACAATGATGAACACAAAGTATGCCTGTGACTTTGCCGTAAGGAATCAGACAACAGCTACTAAAGAGGAAATAGATGTAGCAATAGCTACCCTTGAACCTCTTGAAGACTGGAGACATAAGTCTACTGAAGCCGAGAAGAAGAGTCATGAAGAAAAAGGACTACCAAAGTTCGTTAAGAAGGTAGCAAAAGACGAGTCATTGCCGACTGTGCAACTCAATGATGAACAACCACTACCTCCTGACGATATTCCTTGGTAGTTAGTTAGAAAGCATAGAGACTTCTGTCTCTTGTGCTCAGGGCACCTGTGATAATACTTAATCTCTTGGCGGTTAGTATTGTGGATCACAGATGTTCTGAACACAGGAGATAAAAAGCCCTCGTGCACGCTACAAACTTATAACAAAAACTATGCGTAAAACTAAGTATACAGACTTTCTTAAAAAAGAAGTCGCAGAAATGTTCGAGTCTGGGATGTCAGCGAAGCAGATTGCTGTGGCAAAAACTATACCAGTCTGGTTGGCTTTCTATCTCGAATATGAGGGAAGGAGAATCTTAGGATTACTCCCAGAAAAAAGACCCTACAGAAGTAGGAAATCAAAAGAAGCTAGAGACTTCGTAGAAAATAATGTGTACGAGCATGAAGTAAATGCCATACCATTCTATGCAGTTCTAGGAATAGTCATTCTCTTGGCTATCGGGGTGTACGTGTTCTCAGGGAGATAATTACAAAGTGAGTTAAAAATATAAAATATATAAACATGAAAAAAGATACAAAGAAAGTTACAAAATCTGCCTTCTCTATAGCAGAACTAACTGGCAAGATTCCAGTTAAAAACTGTACGTCAATGAATAAATCTGACTTAAAAGAAGTGCACTCTATTGTAGACAAAGTTCTACGTGATAATTATAGAGGAATAGTTATTGTTGCTGAGGCAAATAGTGGGAAAGCCTATGTAGTTGGAGGAAGACGTTGTATTAGCCTAGCAATTCTTATGGATATTGTCGCTAGTTTAACGACAGAGATTGCATTGGCACTACTAACTAATGATAACGATGATGTAGAAGTTGTTACTATGAAGAACAAGAAGAACAAAGTGGCAAAGAAGAAGTCATCTAAGAAAGTTGTTAGCAAGAAATAATTTCTCAAAACTCTAAGTAACTGTATACTGTAAAGTATTGAAATTATCTACCTTAGAACGTAATTATGTAATCTACGCAAAAGAAGTACATGCTCGCATATATCGGTGTCGGTGTAAGTACCAACTTTGCAAAGGCAAGTATCTTAGAAGTAGAGTCAATCAAACAAAATGTATAATGTCATACACAGAAGAAGAACTAGACCAGATGACCTTTCTCCCTCTAAGGTTGTTGAAAACGAAGAAGTACACTTATATTTCACAAGTGAACATGAGTGGAAGCTCGCTAGCAATATCTACTGGGAGCGACATGCTCTTAGAAGGCCTAGCAGATACTTCTTAGATAAACTCAACTTAGAGGTCAGCTACTACAACTACCTCATGACTCAATATGCAAAGTTTATGTTGCACGAGTATGAGATAAAGTAAGGCAAACAAAAATACCCTTCTTGTAAAAGAGTGGGGTATTTTTGCCTCTGGTAGAGATGAACTCCCAAGGTATCGAGAGCCTATCTCAGTATACCACCTCTATCATCCTCTACGACCTTTTCTAACCACAGTCTGAACCACTTACTTATGTTTCTGTAATGTAGCCACAGCCTATGTTTTGTAGGCATCTAGTAATTATACCAAGTTATCAACAGGCAGTCTCTTGATAAATACAAGTTATGTCATATACTTAGAGAGTAACTGTGCTGTTTGTAAAAGAAGTTGGGTGGTCTCACAAGACCGTGAAGCCTGATAGAACTACGGCAGTCTGGTGAACTGGTGCGTCTTGTGGGTCAGTATGCAAGTGGCTGAAGCAAGCGGTTTGTAAAACCGTCAGACTAATATCTTCGTAGGTTCGAATCCTACCTGCCCCACTAGGCACATCAAATGACTTGTTAGTTCAGTGGTAGAACGCTTCCTTGTCACGGAAGAGGTCAGGAGTTCAATCCTCCTACGAGTCGCCATAGAAGCATTGAGAAAAGAAAAGCCCTTTATGAGGGCTTATAGTGGAGGAAGTTCACTCCTGAAACATATACCTCCTGATTATATTCTCAGGATGAGATTGGTTCACCTCCTTTCGTTAAATTACGAGCCTCTTTAAAGTATAGAACTTGTACAGAGTCTTGCAATAGAAATCTGTGTACAACCAAAAAACACCTCTTGCTTGAAAGGTGCTTTCTGGACACAATAAAAAGTGTTTTATCAACAACTTTTCATCTCTTCTAGTATACCAATTATGCACTAGGAGCAGAAGACTGGCTATCCACAGGTACTTCCGCTGGCGGAACTAACTTGTCTTCACTTGAGTCATCTTGTCCCATGTAAGCAAGATTCTGACCTGTTGAATCTGTTGTTGTCTCAACCACTGGCTCTGCACTCGTAGCAGTTACAGTAACTACTTCACAAACGTTATACTCAGAGTTAGCGAGTTCACCTGAATTGTCATGATTACTGAAGACTACTGATTTTCGTGCACCTGCTTCTTCGATGTCAAAAGTTACTTCTTGACTTCCGAAAGCAGTTGAAAGAACAGGTGATACTTCTCCTGTTGCTTTGTTGATAAGTTCACGCTGAGTAGCGTTTGATGCTGGCACGAATGATGTTGGTTCCATATATTTTGTTATCTATTTTATAATTATGCACTTACCACAGGCACTGTAGTAACTAGTGTAGCATCTGTTACAGGAAGTGCAGGCTTTTGACCTTGACCGAACTTGAAAGAGAAAGCCATTGCTACAAGTGTACCGAAGTCTTTTACATCCATAATCTTCATGATTGTAAGAACTACACTCGCAGATGTGAGAACTACGATAATGAAGTCTGTGTTTCCTTTGATGATGTTTTTCATAGAAAATAGTTAGTTAAACTTTGTAATATCCACTTTACCTGCCTTAAAATCCTGCCACGTATAACCTAGAGTATATTGAAAATGTGGCTGGTCTTTAAAAGATGTCCAAGAACCTCCCCACTCAAGCCCTATAGATTGCCCTATAGAGCCCAATTTTGCCCATAGCTGAGAGTTAGACCAGATAGCCTTCCCCTGTACTACAGGTACTACATCGAAGGCACATTTCCAATTATGGAGGCTTTCTCCAGCTTTTGCATTAGTGACCTTCTCAGAGGCATTATCTACGATGCCGTCATGGTTATTATCTATGCCATCATAAGGCTGTAAATAAAGCATGTCTTGTTCTACTGGTGAACGGTAAGTACAGGTAAAGATTATATCTATACCTTGTGCTTTACACTTCGTTTTAAACTCCTGTGCTTTTCTCGATACAGCAGGAAGTAGGTCTGTTAGTTTTGTGCTTGCCATGTGTTTGTTAGTCTTGTTTGTTGTTTAAGAATAAGGATGTCGTCACCTTGTTTTTTCATCTCAGCAGATAAGACATCGTACCTCCCAATTTCCATCGTGAGCTGTGCATCTATGCTGTAGAGTTTAACCTGCATATCCTTGATAGGAATAACTATCTGACTGTAAAAGAAGGCTACAGCAACGCCTGTGCCCACTATAATGCTCAAGAGAACAGTGTTATCCCTGTTTCCAATCCACCCAAGTGTTCCAACCGTTTTAGGAGACTGAGATTCATCCATATAAGAGCAGGGACTAGGTGAACGAAAAAGTTAAGATAGTAGCAGATGCAGTAACGACACAAAGACCTACTTTGAAGCCATAAGCTAGGTCTGGGTAGCTCGCTAGTGCGTTTGTTGAGCCAATGTCCAGAATAAGTGTTCCAGAAGCATCTACACCGTCATAAACTTTGATTGTTCCTGCTACTCCCCCTGTTACGAAAATCCCCCCAAGCACTCCTGCCCCTGTTTTTACAAGAGTAGTAGTCGCTGTCGATATTTTTATTGGTGTGTAAAATGTATTTCCCATATTTGTTTGTTGTTATTTATATATCTAAGTATATGTCCTGATAAGAACTGTGCAACTTACACATTCCAAGCCTCAGCCTGTACCATTTGAATAGTAATAGCGTCAGAGGCTCCTGTGGTAATACATACCCCAGCAATTAGACTGGCTACAGTCATGTCAAAACCAGCAGAAATAGTGTTTACTACAACAACTGGAATAACTGCATGCCCTGTAGCAGATAGGTTGTGCAACATAGTAAACTCTCCTACTGCTACACCAGTGGCACCAATAGAACGTACAATACAGTTGATTATAACAATGCCTTCGTCAGCTGCCGCTGTACCTGCTGGTTTCGTAAAAGATATGCGAGCTGTGTCAGCAGTAGTCCCTGCTGTACCAAAGGCGATGTCGATTGTACTGGATGCTATTCCTGCACCTGTCTTAGTCATGTTAAAAGTCCATCTGAACTGTGACCCAATCTGTAGCTTAGTAGTTCCAATAGATAAGTTAGAACCTGTAATATATGTACGTGTTGTTGCGACAGGGGCTTGTGATGCTGTTGAAAAGTTTGTCTTATAAGAAGTCACAAAGCCAGTGTCATCTTTTGTTTTCAGTTTTTTATCTCCTGTCTCAACAAAGTTGGCAGTAACTCCACTTGCAGGGGTACTAATACTTGAAGCTGTAATGTTTGTTAAGTCTAATTCTGCCATAAATATATTATAGTATTCTAAAATAAGCACCACTACCAATGGTTAGTTTTGTACCACTGGCTACTTTATAGAATCTATTTACAAAGCTAGACCAACCTGCTGTTATTGTCTCGCTTACAGAAGGAGCATTTAAGTTTAGAGGTAAGTCAGGTTCAACTATAAGTGCCCATGTGTTATCTCCTCTGTAATAAGTAAGAGAGCTTGGGCTTCCTGTAGCACTTAAATCTGCTACTCCTATAGTTCCATCTTTTATTTGGTCGCCTTTAATTTGTGATGCTCCCATAGATTAGTATGTACCATAAACACGAATTACATCTGTTGAAGCTGGGGCAGTAAAGCCAGCTTGAAATGTTACTGTAGTTGATGAAATAACGTAGTCGTTAGAACTTCCAGAGTTAAGCAACTGTCCGTTTAGAAATACTTGCTCAGACAGAGTTGATACTGCGTTAGCTATAGTAAACACTTTGTTAGAGCCGTCTTGAGTACCTGTAACAGCAGTACTTCTTTGAAAAGTTGAAGCTCCTGTAGCCAAGGCTGTCCCTGAAGCTCTTTGGTAGCTTACACAAACCCAGTTACCAGAACCAAGAGAAATAAACTGTGCTGTATCTCCTACTGCTGTGGTGATATTTGCAGTAGTAGGAAGTATAAGGCTGGTTGCATTATATGTAAGAGTTAGAATACCTGTGAAGTTCACGATACGTCTTGTTCCTGCTTGTACAGTTCCGAGACCAGTAATAGTAACCGTACCTGTTACGTTTACATAGTTACCTATCGCTCCACCAATATCTGTAGTAGTAGCAGAAGCTATATCAGTGCCTTTAGCTTCGTTAATGAAACTTGAGAATGTCTGAGAAGCTGAAACTGTTGTCCCAGTCAAAGTAGGGGCTGAAAGAGTCTTACTGCTAAGAGTTTGGACAGTAGTTTTGTCTACAGTGATTGCAGTATCTATAGAGAGAGTATTCCCAGACTTTGAAAGACCCGTACCTGCTGTAATTTCTCCAGCTCCAGAAAACTGTTGAAAGGTTATAGCTGTCGTACCCACTGTTGGAGCAGTAGCATTAGAACAAACATAACCAGCAGAAGCGTTTACTGTCCCTCTTTCAATGAATACAAAAGCCCCAAGAAAGTCTGTTGAAGCATCCATTTCAACAGCACGAGTAAGAATATAGGCAACTCCAGCAGTTCCAGCAATAGTAACTTTGTAAAGACCATTATTTGCCCCTGCGGACTCGTTCATTACAAGAATATAGTCATTGAGGACAGTATTATAACCATCAACAGTAAGAATACCTATTGAGGAAGCTGTAAGAGTAGCTCCTACTCCTGCTGTTCCGTTAGCGTAAGTATTTGCAGGAAGAGTTGCGGTGGTTCCTACAACAGCAGAAGGCTTAACTTGAAGCCCTTGTACCAAACCGTCTACATAGCTTTTAATCGCTACATCTGTACTAGCACTAGGTGTACCAAAGTTTTGTTGAGCATTGGTTATACTGCTTGACTTAATCTGTCTTGAACCGTCTATGAGTGTGGATGCCATTTTTTGTTAGTATCTATAATCTGCTAATAATATATCACTTGATACTGGTGCACTAGTAAAAGTTATAGTAGCACTTGTATAGTCATAGTCTATCGTTCTAGTCATACGTTGTCCATTCATGTATAGATGAAGACTCCCACTTACAGGGGGATGAGCAAGAGTAAACACTGTGTTACTACTATTTAATAGCCCAGATGGTGTCTCATTGTCTGAAAAAGAACCAGAAGAACCAACAACTTTAATGTCTACCACTCCTTTACCTTTAGCCATAGAAGAGGTAACAGAAACAGAACCATCACTAGACTTTAACTGTGTGACACCACCCCCAGAGCGTGAAGGAACAAAGCCAAGAACCTTTTTGAACATATCTTCACCGAACTGAGTAGGTTCAAAACCTTTAATAGCAGAAATATCTAACCTCTCTTCACCTGCAAGAGTTTCGAGTTTATCTCTTATCTGTTCTGGAGTCTCTGGTGTAGATACAGAAGGCTCTGTAGAGGGCAAAATTGCCTCTATAAGCATAGTTAGCTCTTCAGTGTTAGGATTTTCACCCTTATCTCCTTTTTCACCCTTATCTCCTTTTATAGACTTACCATCATCACCTTTTAGCTTCTCTCTTGTAGCAGGGTCAATCTGTAAAACGTACTCTGATTGGTCTTTTTTTTTTACTTCCTCCGTAAGAGTTTCAAGTTTCTTTTCTAAAGAGCTAAGGTCAATGGTTACTTTTTCTGGTTTTTCTATCTTATCAGTATTGTCTTTAATTGCGTTAAGAACATCTACCATCTCAAGCTGATTATCAGCCTGAACAAGTCCTATATCTTTTTTGTGGATTATTAGTTTTCTAGCTATTCTTTGTAGGACATTTCCCATATTTTTGTAGTATATCTCAAGTGTATATACTGATACAAACATTGCAATAAATGGACTATTTCTTATGGGCTTTGTGGTACTCACGAAAATACTGTTTACCTTTCTCAGATTTTCTATACTTCTCGGCACTTGTAAAGTGTGAGGCTCTTCCTTTTGGAGTAGCATAGTAAGCCTTTGCTTTTTCAGCTTGTTGTCTCTTCTTTTCTTCTGGTGACATGCGTATCTTTACCCAGTTAGATTTTAAACAGGCACGACCACAGAAGTGATTTTTTACCTTGAGATAATGTCGTGTTATGGTTCTCTCGAAGACTCTCTTACACTCGGCACAAGTTACTTGAACAACTGGGAACTTTTTATACGCCCCCTTGCTTCGTCTTGGAGTGCCACCAAGAGCCAAAATCTGCCTTACACTCTCTCTTGTCATGCCATAAGCTACTCCTATAGCCTTGAGGGTCTTTCCAGAGTTGTACAGGGCAATCATTTCTCCTGTACGAATCTTGTTTTTTTCTTGTCTAAGAGCCTTTCTTGCTAACGCTTCTTCTTTTTTTTCATATGTTGTCATTATTTATGATAAATTATTCCTTTAATCATTACACATTTACATCTTGTACACCCATAAAATATATCTCCATTTGAGATTATTGGTTTAAAATTATGTGAGCAAAAGATGTTCATATCTACTTCTTTAGTTTATAAGGTGGGGTGGATTAAATAATTCTAAAGTGCTTTTGACAGTGCTTTTTGTCAATATGGCAGTCCCAGAAAGATTCATACTCACATTCTTTTAATTTCTTTTTCATAATGCTTCGTGTGATGTGGGGGTTAACCCTCTAAAACTTTCTTTAGTAATCCTTGTGAGGCTATTTCTGCTATTGCGTGTTCTGATAGTTTTCTTAGAACAAGACCTGACGAACGCTGTATATCTTCAAATGAAGATACTTTTTTTATAGTTTCAATATCATCCATAGACCGTCCCTTTACTACTATCATAATTTCTACAGTTTCGGGTAATAGACCCATAACCATTGACTTCTTGCCAGTAGATAAACCACACAAGTACTCTGCTTGTACGTCTGCTAGGGTGAACATTGGTTCTTTTGTTTCGTGATTGTTTGTCATAGTTTCTTTATTAGTCTTGGGGGGTTAGTGGCTTGTAACTGTAAACGGATTATACCCTTCGACCTCTAGGGATTTTATACCTTCAATATCGTACTTAACATTACCGAAAAGATTATCTCCTGTCTTTGCAATGGCTACCATGTTCTTCATAGCAGAATCAAAGAAGGGAAGTAGCTTTGTCTGGTCGCTGACTTTTGCGTAGATGTTCGCACGAAGAACTGAGATGATGTTCAGAGCTATAGACTTAATTTGCTCTAGAGTGAACAACTCAAAGTTGTCTGCCATGAACTTCATGTCTTTGACAAGTCCTTCATCTCCATAGAAGTCTAGGGCATGAGTTCTTACCTTGCCATCGTCTTCTTGCTTCAGTACTGCTACTTTGTAATATACAGATTTCTTTGGAGCGTTTAGTGCTCCTGTCTTTGGGTTGATATTCTGGAAGACTGTTCTAAACCCTTTACCTTCCACATGCTCTATAGAGTAGAACGCTGTTGTCTTTTGCACGTAACCGTAAGGATAATTTTCTACTGTTACTTTTTCTGTTGTTTTTATATATTTCATATTTTTTATTAGATTATTTCTTTTAAGATTGGGATTCTCGACAGAATCATTTTTCCTGCACTGTTTGTTTTTACTTCTTCATTGAAGCCGATTAGGGTATATCTTTTTTCAGTCATTATGCGTTGATTACTCCTTGTTCAATAAGCGACTGAGCGGTTCGACAGAACCAACCTTGAAGGGAGTATGCCATCTTGGTGTCGTGTAAGTACTGCCATGCTTCGATTCTTGCCTCTTGGTTAGGAGCCTCTTCGAAGCCCTCTGCGTAAGCAATGGCTGTGTAACTGTTAGTAATGTATTTATATTTGTTGTTTATTTTTGTCATAGTTGTTTTTGAGGAGCTTGTGGGCATTATCTTCTCCCTCTCTCCTATATTCATTATATCATAGGTTAAATATAAATGCAAGTGTTTTAGTTGCTGATACTTAAATGTATGTGGAAAACGTGGAATATCACATAAATAGTGAGGATTACAAGGATTCTTTCAATGACCTTGAGAGTCATGCGTTTAATGTATTTTTTTGTTCTTAGTGTAATTTTGTTCATAGTAGTTAGATTGTGGGTGTCTTAGATTGTTTATCCCATATATACCCAGTATAACATATTATTGACAACAAGAAAACCCCCTGTTATATAGGAGGCTTCTTTTGGTTCTTGGTAAGTTAGCTCTTTAGGTTAGAATCTGAGTACGGTTCAATAACATAGTCTTTGTTGTCTTTAAGAATCTTGTGCTCAGTGTCCATAAACTCTTTCGTGGTTATCTCTTCTCCATATAAAATAGCATCTGTTAAAGCTGAAGACTTCTCAGGAAGCATCCTCATTTTCTTCTCTAGGAGGTCAAGAACATAGGCAGTTTTACGCTTTACGTTCATGTAGAAGAGTTTGTCATCATAAGAGATTGCGACATCTTCATCTTTTGCTACTTTAGCTTGCACACTTGAAAAATCTTTCATAGTTAATATATTATTTATTTGCTCTTAAAGAGTCATAGTATTCCATAGAATCACGGACTAACTCTTTCATTTGATTATACTCATGAGCAACATAATCGTCAAGAGCTCTTATCCCCTCGTAGAACTTATGACCTAGACCTGCTTCTATGCCTGTCTTCTTTTGAATATCATTGAACATCTTTTCACCAAGAGCTTTCTTTGCCTCCGCTGGCGGAAGTTTACCGTAAATCATCTCTGGAGTAGTAACCTGTACTTCAGCAATATGACCGTTAGGGGTCTTTATCTTCACAAGATTGCCTTCATAACCATGAAAATCTGCTGGGTCTTGATACTTGTGCGAAATATACCCTTCTGTGTTCTTAAGTTGCTCTAGAACATATTGGGTAGCCTCTTCTGTATGAGGGATAACAGTATTACGAGCAATGTCATGTACGGCAGATAAATCTCCATTCTTTTCTGTCTTCAGTTTTCTAACAAGTGAATCAACTGACTTTAAAGGAGCAACAGCTACACTCGCTTGTGTCTTACTTGCTATATCTTTAGCTAGAGTGTCTATGTGTTCTTTGGCTACTGGGGCTACATTGTTTACGATGTTATGTAACTCTGTGTCAGGTGGAATTCCTGTCTTATCAAGAGGAATACGCTCATCAAAGTTGATAGGTATAGAGAACTTCACTTTGTCTTTGCCGAACTGCATCTCTGAGTAGAAATCTTCCTGCTTACTTGAAAAGTTTATCTTAGAAGTATCTGCTGGGTTTACAGTGCCGTCACCATATATTAGCCCCTGCTTAGTAAGCACAGATTCTTGTCCATATTTCTTGCCAAGCTCGATAGCCATTTCAGGTGGTAAGCCAGCAACAATGAAAGAGTGCTCTGGGTTCCCTCCATAGTGCCCTGTGACTGGGATAGGGTCGTAACCTCTCGCTCTTAGTTCTTCAACTAAAAGGTTATTCTTTTCTAGGTTCACTTCTGGTGAAACAACTTTAGCCATAGGGTTCTCAGCAGTAAGAATTGCATACCTAGAACTTTTAAGTGGTGTTGTCTCAGGGTTAGTGAATACTTTTTTATCTAGGAACTTGTTATGTAAATCTTCTAGAGCTGGACTTTTCTTTGGAATGAAAGCATCAACTATCTCTGAAGGATTGACGAAGCCAGCAGTTGCTTTACTAGCCCCTTTCGGGGCATCAACTTTTGGGAGTAAATCGGGGTTTACTTTCTCAGAAGGTCTGATGAATAAATCTAAGGCTTTTTTCTTTGCCTCTGGGGTGATACCTCTCATCTTGTCGATATTTTCTAGAACTGTCTCTGCTGTACCAGAAATAGGGTTTCTAGCTATTTTAAGAGCCGTGCTGACTGCTTTCTTCACTTCTCCCTGAAGCCCTGTTATAGCAGGTGTGCCATAGACACCTTCAAGAACCTGTGCGAAGAGTGCTTGGTCTACAGGGTTGCCTTTCATTTCGATGCCGTACTTGCCAGCAGTATCTTGTAGCTTCTGTAAGAACGTGAACATATCACTTCTACGTGTTGTGTTATTGAAAAGAGTTCTCATTGCTTGCCCTACTCGCATATTAGCGTTCCCAGACATAAAGTCTGTTTTCTTTCCCATAAGGTCATGAGCGTTGTCTAGAACCTCTCTGGTTGCCTTAAAATCAGTGTTAGCGGTGTCATAAGCAGAAAACTTGCTGTCTAGTACATTATCAGCAGAAGAACGCACAGATTTGAGAATTGACTCTGTTTTACCTGTTAGTTCTCCTTTGTTCTTTGCGTAATCTACTACTTGGTCTATGCTCTTCTTGAAATTATGTAAATCATAAGCATCCCACTGCCCTTGAGGAAGGTCAGAGAAAGCCTGTGTGAGTTTGTTCTGTAAAGCTGTAGTCTTGTTGAAAATACTCTTGCTAAAGTCCCACTTACCATCTTGTGCAATAACAACACCAGAGTTTTCAAGTTCTTTTATAGCCGTATCATATACAGGAGTAGCATCTACCTTTTTACCAGCAAGAGCACGAGCTTCTGCATCTACTTGTGCACCAGACTCAGCGTTCTTAGCCTGAATCTTCTTGAGAGGGTCAAGAACAGTGTCACCAACCACATCTGCTGGTCTCTTCCCTGCATACTGAGCACGTAAGTCTCCTGCTCCTGTTTCTGCTAGCTTACTCATTTCTTGTAGAGCTGGCTTATCAGTAGATGCAATGGTAGCCAAGAACTTTATATCTCGTGGTTCGAAGCCTTGCTTAACTGCTTCTGTTACAGCACTAGCGTTCTGTGGTGATTGTGCGATAAATGGGTGTACTTCAGGCGAACTTGCTACTTCTGCAACTTTACCGAAAGGGTTTAAATCACCTGCTTTACCAGCAACTTTGCTAAGTGTGCCTGTAGTGAAATCACGAGCGGTTGTAGCTCCTGCCTTTGCGAGCTTTAAGCCGTTAGCACCAACAGCATCTACTCCTGCTAGGTTAGCAAGATTGAGAGCATCTTCAGTGATAGTGTTTAAGTGTTGTTTAACAGCAGGGTCTAGAGCATTGTACTTAGCTACAACTTCGTCATTAGTTGGTATTTTTGAAGTATCGAATCCCATAGCCCCAAGTACATGAGTGCCGAGTGTATTAGCAAGATTATAGCCACCAGAAATAACCGCCCCAAGTGGCTTGTCTAGCCCTGTGGTTTTGAGTGCTGAACTAACTACATCACCCACAGCTCCGCCAGCGGAAGCTAGAACCTTCTCAGGTGCCATAGCCCCTCGTGCCGTGCTTGCTACAGCGATATTTTGCCCTGCTGGAGTGTTCTGTTGGTCTTTAGGTACAGCGTTGAGCATGTCTCTAGAAGGCTTGAGTGTCGCCTCTGAGATAATGCTATCTAGCCTACCTAGTAACTTTGTTCCAAGGTTAGGTTCCTGTGTCGCATCAGGAGTACCAGAAAGAATACTAGCTAAAGGTGCCCTGCCTCCTGACGGTACTGACTGTGTGCCAAAGATGTCCTGAAGAGAAGGTCTGTTACCTCCTGCAACTGCTCCTGATATTTGTTGTGTATTTGGTAAGGGTGTTTCCATAAATTATTTTGTTGCTCCGTAGGTTGTAGCTGTAGCATCTACAGAATTAGCTGGTGCTTCTTTTATAGACTGTAAGTAAATCACTATTTGGTCGTCACTCCAGCCTGCTTTTTTAGCTTGCTGAATCTTTGAGCCATACGTAGCATCTCCAGAAAGACCAGTTACTACATCTGTGGCTGAGTAACCAGCTCCTACAGCATTTCTGACCTTCGTAGAAATACCGTTGTCGAAGTAACTTGCTGTCTCTGGTCTATATTTTACGCCAGCGGATGAAAAGTCAGCAGATATTTGCCCAGCCATCATGTCAGCAAGAGTGTTTAATTTCTCTCTAGCACGTGCATCAGTATCACCAGCACTAGGTACCATTTGTGCAACTTGCTTGGTTTGTTCTGCTGTAAGGCTAGCCCCAGATGCCCATTGTTGTACTTTAAGGTTAACAGCATTCAACAGTCCTTCATTCTTTGTTCTGGCATCACTTTTAGCAAAAGAAGGAACAACGCCAGAGAGAGGGTACATACCTGAAAACTCACCACTAGCATTAGCTTTGGCAAACTGGTCTATAGAGTTAAGTACGCCTGTACCAAGAGCAATCTGTGTCTGCATAGTATCAGGAATCTGCTTGCCTTTTGCACGAACTATCTGTTCGATTGTGTTTAGATTTCTGTCATAAGGTGTTGCCCCTGCCCCACGGACAGTAACGCCATCTACATTAGCAACAGGAAGAGCTTGAAGCTGGTTGAACTGGTAGTTATTTATCTTGTACTGTAAGTTATTACTTCTGATGGTACTTAGTTTAGCTTGATTACCAATATAATCACCTGCGTATACACCGAGAGCTTGAGCAATTTCGGCTGGTTTCTTTCCAGCTTGCATCATTTGACGAGCAGTAGCTACAAGACTAGCAGGTGCTCCTTGAGAATTAGCATTTATAACCAAGTCAGTATTATCTTTCTCGTTTTGCTTAGCCTCTGCAAGAAGTCTGGCTCGTTCGTTTAAAGCAATGTTAGTAGCTTCTACACGTTTAGCTTCTGCTGGGTCAAGAACATACTTTTGGTTAAGTTCTAGCATATCCTTCATGTTTTGAAGTTTCGCTTCTTCTGGCTTGAACTTTAGGTCTACAGCGAGCTGTGCATTATCCTTTGCTCTTTGTACACGAGACTCTTGGTTAGTTATCTGTGCACCAAGAACATCGGCTTGTGAAGCAAGGGTAAGAGCTTTAATAGCGTTTAGTCTTTTAGCATCCGTTGTTTGGTAATCAGTTCCAGCAATAGTAGTACCTAAACCAAAGTTATTATTCTCAGTAATAAGGTCAGCGGATGAAGAGGCTCTAGAAAGTCCTTTAATTTGTGCCCCAATATCATTAAATTGAGCATTGAGGGCATCTAACTGAGCTTGCTTGTCTTTCACTCCTTGAAGGTCTTGCTGAGCCTGTGAGTAGACTTCTTTGTTAGAAGTATCGGTTGAAGTAGCAGTGATTCCTGCAAGTAAATCAGCACTTTTCTTTTGTGCATCGGCAACTTGTCCTGTAACACTTGGCAAAGATGTTACCGCACCATCTATTATACTTGTATAAGGAGTCGTGTCTGGCTTAGCTTGAGGAATACCAAGAGCAGGCTGTGGGGTGATAGTACTAGAGTTGATTGTGCCGACATTGTTTGAACCTCCATTTATTGACTGAGTAGAGTTCGTGTTGTAGTTAGTGTCGAGATTTTGTGTGGTAATAGTATCTGTCATATATATGTAAGTGTACCGTTTTATGCAGTTATGCCAAGGGTCTGAAGAGCTGTTATGATTGCGTTAATAGCTGTTCTCGCTTGAGTATCTACTGTTGCACCTCCTAATGGAGCTGTAATCGCCCCCTGCTGTGCCACAGGAGTCTTGCCGTAAAAACCTAGTTTCTGACTCGTGTCAGTGCCTATTTTTGTTCCGTTCACAACTGAAAGAACTATGTTGGTATCAGTCACTTGTATGTCCTTGTCGAAAATAAACCTGTCTATAGTGTTATTTCTGTAGTATAAGTCTTGTAGCGTGTTAAAATTAGTATCTATATCAGAAAGTTTCTGAGCAAGAGTACCCACTGTAGCTGATAGGTCGTTTATTGTATTTGCTAGTTCTTGAACTGTTGTCATATTATAGTTGTGTTTCTAAGATAGAGTACCTGTAGGCAATTTCTTTTATCTTTGCGTTACCAGTACTTTCTACTGTGATAGTGAGTTCTCGACCTGAACCAAAAGGTATAGCTGTAGTATCTGTTGTTGCTTGAGGATTTGCTTCCCCTGTAGAAGTAGAATCTGCAATTACTGTAGTGAAAGCTCCTCCATCCCATGAGTACTTTAGACTCACAAGAGTGCCCTGTGTAAACGCAACACTGATAGCTTCAAGCTGTTTTAGATAGTATCTATCTTCAATAACCATTCCTTGGTTTATAGTTGTAGTAAACGTGCTTGTATATGTATACGCCTGAGATTCTGACTGAGCTATAGTTCTGTAAAATTGGTTAGCCTGAGCAACGGTATCAAAAGCTGTCCAGAACATATTACCAACGATGTTTATACCTCTTAGGGTCGTAGTACCTGAAGGAAAAGACTTGTCATGGGAACAGAAAAACTCGCCTGTCTTATTTCTACCGAAAACAAAAAGGGCAGTATCGTTACTGAAACCAAAATATAGCTTATCATTCCATTTAACTTTTAAATTGTTAAGTGCTGTTCCAAAAGTAGAAGAAATAGTAAACGTCTTGAGTGTGTTTGTCTGTCCACCATAGTAAGACTTGATAGACATTCTGTTACTACTAACTGTAGAGTAAGCACCTACATTGCTAAGCGTAGAGATAATATAGAGTACGTTTCCGATATTTTCTATGATGTTCACCTGTGTTGCCCCAAGGTCGATACTACTTGTAAGTCTGTTACTTGTAGCTGACTTATCCCAAAGATAGACAGTACTGGAACCACTACCTAGCTTTGGTCTACAAGCAATAGCAAGATATACACCGTAATTTGTAAGAGATACTACTATTTTATTACTTGAGAGTGTAAGAACTGCCCCATTAAATATCGTGCCATCATACTTTGCAATGATATTACCTTCTGCAAAATAAAGTACGTTATCTTCTGGGTGCACAAATGGTCTAGGGACTACTGCTGTATAATTTGCTGTTGTAATTGCACCGATAGTACTCACTGTTACGTTAGAATCATATTTTTGCAGGTTGTGAGATGAACCTGTATCACCAAGACAGTAAGCAAAGTCTTTGTATACCACAAGAGAGTTATGCACTACAACGTTTGCCCCGATAGCCTTTGCTAACCACCCTACAGTTACATCCGTACTAGAGTTTTTAACAAAGAACTGTGGCTTTGCTGAACCAGCACTTTCTTCACCAAGAGCTACTAGTGTAGTATTACCACCAAAGAGAATAGAATCCACATCTTTAATCCTGTAATCTGTAATAGTCCCAGAAGTTGTCGTTTCTGCTACTTGGTCTATATACGGTTGCATCAAGTGACCGTCAGTAAATAAATCAAAGTTAGCACTTGCTGTGTGCTGATTAGTAGCGAATGTTCTTGAGTCTTCTGCTAGACCTCCGTTGAATGTGTTTAGAAGTACTTTAGCCATAATTATCCTATTACTTCAATCATACAGTATGCGACTCCTGAGCCTGCTACTGTTGATACGAGGTCAAAACCTGTTCCTGTGATGTTACTTATTGTCGCTGTTACTGTTGTCGAACCAGTGCTGTAGGCAATGTTGATTATATTAGATGTATTTACTCCAGCAGAAAAAGTATTACCTGCTGAAGCGTAGTTCATCCCAGTGAGAGCATAAGTACCCTGTGCAACAGAGTAAGTTCCTGTTGAGTGAGTCACACCGTAGTTTGTATTTCCGTTGAGTGCCGTAATTTTGATTATCTTTGGTCTAAACCCTGAAGTAATTGTTGTAGTGGTTGAAGCTGATACTGTTGCTGTTACATTGTAAGTCTTTGTAGGAAGTGGAGAAATAATCTGGAAGTTAATACCATCATAGATAACAGTTACCATCTGGTTAGCAAGAATGTCACCAGTGTCAGTGTCTACGTTGTAGTCACGCTTGAGAGTCTTTGCTCCTAGTGCGTTTACGTTAAGGGTAGATGCCCCTGTGTTAGCAGTCCCAGCTTTAAAGTGCACAACCATACCTGTAGCGTAGGAAGTCGGCACTGGTGAAAGTGTAATAGCGTAAGAGTCAGTACCTACAGCATCAGCCCCATACTTTTCTGCGTTCTTTTGAAGCCCTGTCTGAGTAACCATTTTGTTACCTGAGCCGACTGCAATATCTATGTTATTTCCTACAAGAGAAGCCGTCTGCCCTGTTGTTGGTACACGAGTGTCGTTATCACCTACAGCAATTGGTATAGTGGCAGAAACAGGAGCTACAGATAGCTTTGTGAGCCCTTTTACTGTTGTACTAGCATCTGGTTGAGCTGATGGGTTTCCGTTTATCCACTTACCAGCACCAGCACTATATTGAAGAACTTGTGTATCAGCAAGACTTGTAATAAGCACATCGGCGATTGAAACAGAAAGTGAGTGCTTGTGCCCTACATCCAAAGCACTTGTACTTTTTACTTTGTAGTCGATACTTGTTGTGTCTGCTGAACTGTCTATGCCAAGTTTAGTTTGAAGAGCAATAAGAGCTGTCTGTTGAGCATTATCGTACGAAGGGTCGATAGTGTCTCCGTTGGTGTGTGTTGTGAAGCTATCTATGGTTGAAGGATATGACATATATGTATAAGTGTATCAGTTGTTACCTTCTGTTCAAGGTAAGAAAGCCAGATTTAGTAGAAGATACTGTAAAAGGATAAGGGAGACCTGCTCCACCATTATAAAGCGATGTCACTTCTCCTGAAGTTAAAACCCTACTCCAGACACCAACTTCATCAAGCATCCCATTCATGTTGAATCCTGTAGCTCGATTACCCAATCTAAAGTCATTAGTATTCTTGGTTGTTGCTGATAGATTGTCAATAGAAGCTGTTATAGTTGTGTCAACATTATTTACATAAAGTTTGAAGCCTGATGCAAGTGAAGTCCCCGCATAAGTCCAAACAACATGTGTCCAACCTGTGCCAATAACACTTATTCCAGATTTTGGGTTACAACCATTAGGACCGAAAGCTGTGTTATAAAAGTCAAAATTAAGTGTCCCTAAAGCAGCTTGATACATACTATAACCCTCGTAAGCACTTGCCCCATTATCTTGGTGACTAATAAAAAATTGGTTTGCTCCAACCGATGTTAGGTTTACCCAGAATGAAAATGAAAAGGAGTCCGTTCTTTCAAAATCAAATGTTGTATAAGATGTTGTTGTCAGATTATCACTTGTAGTATCAAATAGTGCTCCATTATTTATCTTTCCTGCTTGGTACGTGACACTATTATTAGTTAGTGTTTTAGCACTAGCGGTAGCATCAGAGGCATTTCCACTTGCTTCATCCAATTTCCAATATGATAGTAAATTTGTTGTTAATGCCATATATTATGCTTCATCACCACTAGCTAGTAAATTCCACTTAGATAAGTTAGCGTTCCACTCAAAAAGAAGAACTTTGTTTTTAGACAAGACTGTTGTAGAAGGAAGAGCAATCCCAGCTTTTGCAACATAGTCAGTCCCCCAAGTAAGAGTACGTGCCGTGGCATTATCTAAGAATCTAAACTCCATAAGTTCACCATCAGCAGGTGTCGATGTAGACTTATTGTTAATAGTAGTGTTAGCTGACATGGCTGTGAGATGAAAGATGTCATACGTGTCAATTTCAGGCGTTAGAGAGGCATTGTTAGTGGCTGTATAGACTCTTGGTTGCTTACGTTTGTTTGTTAATGTCTGTGCAAAAGTAGCCCCAACTAAAGTGTCTGTTCCTGCTGGGAGTGTGTGCACATATGTAGAAGCAATAGCTGGGGCTTTTAGAGTGCTTGCTCCTGAAGTAGCCCCTGATAGTACTAACTTGCCGTCTCCAAAGGTTTTCACTCCAGTTATAGTATCTGCACTAGCAAGAGTCATTACAGTACTTGTACCGTTAGGGAAAGTGAACGTCTGACCGTCTGTTGCTACGAATGTAATAGTATTACTGACTGTGAGTAACTTCCCTGATGCTACTGTTGCACCATTATACGCATAACTCCATGAAGAAGCCGTTGTCCCTGAAGTCAGAATACAGGTAAAGATAGCACTTGTACCAGCTCCAAGAATGACTATATTATTTGCCCCAGAAGACTGTACTGTTACTAGCCCTGTACTGTTGTTTACAATCTGATATGAAAAGCCAAGAGATAGCGTAGAAGTAACTGGAAGAACTACTGTGTGCGTAGTAGAGCCTGTTAAGAACTGCTGATATGTACTGGCGATAGTAAGCGTAAGTGTTCCTGCACTCGTAGCTGTAGTTGTATATCCTTCTATGATGTTATTTATATTCGAATTACCGTTAGCATCACGAGACATAAGAGTCGAAACTGTACTTGCACTGGCTACTCCTGTACCTGTTGGTAATCCGTTTATGACTGGTGTGGCGAGTGTAGGGCTTGTACCAAGTACGTTAGCACCTGAACCTGTAGAAGAAGTTACTCCTGTACCACCGTTACCTACTGGTAATATCCCTGTAACATGTGCTGTAAGGTCTATAAGTGCCCTTGTAATCACTTGCCCAGCTATAGTTATGTAATTAGGTGAACCAGCAAGAGTAACATCTCCTGTGTTAGTCCCTGAGCTTGTACCTGAGCCAGAAACATAAAGCGTATCAGTATACGTCTTGATAGTTGCTTTTAAGTTAGCCCATGTGAGCTTCTTAAGAGAAAAAGAACTAGCTGAATCTACTATTGGTAGTTCATCTGCATCTACTGGAGTAGTCTTGCCAGTAGCAGAGTGTAGAGAACTAGCCTCTAACTTATCAGTGTTGAGGTTAGCAAAGTTGTTGTTTATGTCTGTGAGGCTGTTAGCTCCTGATTCTGTTGCTGTTAATACTGCGATTGTACTCATACTATGTTACGTTGTGCTTAGATATATTACCAAAAGTTAGACCACTACCTGTCATTGCCCAAGGAAGAGCCAAAAGCCAAGGATGCGTTGCACTTGCCCATAGATATTGCCCTCCAGTTTTCATTAGATTTGTTGCTCTAAGCCCTGTTGAACCATAGAAAGACATGCCGTATCTTGCATAACCATAACCGCCAGTGACATGCTTAGCGTTTCTACTTGTTACTCCACTGTGTTTTGTTTGATTATGTGGTGCCATGTATTATCTGTTATCTACCATACCGCCCCATGAGTCCCTGTTGAGACCACCACGTTGCCAGAAGAAGCCTCGGTCTATTGCAGAGCTATTATCTACACTGAGTCTTGGGTCTTCATCACGTTGTCTTGAGCCGTAATACTGCATAATGTCATCTTCCATCTCTTTTAGTTCTTCTTTGTAGGCACTTGCTCTGTCTGAAAGTCCTTTCTGGAGACAGTATAAGTAACTTGGGCGAAGAACTAGGTACTCATGGAACATATCTGGAATACCAGCTTGTTTTGTAGTATCTGTACTCAAGAAATACGCTGGCGTACGAGAGAAATAAAACTTGAGACCTGCCGTGCCTTCATTAGCTAGTCTCTTGTTGTAGTTAGGTGCTGGGTATAAAAATACAGCATTACTTGTTTTATCATAAAAAGCTGGCGTGCCTGCTGTTGGCATATAAGAAGCAAGAGCTACGTGTATATCTTTCATATCTAAAGGCTTGAGTAGAATCCAGTTGCCAGCAGAGTCCATCATTTCGATTCTGTGGATGTCTAAGACCTGATTAGTAGGGGAAGAGCCATCTACAGTGAAAGCATAGTCCTGTTGCCCAGAAATGAGGTCTACAGAGACTATTGGATAGTCAGTCTGGTTAGTATCATCAGCTTGCCAGCGACCTGAACCACGAACAGCAAGAGCCATGAACTTTGCATAGGCTTGGTTCACATCACGAGTCTTTGTAGCTAGAGAGTAACTAGAAGTTGTAGAACTTTGAGTAGTTGTTCTGTCCTCAATCATTTGTATGATTCCTGTTCTGTTTGTTGTATCGCTGAAGGGTAGTCCCATAGTTAAATATATATATTGGCTGAAGTGAGGGCACAAGTTCTACGCTGTGGCATATAGGCTTGTCCCCTCGCCTCAACCCACAATGAATGTGAGCTAGAGGTCAAGATTATTGAACCACCTGTACATCGAAGAGCATAGGTTTGATGTTAGTCCATACCTTACCCTTGTAATCGACACGAGAGATGATACCGATACCTGACTGTCGGTTTGGGTCAAACTCATCCACAATAATCTGACCGTATGTAGTGTTTAAGATAGCAAGGTGATACTTGTTCTTTACACCAGCGATACAGTGAGTTGTTGAAGATGCACTTACGAGTGAGTTTGATACATAGTGAGTGAACCCCATGTAATCAAAACCACCTTGATTAGCTCCACCCATGAGAGCCTTATCTGAAGTGTTGAAACCGTTAGCCTGAGCGAACGCTTCGAGGATTTCAAACCTCTTAGCATCCCAGATGATGAACCCTCCTTCGGTTGCATAATCATTTCCTCCGTTGTTAGCGTAAATCAGTCTCTTGATGTTACGAACAACATCGTCAATGTTAGCTGGAGTAACAGGTACTGAACCTGCTGAACCACCGATTGAAGTGTTATCAAAAGCAGTGAGAGAAGCGTAGTCACCAACGAATCCAGTTTCTAACTGAAGGTTGATAGCGATAGCTTGTCTCTTCGCACGTTCCATCTGCATTGCATACCCAGTTTGTGCTAGGTCTGCACGGTCGATGAACTCAGGGATGATGTACGTTGTGTTGATTGTCACACTATCGTCAGTGATAGTGAAATCAGCAAAAGAGTACTGTGCCCCACGAGTATATGAACTTGCGGTTGCTTTGGCTTGATAAGGGTTGTGGAGTACTCTTGATGAAGTATATTCCACATGACACACATCCTTCCAAAAGGTAGGAGCATCAAGGATTTCTTGAAGAGTGGTTGTCCAGTCTTCCTTGTAAATCATTGTGTTAGACATGATATGCGTTAGTTACTTATAACGCCACAGCTAGACATTAGTTGCCTCCGAACTTGTTTGATGTACTTGCGATACGAGTCTTTTCTCGGACAACATCACGCCTTAGTTTTACTTGGTCAGTAGGTGGTAGCTCACCTTTCTGAATCCAGTACTCAACAGTGTTACGAGCAGACTGACCTCCACGATTTCCATTGCCCTTTGGAGTTGCATCCAAGGTAGCATTTTCATCTCGCAGTGCTTTCAGTTCTGTTTGAAAGTAACGAGACTCTAGAACATCATCAAGGGATTTTCCAGATTCCGTCATGATTGTGGTAACTAGGTCAAACTCTTGCTTGCCTTTGATACCGTTTGCCACGAGGAAACCTTTTTCTCCATATCCGAGTTCTACAACTTTCGCTGACTTCTTCTGCTGTTTTGATGTACCATCTTTTTCGCCTGAGTCCTTGCTAGCTTTAGCATCTGCTTCAGCTTTCTTGGTTCTTGCGTAGAGTCTTTGACGAGTGGCTGTACGAGCCTTGATAATTTCCTTGAGTTTAGCTGGGTCATTCCCTGCATCCTCAACTTCTTTATCCGTTGCCTCATCGAACTCATCGAGTGTTACATCTTCTTGGTTGATAGAGTCCAAGTCCTCTGGGTTTGTTTCTGCCATAAATATAAGCTATTTTGGTTAGTGATTTCGAGGGTTATCTCCCATGTACTATGCTTTTTAGAGGAGGTTGCTGTGTACTAAGCCCTCAGAGATTCTGCTTCTTAGTTATTAGCTACGAAGTAGAAGAATGTTGCTTCAACAACTCCTGCGGTAAGAGTCGCTGTTGCGATTGTGAAGGTTATGTTTCCTTGTGCCGTTAGCTTCACTGGAGTGGCAAATACTGGTACAGCATTTATGAGGGCGTTCAGTGATAGTGAAGCCTTCGCTGTTGCACCAAGGAGTGCTGTGGCTGAGGAACCAGCATCAGTACCTACAGATACCGTAGCTGAACCTGCACTTGTCACAGCAGTTATAGAGTTTACTGTTCCTGCAACAATCACTGCGTTAATTGGCAATGTTGCTGTTTGAACAGGTGTAATAGTGCTTATAGCACCACCGTCTACACTAAAGTTATAGATAGCACGAGCCATAAAGAGTTTCTGTACTCCTGTGCTCGCACTCTTACTTTGTTGCTTGTCTTTTAATCTTAGAGCTTTTCCCATGGTTTTTTATTTGTAATGTTTTTATAATTGTCTACCCTTTTAGTGTAACAACTGACTCATAGCTGTCTAGAGATGCTTAGGCTTCTCTACTGGCTCTGGTGCAGGTGGTACTATTTTGTTCATAGCATCAAATGACTGCTCGATAAGCACGATAGCCTCTGTGTGCACTCTTATAGCACGACCAAAGGCATCATCTGACATAGTTCCAGTTCTGTCTAGACCAAAGACCCAGTTACGGTCAATGAGACTAGGTTCACCAGCTCTCTGTACTCCCATGTTTGTTGCACCGTCTAGTAGCACTTTTCGCACGGCTTCACGCATTGTGTCGTTCAAGATAAAAAGATGTAAAGCATCTTTCTCTTGTTCTGTTAAAAATGACAATGAAGTTACTTTCTCTGGTTTCATAAGGATTATTTGTTAAGCCACAGGTAATCCTGCTGGACTCTTAGTTGGTATTTGTAAACCTGCTGGTGCTGGCGGTGCCACAGCAGGATTTGTTGGTGTTGGTTCTGTAACTGTAGGAGGTTTGAGTGAAGCAAAAGACATAGGAGATACCCCTGATGCTTCTACAATCTCATTGAAGAGTCTTTCCATCATAGGATTATCTAGGATAGCTGGGTTCTGAGCTATTTGCCCAAAGATAGCACTGAGCTTGTCTGCAATAAACGCATTGTCTTTGTTCTCTCCTGTGATAATAACTTGCACATCTACTGGCATGTCTTTGAACTCATCTTTGAATATCTCGATAAAACGCTTATTTCCGCCAGCGGAGAAGTTATCTCGTGTAATCTTTGCTATAGCATCTAGCTTCTCTTGAGTAATATCAGGAGCATCCATATCAAACATCTTTTGCTTGATAACTTCGTTCTGTGCGTTAATCACTACTTGCTTCATGACAGATTGTAGCTCGTCTAGACTTAGCTCAGCTAAGAACTTCTGAGGATTCTGCAAGTCTTGTGCAAAGTAAGGGAGAATCCAGTCACGATAAACTGTTTGTAAGAACAAGCCGAGCTTCTGCTTTCTATACAAGTGTAAACTATGAGCTTCTTGGTTCTGCATAAAGCCGAGTCTAAACGGTGTACCTGACTTAGATACTTCTCCAGAGATAGAGTCAAAGCTAGCTGATACTTTTTCTGCCTGCTTGTTCCACATTTCTACTTTGTTCTGGAAGAACTGCACGTTCACAGGATTCGTCATGAGCTGTGTTAAAGGCTTGTTTTCTTCATAGGTCAAAACCTGCCCTTGTACTAGATTTCTTGTCTTGTTCTTTGTTGTATATGCAGGGTCAGCAGTCTGGAAGATAATCTTAGAAGCAATATCAAGCATTTCTTTCTGCTGAATCTCATTGTAGTTTACCCATACCTGTGCCTCGAATAGTTCTTCTACACCGCCACGACCAAGAGCACGACCAGCTATCTTGTCTCTAAGAGAAACTTTATATGGGCTTTTCTTCTCCTTTCCTTTGAATAGTGTAATCCCTTGTCTTTTACCCTTCTCGTCTTGATAGAAAGCCACAACGTGCATCTGTCGTGAGTATGTGAACATTTCTTCTGGGTCGTCAATTAAGAACTCATCAGGAAGAATACCGTGGAGCTCGTATACTTCGATGTACTGTGTAGGTGTCTGTATAACCTGCTTAGTTCTATCTGTTTCTTTCTCTTGGCTGTCTTGGGTAGCTAGAATAATAGCTTCGTCTATGTTATCCCACTTACCTTCATACTCTTTTAGCTCATCTGGCGTGAAATAATGCTTCTCACAGATTGGTGCTTTCTCAATGTTTGTCTGGTCTACAAAGGCAATAGTGTTAAGTGGCACAACTCTAGGCTTTGCTTCACGTTCGTACTTACAGATAACTCCTCCATAGTCAGTCCATGTTTCGCTCATGTCATTGAAGAACTCACCGAGGTCATTTTCACGTGCCCATTGGTCGTGGTACTTACGCACAATGAAGCTCTTGTAGTATTCATCTGGGTCGTCTACGAATAACTGAATATCTTTTACATCTATGTCTACAGCTCTGTGCTGTAAGTTAATCTTGTCTAGGACAATGTTATTAAACGGCTGGTCGCCAAAGTTACCTGTCTCATAGCGTGAGTTCAAGTACATGAGCGTTCTACGACAGTGTTGATACATGCTCCAGTTATAACCCTCGATAACAGGCACAGGCATGGTTTGATAACGCACTTCTTCTTCTTGAATATATTGAAAGACTGTTTTTGCCATGATTATGCTACTTTACCTGACATACGCTTCCATTGAACAGCTTGAACAAAAGAGTTCACCATGAGCTTACGTGTAAGAAATGGTGGGAAAGCTACTTGAAAGCTCTTACCATTTTCCTTGTTAGTAAGTGTGAACAACCCTTTAGTTACATACTTTGGAGGCTTTTCTAGCTTCTTGAACACTTCTATGTCATTCCCTGTTGCCTTAAACTCTGTTGCGTTTATGTTAGCAACTAACTCGTACTTATCTTTTGATACTGGTGCTTTGATTTGTTTTGTAGTTATTTTCATGTTTGAAATGTGTATATTATTTTAAGTGTAACAGGTGACTCTAGTCTCGCAAGATGTCAGACAGGGCTCCATGAGCTGTACACATGCCTCCATACATCTCACTAGCCATCTGATTAGCAAGCCACTTAGCGAAGTTGTATGCTTTTATCTTACCGTTTACTGCCTTAAAGTACCTGTACTGCACTCTATAAGCCTCAAGCTCTTGAGAGTATCTAAACTCAGCATGCTCTCCGTATTTATCCCACCAAGCATCAGGGTCATTGCCTTGTTGTTTTGTATGCACTGCTTCGTGCTTCTCTAGGTCTTTTGAGAGTGGCTGTGGCGTATAGCACACATCACCGTATGTGTAGCAAATAGTTGCCATGTTCTCAGGTAGAACTCCTTTCCATATCTTTGCGAGTGCTGTTACTACACTCTTTGGCATGTTGATTGGTATTGCTGTTTTCATAGTTGTTATAGTGCTAGGTTTATAGGTTTTTCGTCACGACCTATTCCAGCTTGCCAGTCTTCTTTGAACAAGCCGTGAGGTCTATGAGCTACTTGCATCTGATATGCTAGCGAGTCTAACACATCATCGTGTACACCTTTTGGGAAGGCTCGCATCTCGTCTACAAGCTCAGTGTTAGCTCCTACGAGATAAATAGCACCATTCTCCCACCTAGGAATAAGTGCTCTGATTCTTGTCTCTTTCATCGTGCTCTTGTGCTTGAGCGATGTAATAGAGAAATACTGTGAGCGTTTACGCATCTCTTCTGAGAGAAAAGGCTTGATAGCGAGCGAGAATGTAGTCTCTTCTAAGCCTATGACTTTAGGTCTGTATGTCTGGTATAGATAAAACAGATGGTCGATTAGTTCTCTAGAGTTTACCTTGAGCCTATACGTCATAATATGCCACCTGTTAGCTTCGTTTACCCAGTTGATAGTGACTCCTGTATAGTCTGCACTTTCTTTCTCAGAGACCGCAGAGTCTATAGTAATAAAACACAACGTCTCTTCTTTCTGTATCTCTTCTAGTGTAAGCATTTTGATGTAGTCACGCTTGAACTCAGCGAGCTTCTCGTCTATTGGTTGGTTCATCATCTCGTAACTGAACACATAACTACCTAGCTGTCGTTCTTTGTCTTGGATAGATACTTTACCAGATAAGAGAGCCTCTTCGTCTGTACGGTCATATTTTGCCTCCCACGTAGGCTTGCCATCTATCATGACAGGTACGTTCATAACTCTGATTTTGCTATCTACCTTGGCTCTATCTACCAAGAACTGCACGTTACCGTACTCTGTAATATAGTTACCTAGATATAAGATAATTCCGTTAGGTGACATACCCCCCATAGCCTCAGAGATATGATTCTGAATCTGCTTTGTGTATGCCTTAGAGTCTTTCGTCTTGTTAGTCTCAAAGTCGTCTAGAACTATAATATCTGGGCGTTGGTTCAAGTGTAGTCTTCCTCGCACTGACTCCTGTGTACTGTGAGCTTCGACACGGATGCCGTTCTCTGTGACGAAGTTAGAAATCTTGGTCTGCTTAATCTCGTTGATAGCTCTCTTCCTAGAGTAAAATACCCCGAAGTCTTTCATAAGCCTCTGGTTGTTTATAAGCTCATAGGCAATATCGAACAGGATTCTTTCACTATTCTCTTTGTCGAAACTGTCTACGTTGATGTACTTACGCTTATTGAAGACTATCAGCCATATCACGTATATCTTCGCCAATGTAGTCTTTGCTGACTCACGGAACATAATAAAAGCCAGCTCTCGTATCTCTGTAGAAGATGTTAGTAGCTCTAAGTTATATATCATCTCGTAATGAAATGGAGCTAACTCATACTCAAAGTAGTTGCTGAAATAGTACAGTGCAAATAAGCCAAAACTCTCTTCTGAGAGAATGTAACGCTCATCTCGTGTACCATCGAACATCTTTTGAAGTGCCTCTGGTGTCATGCTTACTTCTTTTTACCAAGTAAAGCTAGGAGCTTTTGCTTCTCTTCGTCTGAGACATTCGGCTTGAGTAACTCTTCGCCATCTGCACCAGTGAGCTCTTGTCTTGTACTAAACTCTTTCTTCGCTTTACGAGATAGATAATCCATAGCATTAGCATAGTTGTACTTCAGTTCTCTTGTTACTGTTTTTCTTGCTAGTAACACAGGTGTCTGCCGTAAAGCCTCGAATCTATCGGCATATTCTGTGGCTACCTTGATGAAGTCATAGTAGGCATCCTTTGAGATACCTGCGTAAAAACAGGCTTCTAGAGCTGTACCATCCATTGCGAATATCTCTTCTAGTTTTGCTATGACTGTACTTGAGATGACTGTCGGTCGCCCCACTTTGCGTTTTGTAGACATAAATATATTTTAAGTTTCGCACATGATAGCTTGCTCGTCAATTTAAGTATGAGAGATTGGGGAATAATAGAAAGCACTCTAACTACTTTCCGCTGGCGGAGAAATAACTTGAGTGCTTATAAGTCTTGTACTCTTCCCACTGCTTAGTCTTTGGGTTTAAGTACAAACTCTTGGGTATTATTTTTGCTGTGATATTCTTGCTTTGTTTCATTTATAATCCTTGGGAATAACCTATTCCTCAGTTTACGGTAACACCAGAGTAGTATCTTGTCTATGACAGAGCCGTTTCTGTCTATCTTGTTTGATATCTCACTTTTGTTTCTAGCTACCGCCATCATTTTTTCTCCTGATGAGATAACCTTTCTTGGTTCTTGTGCTTGCATATTTGCGACAGAGACAACTGTCTTGTTAGCTGGGTCTGTTCTTTGTGGCAGGTTTCTATACGAGCCAGTTCTAAGCATCTCATCTACTTTTGCAACATCATGTCTCTTGAACTGTCCCAAGATTCGTGCATTACATCTTCGCCAGAAATCTTCTTTGTCTTTTACAATGAAAAATATCTTGAGCTTTCCATTGAGAGTGAACGCACTATGGTCTACGAGATACTGCCAGATGCCTTCACGTATTTCTTTTTCTGTTGGTTCGCCAGCGAGAACTTTTAACTTGTTCTCTTCTACTTCCATTTCTGCGTTAAGCAAGTCCCTGTTACTTCTTATTATCCTGTCCTTTTTCAACATGGTTTTCTTTTGGTGAAATATCCTCTAAGTGTTGTGTAGTGCTGTACTCTGTGAGCCAGCAATCTACAGGTTCGACCTTTTTCTCTTTCTTCAGTGCTTCAGCAATGCTATTAGCCTGCACGTACTTTCTGATTACATATATCTTTTTCATATATTCTAGAACTCTGGGCGTTTAGTGCCATCTTTACCTAGTAATTTTTTGTTTGTCTCTTCTATTCCTGCACTAGCACTGCCAAAGATGCCTTCATGATAAGTGCCCTTATCGAAAGCGAAGTCTATCTTGCCTTTGTAACCAGTCTGACGGTCTCTGTCTGAGTACCAGTTAGTCGTGTTAGAGTCAGCCTCTCTTTGCACGAACCACACTTTATCTGCTATCTGCCCGATACCTGCTGTATCTGCAATATCAAAAACAGTAGGCGGTCGATTATCTGGTGTCTTGTTCATGTGAACTAGTAAGAAGATAGTCATGTTCCAGCGAATAGCAAAGTCTTTAAGCTCTTTCGCATAGCTAGTAAGCAACTTATCGTATCTAGATACTTTTGCCCCTTCTGCCTGTGTAATGTAATGCAGGTTATCTATCACAACGACTTTACATCCCCACTTGTACTTACCTTCGAGCATTCTCAATTTAATCCACTCGATGCCCTCTTCTGTGTAGAGCTCAGGTGTATAAAACTCAGGTACAGAATAAGAGCTATTAAAGTACCTTTTCTTCTTTACTATGTCGATTGGTCTTTCTTCAAAGAAGAGTAGTAACGGCTTCACATCTTTCATGCGTGTTACTAGGTCGTATGTGAACATTGTTTTACCTTGTTTTGTTGTGCCTGAAACTACAATCATTTGCCTTGGTCTGCAACCATCAGTAGCCTTCGTCATTTCAGGATGTGGAAACGGTATGCAAGCCTCATATTTTTCTTCGTCTAGTTTTGACTGTAAATCTTTCGAAGAGATGACCCTATCATCGCCCTTATAATCGGCTAGGAGCCCTGCCATGGTCGTTTTGACATGTAACCTCTCTTCATCCGTTTTCGCAGTGCTATGGGCAATTTGTGCCATTTGGCGTACGGTCTGCTCGTACTCCTCCCTATTTTTTGGTGTTAAGTTAATCATTTTTGATAATTTTTGCTCTTTTTCACCATTCTTGAGCTTTTTTTAGTAATGACTTGAGTATTTTTTTCTCTAGTTTCAGCAAGTCTTCCGCCAGCGTAAGATTCTCTGGTGAGCTAGCTTCTTGAACTACCTTTTCGTAGAAAGATATATTCTCTTTCGAGGAAATAATTTCAAATTGTAAATCAAGCATGTGCCACCTGATTGTTCCGAACATTTCTTTTGCTAGAGCTTTATCTAGCTTATCCTTTGTTTGCGGTAACATACGTGATTTCTTTTTTCACTGTAGATAAGTTCCAGTGCACATCGCTGAACTTGTCCTGACAGTGCCTTAATGTTTTAGTAATTTCTGGTTGTGTAAAGTTCTTAGTTAGATAAACCGCAGGCTTTAGGTTCTTTTTCATTTCTTCAAGAGCTACCTGTTTTGTTGGGAAGTTATGCTTTGCGTATTTCTTGAAGTAACCACCAATCAGGTTTATGTGAATCTGTGGAGAATCTGTGAGAGATTGAATCCAATCTTCTGAGGAAAAGATTTCTTCTTGTTTTTTATCACTTGTAACCTCCGAAGGAGTTACAGGAATTGTATTATCCTTACCTAACTCTAACCTAACCTGTGTCTCCCTTTTCCCTACCACTGGTATGACATCTGGTATACCATCTGACAACTGCTTCAATTCTTCCTTGTAAATACTGAGGTATTTAGATGGTGTGTATCTATCACTTCTCACAAAATTATTTTCTTTCCAGTCAGTAATCACTAAAACCTTGTCGTCAAAAAGTTTTACATGACCCTTTGCTTGAAGTATCTTCAAGTCATCTGGTTTACTGTCTGTCATTCGCATGATAGCGAAGTGCTCACAGAAGCCATCATCATCTGCGTTCATACCTAGATGAAAATATAGATTCTGTGAAGATGTAGGCATCATCAAAAAACTACTTGAGTTAGTGATTGTCTTGCTGAACATTCTTCTATTTGCCATAGCTAAATTGCTTGTTATTTAATAATGCTAACTCACCCATATTCTAGTAATTCCTTCTGTTCCCATTCTCCACCTTACGAGTAGAGATAGGGAACAGAACGTAAGGCTAGCCCACAGGCTTATCTCAAGTATATCACATGAATCAGAAAGTACTATTTTATATCTGTGGATAACTTATCCCTTGTGTTATTCCGTGAATATGTAGTATAATAATTTTATATGAAGCCCATAAAAAAAATAACATCAGAAGTGACAGCCTATAACTACTGTCAAGAAACTATAAGCCTAAAAACAGCCGTAGAGAAGAACTACATGGTACTTTGTGCCAGACTACACAAGATACGCTCTGAGGGGCTCTATGAGGCAAATTATGGCTCGTGGGAGCTATTCCTAGAAGAGATGCGAATAAACAAACGTAAGGCAGATGCGATGATAAGAATATATGAGAAGTTTGTCTTAGAACTTGGCATAAATCCAGACACCGTTGCTCTCGCTGGCGGATGGAGTGTTGCTGAAGACTTGCTTCCAATAGCAACGAGTAAGAAAGAAGCTGAAGAAGCCCTAGACTACGCTAGTCATGCTCTTAGAAAAGATGTGAGAATGTATGTGCTTGATAAGTTACATGGTGATGAACAAAAACCATTATGCTTACATGAAGATGTTTACACAGTGATTATCTGTAGAAGATGTGGCGAACGATGGCAACACTTTGAAGACTATAAAAAGTCTGCTCATGAGCATCGTGAATCTTAAAAATCCTTTTTCAAATGAAACACGAACGCTATTTCTCTATGTACATGCTTGCCTTCTATGCGGTAGTAATGGGAATGGTCGTGGCGGGCTCGAAATCAACCATACTTTCGGTCGTGTCTCCGACTCACCTTATAACGCAAGTGTGCTCTGCCACGAGTGTCACTCACACGTTGGGCACACTGATGAAGAACATGCAAAACTATTTCTTCTCAATTCTGTCTTCCTTGCATCTGTAAGATATAACGCAGACGACAACGATAGGACTTTTATTGACTCTTACGTTATTCCGTTATATCCTGTGATAAGAACTTTTTATGAATCTTGAAGAATACTTCGCAGAAATGAACAAGGGCAAGAACAAGTACAGTGCCGTTCGTACTGAGTACGGTGGTGTAACGTATGCGAGTAAAGCCGAGGCTAACAGAGCCTATGAGCTAGATGCTCTATCTCGTGCTGGAGTAGTCGAGAAAATAGAACGTCAGCCAAAGTTTCCAATCTTCATAAACGATGAAAAAGTGTTCACTTACATTGCAGACTTTAAATACTGGGACAAAGAAAAAAAGTGTGAAGTTATAGAAGACGTAAAGGGCATGAGAACTGCGATATTCAACCTAAAGAAAAAGTGTGTAGAAGCATATTACAAAATTGAGATAAAACTTTTATGATAAAAAACAACAGACCAAAGAAAGTGAACACACTGGATAAAGCGAGCCTGAAAGAGTTAGTAGCTTATCTCATCAAGTACAAGAAAGTCGCACTGAATAATCTGTGTGTGATTGAGCTCAAAGAAACTGAAGGTGGAAGTTACTACAACGTAGCAACAGGACAGACAGAAACTTCGCCAGCGTACAGGGTCTATATCAAGAAAGCGAGATACCTGAAAGACGAGATTGCAAGACAGTTGAAAGACAGATAGAAGAAATCCCCTGTAGCTAGGGGCTTTTTCTTGTTAACTAGTTGTCCACACCCTACCTCTTTCTTATTCCATGAAATAGGAGTATAATGAGTATATCAGGGAACAGAGTCGGTTCCATCAGTATTACAAACCACTAACACACTAACCGCCAAAAATATGAAGTTACATTATAAAAACAAACAACTCCCATACATAGTGAGACTAGCAATATGTCCTCTGTTTATCATGGCTTACGTAGCCGTCACTCTCGCTTATGTGTTACCAATTATTACTAACTACGTACCTTGTATAAACGCTGGGTACTGCAACTAAAACTATATGTCTAAAACAGAAACAAAACCAAGTGAGATACTTTCTAACTACGATGCAAATGTCATTAAAGGTGTAAAAACTTGCGTAGAAATGAACGAGAGTATTCTCTTCATTGGAGAGACAGGTACAGGCAAGACAACTCTCATCAACGAGCTTGCCAAAGAGAAAAAAACAGAGCTCGTGCGTGTATCACTTAACGGGGCTACGAGTACAGCTGACATTCTCGGTAAGATGCTCGCTAAAGATGGAAGCACTTACTGGCAAGACGGTGTTCTTGTGAGTGCAATGAAGAAAGGTCACTGGATTGTGTTTGATGAAATCAACGCATGTCTTCCAGAAGTCTTGTTTGCCCTGCACTCACTACTCGATGATGATAGAAAGGTTACTCTCATCGAAAAAGATGGAGAGATTATTCGCCCTGTGCCAGAGTTCAGGTTCTTTGCTTGTATGAACCCAAGTGAGAACTATGCTGGTACAAAAGAAACTAACATGGCCCTGATGTCACGTTTCGGTGGGGTATTCCACATAGCAGTGTTCCCTACTCATCACGAACTAGCAGTGCTAGAACGTAACAAAGTAAAAAAAGACATTGCTACAAAACTTGTGAATCTTGCAAGTGAGCTTAGAAAGATGCGTGAGAAGGGTGACTTGTACACATTCGTGAGTACTCGTGACATTATCCAAGCAGGGAAGCTAGCAACTGGAGGTCTCGATATGGGGATGTCTATCGAGTTCGCAATGCTAAACAAAATGACTCAAGACGAGAAAGCTGATGTAATGAAGTCAGGACTAGTGAAGGCTTACATAGATGGTAAGACTTTCAAGAGCCCAGAAATGATTGCCCTAGAGAAGCACGAAGCAGATTCGGTAGCTGTCGCAAAGAAGTACGAATATGCTTACAAAAATGTAATGGAAGAAAAGAAAAAGGTCGTAGCAGAACTTGAGGCTACTAAGAAAGAACCAGCAAAGGTTGGTCTAGTAGGAATAGATGCTAAGCAAGCACTTATGCTCAAGAAGTTAGGTATCAAAATAGAAGGAATCTAATGAAAGCACACGTATTTGCTACAAAGATAGGAGGCATACTTACTGACAACAAGTTCGACAGGTTCGTTGGAGGTAAGACTCGTGGCTCACTAGATTTCAGTTCTCTATCAAAGATAAGTTACTCATCAAAAATCTTCATTCAGAGGCAAGCTAGAAAGAACAAAGACTACAAAGTTCTTGTACTTGCTGATGCTAGTGGCTCTATGGGTGGCTCACCAGCCAGAAATACTGGCAAAGCCCTAGAAATGCTCAATGAGGCACTCTCTCACACAGATGTAGAGTATGCCCTATGGAGTTTTGCAGGTGACATTTTGTGCCTAAAAGACTTTAAAGACAAGAAAAAGAAGGAAGGCGATGTAGCTAGTCTATATCACAAGCATCTAAATGACAGGTTACTTTACTACTGTGATGATTGCAGAACAGCCTTTGGCTCGTTCTCACGAAGTAGTGACTTGTGCCCTTCTTGTAACAAAGAAACTGCTTCTAATGCCTACTCATCATCATATAACGCAGACGGTCTAGCTGTGCACTTAGCGATGGAAGCAATGAAAGAACTATCTGGTGAGCATATCCTGATAGTGCTCTCAGATGGACAAGCAGATGCTATTCCATACAGAGATAGTCTAGCTTATATGCAAAAAGATGGTGTGCAATACCAAAAGATGAGAATAGATAATGTTGTTAAAAAGTTGTTATCAACTACAAAGACAATTCTCTGTTCAATCGGTATAGAAAGTAATGATGTGCTCAAGCACTACCCTGAACAAAACACTATCGTAGTGAAGAGCTCAGATGCAGTCGGTGAGGCACTAATCAAGCTTATCAGCAAGCACATTAAACGTGGATAATTAAAAAAACTAATAAACAAAAATATGAACAAAATAACAAATGAATTATTATCAGAGCTCGAACGTGAAGTTAAAATAGCAACAATACTTCACTGTGCAGAAATGCTCGGAACATGTAAAGACATGAAGCAGGTAGAAAGTTTAAGAACTGCCATGCTTATGAGTGCAACAGTTTCTACAGGAAGTAAAAGTAAGAAAGAGTCGATTTCTAAACTAAAGAAGATGTTTGGGATTACTCTAAAGTAACATGAACATTTCTTCACTAGACTTGGTTTACCTAGTTGCCTTTGCTGGAGGATGCTTCACAGGTAACTGGGTACCACTAGTCGTTGTCTTTGTGTTGCACGTTTGGTCTCGAATGTAATCATTATCAAAAAGTAATCTATACCCACTATGAGAAATAAAAAAGAAAAAACAGAATATGGCACAGTAAAAGCTGTTATGCCAAGAAAGAAAAACGTGAGCTACGGTGAAGTTGTTGCTCCTGAAGTTCGCCCACCTGAAGTTGCTCTTGCGATAGAAGGAGGAGAACAAGAAGGTGAGCAGACAGAAGTATCTGGAGCTCCTGCTGGAGAATCCGCCAGCGGAGAATCCCCTATGTCTTCCAAAGAGCAAGCTCTTATGGACTTTCTAGAGGCTATGGAAAATATGGAAGCATCATTGAAGGATGATGAGGAAGAACAATCTGGAGAAGGTGAGCCTGAAAGTCCTGCTAAGAAGAAACCATCTGACTCTGGTG
>JAYVRD010000019.1:0-11687 GCA_043776595.1 Chitinophagaceae bacterium | reverse complement strand
AAAGAAAAATAAAACAAAAAGCCTCTCGAAATTTTGAGAGGCTTTTTTTATAGAAATAAATCTATTATTTTATTGTTTTACAAACTTGCTTACTTGTTTGTCGTTACCATTTTCTACAGTAATAATATAGTTGCCTGGTAATAACCTACTTACATCTATAGTACTAGTTGTTGCACCACTTTGCAGAGGATAAGTTGCAATTACTTTTCCTTCCAAAGAAAGAACTTTTGCTACAGTTCCTACCGCAGCTTTGTTATGATAAACCATAAGGCTATTAACTGCAGGATTAGGATATACTTCTAATTTACTTCCTTTTTTTGCGTTATTTACAGCAACAACTTTGCTGTATTGATAAGAGCCATCTTTATCAATAGTTTTAATTCTGTAATAATTTACGCCAGCAACTAAGGCATCGGTAAAACTATATTTATTGTAAGTATTATTAGCAGCATTTACTACACCAACGCTAGAGAAGTTTACACCATTTATACTTTTTTCAATGCTAAAATTGTTTACGTTTATTTCGTAAGCCGTTGCCCAACTAAGACTTGCAGATTGATTGACAACAGTTGCATCAAATTTAATTAAAGTAAGAGGCAATGTGCAAATTGATGCAGCAGTAGCACTGTTACGTGGTACTGGGGCAGTTACAACATCAAAGTCTAGATTATTATTATTAGTTTCTGTACAACCGTTTGCCTTTCTTACAGCCCCTTGTGTTGATGTTAAAGCTACGCCATTATTAACGCTTGTACCACCTTCGCCATTGCCAGCAGTACCGTTGCCAGCTGCACCCCAAGCCACCCAATCAATGATATCTGCATTAGGGAAAATACAAGCTGTAGCACCGCCACAACTATTACCAGCAAATGCCGCTGTGGTTAATGCTACTTTACCACTACTACCAGACATAGATAAATTGGTAGTTGTAAAATCTGGAGTTACTGGCAAGGCTGAACCACCAGTGCCTGCACTACCCAATTGTATTAATACATATTTACCCGCAGCAATTGTGGTACTTGCTGGGAAAGTGAAAATAGCAGTAGCACTAGAACCAAACTGACCCGTTGCAGAGCCATACATTAATTGCAAACCAGAAATATCTTTAGTGGTACCACTTATATTTTTTAATTCTACATAATCATTTAAGTATGTACCGGTTGCACCTCCACCTCCTCCATAAGCTTGGCTTATTACTACAGTGGTAGATTGACTAAAAGCCATTAGACTTAAAACAGAAAAACAAAGTGTAAATAATTTCTTCATAGTTGTACTATTTAGGTAAGTCTGCAATATAGCTTAATATCTTTTTAATAGATAAGTAATCGGCAAAATTTATCCACGCTTTACACAAAGGTTACAGTAAATTAATATGGGGCAATCCTTATCTTCACCTCAATATATTATTACAATGAAGTTCATTTTCAGTTGTTTAATAGCCATTTTGCTTTGCGGTACTACCAACGCCCAAAAAATGGCTTTTGTTAGCGGTATAGCGGTAGATGAAAACGATAAACCGCTTGCAGGCGTAACTATAGAAATAGTGGGTAAGCAAAAAAGATATACCACCAACGAGGCTGGTTACTTTAAAATACCCATTGCCTCAAATAAAATTACGCGACTTGAATTTTCTTTTTCAGGCATGAAAACGGTTGGAAAAAACTTTAATCTAAGCGAGGGCGAAGAAGAAAAAATAAATATTAAGCTAGAAAAAAAAGTAGTACAGCTTGAAGATGTGGTAGTAAAAAATCAAACCGAAAGAACAGAAGCTGGTCGTGTAAGTATAGATGCTAGTAGGGCTTTACTAAACCCAAGCCCAATAAGTGGTGTTGAGCAACTGATAAAAATTTTTGTAGGTAGTAATAACGAGCTTACTTCTAACTATTCTGTACGTGGTGGCAGCTACGATGAAAACCTGATTTATGTAAATGATTTTGAAGTGTTTCGCCCTTACTTGGTACGCAATGGCCAGCAAGAAGGTTTAAGTTTTATAAACCCAGAAATGACGGGTGGTGTAAAGTTTTACAACGGTGGCTTTCAAACCAAGTATGGAGATAAAATGAGTAGCGTTTTAGACATTACCTATCGCAAGCCCAAAACCTTTGGTGGTAGTGCCTACATTGGTTTGCTTGAACAAGGCCTGCATTTAGAAGGTACAGCAGCAAAAAACAAAGTAACTTATTTGTTTGGTGTACGTAATCGAAGTAATAAAAATTTATTAGGTAGTCAAGATACCAAGGGTAATTATATTCCTTCCTCTAGCGATTTGCAGGCATTAGTAACCTACGCTGCAAACAGTAAATGGACGTTGGAAATGTTAGCTAATTTTTCTAAAACTAAATTCACATTATTTCCTGAGGAAAGCAAACTCACTTCTTCCGTTTTCTCACCATTATACACCGCCAACTTTGGGTTAGACATATTTTTTGATGGCCAAGAAAAAGACCAATACAGTACCAACTTTATTGGATTATCAGCAACACATCAGCCACGCAAAAACCTAAAGCTAAAATGGATGATCAGCCGTTTTAACAACAACGAGCAAGAGAATGTAGATATAACTGGAGCTTACCTTTTTGGCGAAAGAAACTTTGATAAAAGCCAAGCCACGTATGGGTTAATTGTAAATCCGTTAGGTGCAGGTGTATATCAAAATTTT
This sequence comes from Chitinophagaceae bacterium, assembly GCA_043776595.1. Lineage (GTDB taxonomy): Bacteria > Bacteroidota > Bacteroidia > Chitinophagales > Chitinophagaceae > UBA1930. Next base: position 9,028 of record JAYVRD010000019.1, on the reverse strand, counting down.
TCGAGAAACACATTGGATATTACTGTGTACAATGCTACGCATAAAGGCAGCTTAGACAAAGGCAAGCATGTACTACAATGGGGCAGTAGTATAGAACAACAAACCATTAAGGATAAAATAAATGAGTGGGAATATAGCGATAGTGCAGGCTACTCGCTGCCTTATAGTAGCTCATCATTACAATTAAATAAAGTAATTAAAAGCAAAGCCAATTTAAATGTTACCCGTTTTAGTGGTTATATAATGGATAATATTCGTTTAAAAGATTCGAGTAACGATATGATGCTACAAATTGGTGTACGCTACAACTACAATACACTCAACCAAGAGTTTTTTATTTCGCCAAGAGCTGGCTTTTCTTTCAAGCCTAAAAACTGGAAAAAAGATGTCATCTTCAAAGCATCTGCAGGTAGCTATAATCAACCACCATTTTACAGAGAAATGCGTAGGTACGATGGTACGGTAAACACCAATCTTAAATCTCAAAAAAGTTGGCAGGCAAGCGGCGGACTAGATTATAATTTTAAATGGAACAATCGCCCAGCACGTATCACCACAGAGCTGTACTACAAAAGCATGACAGATGTAGTACCGTATGATGTAGACAATGTTCGCCTACGCTACTTTGGAGAGAATAGTGCAAAAGCTTATGCCTATGGTGTAGAAACAAGAATTTATGCCGACCTTGTAAAAGATGCAGAAAGCTGGTTTAGCATTGGTTTTATGAAAACCAAAGAAAATATAAACGACTTTCATTATTACAATTACTTAAATGCAGCAGGCGATATTATTAATGCTACCACAAAAGATCAAGTGGTAAAAGATAGTGCAAGAGTTGATGTTGGTTATGTACGCCGCCCTTCAGATAGAACCATAACCTTGGGTTTGTTTCTACAAGATTATTTAAGTACCAACAAAAACTTTAAAGTATATCTAAACACATTGTATGGTAGCAATATGCCTTACAATATTCTCAACAGTGTTAAGTATCGCAATGCCTTGGTAATAGAGCCTTATATAAGAGTAGACTTAGGACTCAGTGCACTGCTACTAGATCCAGAAAAAGCAAACCGCCGTAGCAACTCACCTTTCAAAAACTTTCAAAGTATTTGGATGAACTTAGAAGTATTTAATCTAATAGACCGTGCCAATACCATCAGTTACTTATTGGTAAAAGATTTTCAAAACAATATTTTTACGTTGCCCAATAGGCTTACACCAAGACTACTCAATTTAAAGTTGGTAGCAAGGTGGTAAACCATTACAAAGCAAAAATCATAGGTCATTCTTTTTTTTCCATAACAATTTAACTGATATTTTTTTTATTGAGTCGGCTGCATTGCTACTATTAAACTTCGGTTGCGTCGCACACTTCAACGTTTTATTCGCTACTCAGCAAAAAACAATCTTCTTTCACCTGTTTTCCTCACTTTAATTTAAGTAAAAACAAGAATTCAATAAAATCAATGCTTTTAGTGGATTTTTAGTTGTTTTTTGGGTGTTACAACTTTACAATCTATTACTACACATAAGTTAGTTGGGGTAGAGCTCTTGTTAGGAAAGCTTTTTGATGAAGTAGGATTTAGCGTCATAGAAGATCCCATATTTAGGCATTTGGTTTTATATCGAATTATTTACCCAAGTAGTAAACTAAAAACTACTGAATACCTGTATCGCTACCAAGGTATTTATTGGGATGAAAATAAAGTATATCGCTACTTAGATAAGCTGTATGATTTGCAAAAAGAGAAGGTACAGCAAATCAGTTATGAGCATACCGTAAAAGTATTGGGTAATGAACCCCAAATTATTTTCTATGATGTAACCACACTTTATTTTGAAATAGAGCAAGAAGACGATCTTCGAAAAACAGGTTTTAGCAAAGAAGGCAAACATCAAAACCCACAAATAGTACTTGGTCTTTTAGTAAGTAAAAATGGTTATCCATTAGCTTACTATGTGTTTGATGGTAAGAAATTTGAAGGACATACTTTACTACCTACCATAGACAATTTTAAAGAAAAATATAAGCTAACACAACCAGTGATAGTTGCCGATGCAGGCTTACTATCCAACAGCAATATTGCATTATTACAGCAACAACTATATCAGTTTATTTTAGGGGCAAGAATAAAAAATGAAACAAAGCAACTGCAACAAAAAATAGTAACAGAAAACTATACAAACGGCAGTAGCAAAGTTTTCTCAAAAGCAGATGGTACAAGGCTTATCGTATCTTATTCTACAAGTAGGGCTACTAAAGATACCATCAATAGGGAAAGAGGGTTGAAACGACTGGAAAAACAAATTAAACAAGGCAAGTTTACCAAAAGCAGCATAAACAATAAAGGCTATAACAAGTACCTAAAACTAGATGGAGAAATAAATATAAATATTGACTACCAAAAGTACAAAGCAGATAACCAATGGGATGGATTGAAAGGATACATCACGAACAGCCAACTTAGTAAAGATGAGATAATAGCAAATTATAATCAACTATGGCAAATAGAAAAAGCTTTTAGAGTATCCAAAACAGAGTTAAAAATAAAACCAATATACCATCGACTACCCAAACGAATAGAAGCACATATTTGTATCACCTTTGTTGCTTACAAGATATACAAAGAATTGGAAAGGCAACTCATAGAAAAAAAAGCAACCATCAGCCCACAAAAAGCAATAGAAATAGCTCAAAGCATTTATGAAATAGAAGTAATTACTAAAACAATTAAAGAAAAAATAACGCAATTACCTCTTTTAACGAAAGAACAAAACTACTTGGCTTCACTTTTTAAATTTGGGTGTTAAAATGAGGAAAACAGGAGAAAGGCTTCATCATAGTAACCCATTTATTTAAAAAATTGATTTCTGTGTTTTTAGTTGTGCTAGTTCGGGGTTCATAGAAATAGCTTGTTCACACATGGCTATGCCTTTGCCTTTATCGTTGCCACCCTTTTTTTGTAGTACTACACCTGCCATGTACAAAGCTTTGCCATTGCTTGGGTCTAACTCATAAATTTTATAATAGCTAGCGTAGGCTTCGTTATACTTTTCTGCTTTGTAATAAGCCTGCCCAATTTGTGTAAGTATTTGTGCATTGCCTGGTTTCATTTTCAACACTTCGTTTAAAATATCTACGCCTTTTTTTATATCGAAGCTTAAGTAAGCCATGCCTAAGTTTTCTTTATAACCTAAATCTGGCTTCATGCCTTTGGCAGCGGCTTCTTCAAAATATTTTACAGCTTCTTTTTCTCTATCCATTGCATATAACAATAAGCCGTATTCATAAATTAATTCAAAGTTATTAGGGTCTAAGGTTATCGATTTTGAATACACATTAATGGCTTGTGGATAGTTACCTAAATCTACAAACACTTTACCTAAAAGAGTTACAGCCTCGGTATGTTTAGGATTAATAGCTATTACTTCTTGCAAATTTTTTTGAGCCATGCCATAATTTTCTTGCTCATAATATACTTTGCCAAACATAAAACTTAACTTCTCACTCCTAATGTTGTTCTGCTGCATTTTGGTGCCATATAGTAATACATCGTTCCACCTGCGAAGCTGAAAACTTAGGTCTGTCATTTTTTCTAAGGCTACGGGTTGGTTTATATTTTTCTCTAAAATTTTACCATACTGTTCTACTGCTTGAAAATATTTTCTATACTCAACATAATAATCAGCTAAAGCAAATCTTGGTTTATCGTCTGTGGGGTCAAACTGTATAGCTTTTAAAAATGCTTTTTCAGCATCAAAAATTTTACGGGCTTCTTTTAACTCTTTTCCTTTTTGAACATAGTAGGCAACACTATCATTGCCTTGAAAAGGCTTTGCCATTGTGGCAACAGTACAAAAAGAAGAAATGCATACAATTAGGAATTTCATGCGAAAAAGGATAATGGATGATGGCACACTAAACGCCTTAAAAAAATTATTTTTAGTAGATACATCATGCACAAAAATACAGTTTTACTTTAAAATTATACCTGCCAACGGTGGTAAGTTTAATTTGATGGTATACGTTTTTGACTGCTTATTTGTAAGTTCACCTACTAATTCAGTATTGAAAACGTCGCCTTTCCCCCAATATTTTGCAAGACCACTATTAAATATTTCAGTCCAATTTTTTTTATCCGAAACCTCCAAAATCCAATCCCAACGTGGGATTGGTGTTAAATTGAGAATGATTAATACATCATCTTTTGACTTTTTACCCTTACGCTTATATACCACCACAGTTTCTGCTCTATGGTTTAAATCAACCCACTCAAAGCCTTCTGGAGAAAATTGTAAAGAATGAAGGGCAGTTTCTGCTCTGTACACTTTATTTAAGTCTTTTACACACTCTTGCAATCCATGGTGGCAGTCAAATTGTAACAACTCCCATTGTAATTCACTTTTATAATTCCATTCTTCGGTTTGCCCAAACTCGTTGCCCATAAATAAAAGCTTAGCACCTGGGTGTGTAAACATGTATGTATAAAGTAACCTTAGGTTGGCAAATTTCTGCCATTCATCTCCTGGCATTTTATATATCATGGGAGATTTGCCATGCACTACTTCATCGTGGCTAAGTGGCATCATAAAATTTTCATCGTAGAAGTACATCATACTAAACGTCAAATCATCTTGATGAAATTGACGTAAGATGGGGTCTTTTTTAAAATACCTAAGGGTATCATGCATCCAACCCATCATCCATTTCATTCCAAAACCTAAGCCCCCTTGGCTAGTAGGCTTACTTATGCCTGGCCAGTCTGTTGCTTCTTCTGCTATGGTTTGAATGTTTGGAAAATCTCTGTACAAGGTTTCGTTTAAATCTTTTATAAAAGCAATGGCTTCTAAGTTGCCATTGCCACCAAACTCATTGGGTTCCCATTGCCCAGCTGTTCTACTATAATCTAAGCGTAGCATACTTGATACAGCATCAACTCTTAAGCCGTCTATGTGAAATCGATCCATCCAAAACCTTGCACTACTAATTAAAAAGCTTTTTACCTCTCCACGTTTGTAGTTAAAAATATAACTACTCCAATCGGGGTGGTAGCCTTTACGCATATCGGCATACTCGTAAGTATGTGTGCCATCAAACATAAATAAACCGTGGGCATCGTAAGGAAAATGCGAAGGCACCCAATCTAACATTACACCAATACCTGCCTTATGAAATTCATTAATCATGGCGGCAAAATCTTGTGGGCTACCAAAACGAGAAGTAGGTGCAAAATAACCTGTTCCTTGATAGCCCCAACTGCCATCAAAAGGATGCTCCATTACTGGCATCAATTCTATATGTGTAAAGCCCATGCCTTTTACATAGGGTACTAATCTTGCAGTAATTTCTGCATAGGTATTGTAAGATTCTTCGTTATTTTTTTCTGGTCGCATCCAGCTAGCAAGATGTACTTCATACACACTCCAAGGTGCATTGAGTGAATTGTGCTTTTTTCTTTCTTTCATCCAAGTTTCATCTTGCCATTCGTAAAAAGTACCCCAAGCAATACTTGCAGTAAAAGGTCTTTTCTCCCATAGGTGAGCATAAGGATCTCCTTTATCAAGCTTAGCTCCCTTAAAGCCATGAATATGATATTTATAAGCTTCGCCAGCCAATACATTTGGTATAAAACCTTCCCAAATGCCCGAGCTATCTTCTCTTACCTTTAAAGGATGTGTAGTGGTAGTCCATTTATTAAAATAACCAATAACCGAAACATAAGTAGCATTAGGAGCCCACACTGCAAAATAAGTTCCTGCTTTTTCTAATACAGTTATTTGCTTATTGCCCAACAACTCATACATACGATAGTTAGTACCATTTTGAAAGTTGGTTACATCTTCATCAGTAAACAAAGAATAATTCCAAACGGGTTGATTGGTATCAACAAAGAATAATTCTTCGTAATTCTTTTGAATGATAGAATGAGAGATAACATTTTTTGTTGGTGTAACATTACTAGAACCATTAGCAATCTTATTCATGAGCAGCTTTTAAAAATGATAAAAATCTTTAACGTAAAATTAGAACTTGATAATAGATTACAGTTTACAATTTATGGATTTTGCGGCGGCTTGCATCTAAATATTTCAACCTCGGTAAATTTCGCATGAAAAAAACTACCCTACTACTGCTATGTTCTTTTATTATTACGTTTTCATTTGGGCAAAAAGCCACACTTAAAGGTATTATTACCGACACGCTTAATAAACAAAATCTACAATACGCAGTTGTAAGTTTATTACACACCAAAGACTCTGTACTATATAGGTTTGGTAGAAGTAAAGAGAAAGGCAATTTTGAAATTACCAATGTGCAAGCTGGCAAGTATGTAATGCTGGTATCGTACCCTACTTATGCAGATTATTATGACACTCTTACTTTGCAAAATACTGCTGTTTTGGATGTAGGTAAAGTAATGCTTACACCAAAACTACATTTATTAGAAGATGTAGTTGTACGCCAAAAAATTGCAGCTATACGCATGAGGGGAGATACCATTATTTACAAAGCCGATAGTTTTAAATTAAAAGATGGAGCTTCGGTAGAAGACTTGCTAAAAAAGTTTCCAGGTATACAAGTAGATAAAACTGGAAAAATAACTGCCCAAGGAACTAAAGTGGAAAAAGTATTGGTAGATGGAGAAGAATTTTTTAGTGATGACCCCACCATAGCTACAAGAAGCCTAGATGCAAAGATGGTAAACGAAGTGCAGGTGTATGATAAGAAAAGTGATCAAAGCACTTTTACTGGTATAGATGATGGACAAAGCAAACGCACCATTAACCTAAAATTAAAAGATGATGCTAAGAAAGGTTGGTTTGGAAAAGTAGAAATAGCAGGTGGACCAGAAGATAGATGGAACAACAGCTTAATGGCAAACACTTTTAAGGGTAAAAGAAAGCTTTCATTTTATGGCGTAATGAGTAGCACTGGTAAAACAGGATTGAACTGGGATGAGAGCAGTAAATATGGCAGTGATGCTGGCGTAACAATGGGTATGACTGATGATGGTGGTATGTATATGAATGTAACTGGTGGAGATTTTGAAGGTGGCAACTATTGGGGCGAAGGCATACCAAAAAGCTGGAGTACAGGTGTAAACTATAGCGATAAATTTAACCAAGACAAACAAAGCATTAATGCCAATTATAGATATTCTAAACTGAACAATGAAGGAGAAGGAAGTACCATTTCACAATCTATACTACCCGATACTTTGTTTTTTAATAACGAAAGAAGAAAAACATTTGGTACAAAAGAAAGGCATGGTGCAACAGGCAGTTATGATTGGATGTTGGATAGTTCGTTTTCTGCCAAACTAACCATTAATGCTAGCCAAGGCACTACAAGAGGCAACAGCGAATATTACAGCGAAGCTTTAAACGCATTTAATAAACCTGTAAACAAGAGCCAACGCAACACCACGTCTATAGGAGATAACCAAAAATTAAATAGTAGTTTATTGCTTAGAAAGAAGTTTAAGAAATTGGGCAGATCACTATCAGTAAATATAGATCAAAGCTATAACGAAAACAACAGTGATGGATTTTTATATGCTGTAAACGATTACTTTGATAAAACCTCTACCCTATTTAAAAGTGATACTACTAATCAGAAAAAAATAAATAGTAGCAATGGAAGAACCTTAAATGCAAGAGCAGCTTATACTGAACAACTTGCTAAAAATACAACCATGGAGTTGAGCTACAGCATAAACCAAAACAACAACAAAAATAAAATATCAAGCTACGATAAAACAAAAGCTGGAAAGTACGATAGCCTTAACAAAACTTATAGCAACGATTTTGATTTTAATATACTTACCAATAAAGCTGGGGTAGCCTTTAGATACAATAGTAAAAAATACAATTTTTCGCTTGCAGGAGATATTACTAATGCTGATTTTAAACAAAGAGACGTTATAAAAGACTCACTTGCTACCTACAACTTTATAAACCTTTTTCCGAGAGCAAATTTTAGTTATAAGTTTAATGCCAACCGAAGACTAAATATAAACTACAATGGTAATACACGCCAACCTACTATTAACCAAATACAACCAGTAGCAGACAACACCAACCCACTAAACTTACAAGTGGGCAACCCAAATTTAAAACAAGAGTTTAGCCACCGCATTAATCTTAATTATAACGATTATAAAGTTTTAAAAAATAGAGGTATATGGATGGGTGCAAACTTTAGTACTACCAACAATGCCATACGTACCAACCAGTTTACAGATAGTTTAGGACGAACCAAAACACAATACATAAATATAAATGGCAACTATAACTTTGGTGGAAACTTTAACTACAATATAAAACTACAAAAGTTAGATGTTGATATGAACTTTGGCATTAATTACAACAACAGTAACAATATAACTTTTGTAAACGGCTTAAAAAACATCAACCAAAATAATGCTCAAGGCATCAACTTTGGTTTTAATAAAGACAAAGAAAATAAGTTTGCCGTGAGTGTACGTTTTGGTTTTGATTACAACACTTCCACTTCGTCAATACGTCCTGACATACAAACAAATTATTGGACAATGAATCATAACATTGATGCCACCGTTTTACTACCTTGGAAGTTAGAGTTAAGTAGCGATGTAGAATTTCAACTACGAGAGCAAACAGAATTTTTCACAGGCAACAACAATGTAATCCGTTGGAACGGCTACCTTTCTAAAAAAATAATAAAAGGCGATAAAGGGCAAATACGATTTACAGCCTACGACATGCTAGATCAAAACAAAGGATTTAGCCGATACATAGGCAGCACAACGATTACAGAAAATACATTCAATCAATTATCGAGGTATTTTTTGCTAAGCTTTATTTGGAATTTTAGTAAAGGAGGAGCAATAAAAAAATAATTTTATAAAGCCAGCGGTAGATCATCTATTAAGCTGCGGTTGCGTCGCACACTTGTACGTTTGGAACGTTAATCAACAATTACTTTGTTAGCTTTAGTATCGCTCCATCTTACAACGTAAAAAAACTATGGACTATGGACTTGCTA
>JAYVRD010000018.1:0-11716 GCA_043776595.1 Chitinophagaceae bacterium | reverse complement strand
AGGCATTGCCATCCCGAACGGATAACACCAAACTACAGTTAGAGCGGTTTAGTGTGTTTGCCCAGCAAAGACTGCACTCCAACATTGTTTATTCTTGTGCCATCTGGTAAGTCTTTTACTTGTTGATAAATTTGATTTAAAAAACCCCAATAAAACTCCAAGTTTATTTTTTCGTAGTTGGATAATTCGTCTTTACCATTTAAGAACGATGGAATTTTGTAACCTAAGCACTCGTCATAACTTATACTTCTAATGTTCAAGTATTGCAGTGTTTTTTCAAATAAATCTGGTGAAAGATTTTCTAGTTTATTATTGGCTAAAATGTTGTCGTGAAAATCAAATAAATTTTCATCTAAAACATAATCATCGGGTTGAGCAGGGTCAAACATAAAAATACATTGGCTTTCTGTATTTGGAATACAGAATTGCCGTCCAAGCCAATCATGTGCGAATGGCAATATTTTATTATCAAAATTTGGAAAAATTTCAGGAATTATAGTACTCCATTTCAAAGAATCTTCAAAAGTATGTATTGTATATAAGCCGTCATCAAAAGATTTTCCACCAAACTCAAGCAATAATTCTTCATATCTAAACGGAACTTTACCCATATTTAATTGAGGGTTTGTTCTAATAGAAAACTCTTGAAATTTTGCTTTAAAATTATATAACATTAGTAATTAAAATTTAAATGATGCAGGGATTATACAGACTTTCTTTACTTGAGTATTTTCAGGTAAATTTTTTATTTGACTATAAACTTGCGATCCGAAACTTGTATTTACTCTACCACTTAGCGGAGCTAAATTTGTTTTTCCATTTGCTCCATTGTATCCGTTTAGTTGTAATTCAGTAACATGGTCTACATGTTCCTTTTTACTCACAGACCCGCCGTTTTTAATAAAGTTGCCTCTAGTATTTGGAATTCTTTCCTCCGGATTTTTAAGTGTAACTTTTGTATTTGGATTGTCAGACATTGTTTGTGCTTTATTGTAAGCTGTATTTACTTCTTCGGCTGTCCATGATTTATTCTCTTTTATACCAATATTTATAGGCGGATGCTCAAATGAAGCAATTGAGTTTACTATTGTCGAAGAACTATTATACAAAGTATTGGATTTGTAATTAGGTACGCCAACAGTTGTTTCTCCAGCAATACCGCCAAAAGATGTAATTACACCATCTACGGCGGCTCCAGAAAAAGTACCATTTTCTCCACCTACCCAATAGCCTAAAGCTCCAAATGGTCCACCTGCTATGTTTGAAAGTACAGAATTAAAATAATTTTGCCGGCTGATTTTAACATTCTCTAAAACTACAGATTCCGGTCCTATATGACATGTACCTAAACCATTACTCATCAATATTTCTCGTTCTTTTATTGGTATAGCCAACGAAGTATTACCAGTAGGGAAAGATAAAGCTGGCTTTACAAGTCCACTGTAAATCCACCCTTGTGAGCTAGGATAACTATATGTACTTAACGGACCAGTAACCTTCTGACCAGTATTGTTGTTGACAAAGGCTGCTTCTAAGCCATCTAAATCAATTGCTTGCAAGGGAGTATTTGAACTAAATTGATAAGGTGTTAACTCAGAATAATCTTTTGTCAAAGGATCAACACTCAAAAATTTTCCTAAAGCAGGGTTATAAATTCTAAATCCATAATCATAGCAATTGCCGTCTATATCCTTATCATTTTCCTTCCCATTAAACCCGTATCTTCCTAACGTTCCGTATTTCCTTCCTGGCATTACCATCCCGAACGGATAATATAAATGTTCAAAGAACTAATGTAAAATAATACTATGTTGGTGAAAACACTCAACATTGGTGAAGAATGGAGCGAAGAACACTAACCTGCTACAGCCGCTAATTACTCAACGGCTTTGCAATAACTTTATTTTCTATTAAATTACACTGGCAATGATGGATATTTTATAATATCCAATTCTTTAAAGTCTTCAAAATCGGATTTGTTTGAGCCATGAATATCCTCAATAACTCTGAACTCCTGAACACTACGTATAAAACTTGAGTTAAGAATATACTCTATCGCCAAAATAAACTTACCTGATATTAATAAATACATGTTACTGTCATAGGTTATACGTGTCTCATCAATATAAAGCTTCCCATACTTATTTCTTAACTTATCAATCTCCTCGGCTCGATTCATTTCTCCAAACTTATTAAATTCGCTAAAGTCCAAACTTGTAATATTATATTTAAGTATTCCAAAGTTTGTTTCAAAAAAGATGTCCATGTACTCAGGAATATCTTTGTTCCGACGATAAAAAATATTTATTAATTCTAAATTATTCATACATTTTATTTAACACTAACTCCTTTTGTGAACATATAATCATAAACAATCTCAGTTGCTGTTGAACCTGCCCAATAGCCTACAATGCCGCCAACTATCGCACCAGCTCCAGCACCAATCGCATTTCCTGCACCTGGTACTACTGTTCCCGCACCGCCACCCCACGCAGCAAACGCACTTGCACCTGCAAGTGCACCAGCCCAACCACCGACTTTTATGTTCATTGTTCTCATTCTGTTATCGCTTTGATAAATTTCATAGACATCTGCAGCTACAGCAATGGCTATACATGCCCTGCCTCCCCATTTTATTGTATTAGCTGCTTTCCCATATTGTCTTAATGCTGCTTCTGCCTCACCACTTAAGGATTGTCGTTCCATTATTCGCATAGCCTCCCCAGCTCCTTCTCCACTGAACTTAGTTATGTTGACTTTTGAAATCGCTCCATCCGAAACAGCAATTGTATTTTTACCCTCAATGTTATATATTGAACCTCCGTCATTTTTCATAAATGAAGATAACTTAGCATTTCTAACCCCATCGGCAATACTTTGATATGTGGAACGTAAGTTTTCTGGCACTTGTGTAATTGATGAATACTTTGTATTTAACTGCTTGTTTGCAGCACTTAAACCTTCATTAAACCATCCCGTCATTTGCTGTTTTGTAACTGTCTTAGCATTAGAAATATCAAGAGTAGCTTCTACAAGAGTATTCCCACTGGCTGCATCTTTACCTATGGATTGCTTTTCAGAGTCTAACATAAAGTAAGTAAATCCTTGTCTTCTCGATTTCGATGGGTCAAACCCAAACCATGAGACGCCAGCTGCATTTTGAGCAGTAGTTCTGTGATAAACTTTGGTTGGGTCTTTTGCTTGGTCTCCATTAAGGTCTGAATATAAAATTGGGTTGCCACTAAAGCATAAATATGGACTCTCCCAATCTTTTTGTTTCGGGTCAACATTCCACCTCCGCCCAATCCTACTATCATACTCCCAAAACAAAGCAGTAGTGTGGTTTCCAGCTCCACTTATTTCGTCTGATTTTTCTTGTGAGTTGTATGAGTACCTGTATTCACTTCCAGCACTAAACGTACGCCCAGGCATCACCATCCCGAACGGATGGGGTTTTCAAAGAATTTTTACTTTTGTTTACTATAGTTTAAATGTGCTACCTACAAATATTTTGTAAAGTTTGATTTACTTACCTCATAAAGATTATAAAACCTCATAAATAACCTAAATTATTTTTATTTGCCACGAGATTTAAGCACTTCAACTAATGATTCTAATTCAAGCAATGCTTCCTCATAATAAATCGAAATAAAATAGTCTCTTATTTGCTGTATTTTATTTTCTCTTAATGGGTCATTGAAAGAATAAAGTAAGCCAGCTAAAGCTAATAATCTTTCATTATTGCCAGTATGGATTACAATATCATTACTGTAACAACAATCTAAGGCATCCTTTATTTTTCCTAAGGTATCAAACCTATTAAAAAATGGCAGTACATATTTATTCATTAAAGAAAGAATTTCACCCGACCTCATTTTAATATCATCTTCTGTAACAAAGTCTAATTTAAAATAGTTATGATTATTTCTGTTCGCATAATTACATAACTCAGGATTTAATACAATATCCGCTAGCATATTTCCAATGATGCTGAAATAAAAAAAGGAATCTAAGTTTTTGCCACGTGTAGTTATCTCAAGTAAAAGTTTAGAGGTTTCTGTGTGATAGATATTCAGGTATATTTCTAAATACTTAGACTTACTATTTGTCCCAATCGGAACAAAATCTAAAAAAAGAAACGATACCTCAAAATAAAGTTGATTTTGAGTATCAGCTCTTATATAGGTTTCCCATTTACTATTAAAAGTAAACCCATTTTTTTTCATATCATTATCCAAATAATAACGAATGCCTTTAAGAATTTCTTTTTCTTTCATAAATTAATATCTAAGTATTGTTCCACTTCCAGATGTTGAATTGTAGCGTATTTCTCTTCTCAAAGCTTCACTTGGTAATCCTTTTCCCTCAAGACGATAAGCTTTTGCTGCTTTCCCAGTAAACTTACCTGCCTGTGCTTCTATATATAGAGCTTTCTGTGCTTCACTCATAATGGCATTATTTACTTTACTTTCCCAAATAGCAACTACTTTACCCTCGTTAATAACTACAAAATCACAAAATGTTTTTGTATACTTATCTATTCTGTACATTACTTGTTTTGCGATAGTCGCATTCGGATAGGCTCTTCGTAACATAAGTTCAGTCAACTCTTCTCCTCTCGCTCCAAGTAACTTGCCAGCTTGTTGGGGAATTCCTCGAAATAGAGAGGAAGCACTTTTTAAATCAATCTTTCTAACCTGATTGGGACTTTCTCCAAATCCAAATGGTCCAGCGGTAAGAGCTGCACCTTCTAGGAATTCCATTGTACTTGGAACAAGAATATCAACAAAAAAATCCATTTTTTTTCGATCATCAAATGATAGGGATAATATTGCTAATGCCTTCCCAGCATCTGTAGACATGTTTTGAATTATCTTATCATTTTGTTCGTAATGATTAAATCCAGCAGATGAATATGCGTCTTGCCATAAATCTAATACTAGCTCTTGAAATTTGAAAAAATCTGCTACTGTTGCTTTCTTATCCTTTGAATTACCATATTCTTTGTAATACCAACTAAGTGCATCCTGTTGAAGATTAAATTTTATATCGTTAAGATTTTTTTTAGGATTAAAATGCTTTTTTACTATACTGTAAGCTGCAACGATTTCTTTATCTGTTCTTTTACCGCCTGGAACATCTCCTGTAGGATCAGCAATTAAAATTGGGTTATCAGAAAAAGTTGCATACGGGCTTTCACTGCAATTCAAAACTGGATCAACATTCCATCTTCGACCGATCCTACTATCGTATTCCCAATACTCCGCTGTATAATTTCCCTGTGTTACATCGTCCGATTTCTCCTGTCCATTAAACCCATACCTATACTCACTTCCACTGCTAAACTTACGCCCAGGCATTGCCATCCCGAACGGATGAAGGTAAATTTTTCAAAGAACTAATGTAAAATAATACATGGTGGTGAAAACACTCAACCTTGGCGAAGAACAGAGCAAAGAACACTAATTAACTACAGACTATTTTTTTCTGAATTAATTGTATTGAAAAATATTTCTCTTGAAATTATGTTTTCACGCACAAACATCTTTATTTCGAAATACCTGTTTGAAATAAGGCAAGGAAGAAAAATAATATTTTAAGAAATAATTTCATTTATCTTATTCTTTATGCATCATTTATAGCATAATCGTACAAACGCTTTGCTATTTCATTTGCTGTTGGCTTATAGTTTAAACTCGTAACCCAATCATCTATGAATTCTTTAGCCAAAAATACTTCAATTAGGTAGTAGTATTTTTTTCCTCCTCCTTCCTTTACTGCTCCGTCCCCTTCTTCGGGAAATGAAAGAATAATATCAGACTCAAAATTTTCTCTATCTTCTTGGAAAATTATGGACTCTTCATCTACACTATTAATGGTATTAACTAAATCAACTAATTTCATATTCTAACTTATTTATGTAATTGTATTATTTACCCCATATTGAAAACCCTCCTACACCCCCAGGATGTAAAGTATTCCAAAATGAACTTCCTATAGTATGCTGGGTCTTAGGAACAAGCTGCATAATTCCGGCACTAACATCGTGATGCCATACCCAATTTGCGGGAGACTTTCCTAATATGCTTCCTGCTGAAGACCTTGGAATATTTATACCCAACTGTGACATTGAAGAAGCAAATCGTGCATCAGTTGCCATTGTTGCACTAAGAGCCTTATTGGCTTCAAGGAAGTGAGCTCCTCTATATACTCCAGGATAGGAACTACTTGCTAATTTCATTTCAAAGGCAACAGAATATTGAGCTCCCGAGCCTACAGTCTCAGCAGCAATTGTTGCACCTCGAATTGTACCATATGCCTCTCCAACTCCAATTAAAAATGAAGTTGCATTAATTCCAAAGGATATTGATTCATTGGTTCTTTCGCCAACTTTTGCCAATCGAGGAAACTTATCTTCAAAACTTTCCCCAGTATTTGGATCTAACCCATTTGCTGCCCTAAAGCTACGTAATTGTGCCTCTTGTTCCGCTTTTTGATATGGCGACACATATGAGGAAACAGATGTTAGAGAAGGGGTTTCTCTGACAAGTATTATAATTGGCTTTTGAACAGGGTCTTCAATTTTAGGTTGTGGCTTTGGCATGCCTGGCTGCACTTCTGAATGTACTTGTGTAATAGCAAATTTTGATGCTACAGGCGTATTAGCTGATACATGAGTACTAGGTGATACATAAGTAGAACAACTAGAAACAAATGAGCGTCTTGCTGGTGGTGGTGTAAAATCAGGAAGTGTTGATTGCTTCCCAGTAGTATATTCCAAACCATCTTCGTCAATTCCGTCAATTGGTCTGTTACTGGCAAACTGATAAGGAGTAAGTTCAGGATATTTACTTGTAATTGGATCCACACTCAAAAATCTCCCCAACCTACTATCATAAATCCGCATCCCATAATCCTGCACGCCTTCACCTGCATCCTTGTCATTCTCCTTCCCATTAAACCCATATCTATACTCACTTCCACTGGTAAATTTCCTTCCAGGCATTACCATCTAAAATTGATAACATATATGTTCAAAGAACTAATGTAAAATAATACAATGTTGGTGAAAAACACGCAACATTGGCGACGAACGAAGCGAAGAACACCAACGAACTACAAAATATTCAATTGTAGCAAATTCTATATCTACAATTCACGGACCAGGTATAGATTATGGAAAGGGAGAATATCTCTATTTGTTTCTCTTTAATGAATACTCTGTGTATAAAAACATAAATCAAAAAAAGGAATTAGGTATAGTTAAAAAATCATTTTTAAAAAGGTATAAATTAGAGTTATTAGGTTTGGTTATAAATGATACTTTAACGCTTGCATCTTTTTAAAATGGGTATGTACAAGTTCTTATTTCTGTTTATAGAGCAACTAAGCCAAATACAATGTTGGTGAAAACACTCAACATTGGCGAAGAACGGACTGAAGAAAACCAACTAATTGCAACTATCCTATTTTATACATCTATTTCCGATAAACCCATAAGAATAATGGATATAGGAAGAATCGTTAATTCTAGCAAAACTACACTCAGAACTGATAAAATCTTTAGTTACTTTAGACATCTCCGAATTAAATAAATAGAACTCGTAGCTACCGCCATTATCAGTTGAATAAACATCTATTATTATTGCATTCTCTGGGGTAATTCCAGTAATAGCTTTTGCTTTTAAGCTTGACAAAATCGTATTTGCAGATTGTACAAGATGTAAATCAATTTTTGTTGTTCCAATTTGCTCTACCTTATTGCCTTGTGATTCAATCTTATAAATTAATATAATTGAATCTTTATTTATAGAATCTCTTCTATAAACCTCCATTTGAGAATTAGAGAAATTAGCCATATAGTCAATTGGAACTTTGTTGCGGATTTCATTTGCTAATTTATGCAATTCGGAACCGTGCTTTTCATAATAAGATGTCATCATAAATACATAGTCATTATTTTCTCTTCTGCAAGAAGACCCAAGCATGAAAAATAATAATAAGTAGTAACGCATATTTGTGTTTTAATCTTTCCAAAAACTAAAATAGTTTTTCCTGTATTCATCCATTGATCGGATATTTTGATACCCCGCTCGTTGAAAAAAGTTTGAAGCAGGATGCTCCCCATAAGCTGGGAAACCAACTTTTCTTGCTTCTTCTTTATATTTATTAAGATTTAACATAAGATCGATTTTGTTATTTCCATGTAAATTAAAAGCCCCAGCAATTAGCATAAACTCGATTTTTGGTTGCGTAGTAATTCTTGCGACAACTCCTGCTGTAGTTGGTTGGTGTTCTACGCTTCATTCTTCGCCAATGTTGGGTGTTTTGCACCAACATTGTATTGTATTAGCTTCTTCACTCCTACTGCTTTCACCAGCATACTTCTCTACATTCAAATATACAGCACGCATCCTTTTATATGTTCTAAAAAGCCAAAATCATCAATACCCGTTTCATAAAACTTACAGGAGGAATATTTATACATTTCAGCAAACTTGCATAGCCCAGCCTTAACAGGGTTTTGGTGTATATAATTTATTTTCTGCTGCATTATAGCCTCTGTAAATAAATCAATACTTAGTGCATTACGTTGCCAAAACTGGTATTGCCTATCTTTTGCTTTTACTAAAAAAGACGCCAATAACCCAACGTTAGTTTTCTCCAAATCATATTTTATCATCTGCCCTGTAAATTTTAAAAAGTCTCTTTGTACGTTTTCTTTTTTATGCCCTGCTTGTACCTGCCATACCAAATGTATATGGTTGTTCATAATAACAAAAGCATATAGTATTACCCGTTTTTCTTGTACAAGAAAACGTAGGCTATCTATAATGATGTCTTTATATTTTTCTTCTTTTAAAAGGTGGTTCCATTTTAAAATAGTTGCTGTAAAAAACTGTGCATGGTATTCGCTAAACTGCATAGAATGAAGGTAGGTAATTAAGCTGTTTGTATCAAACCCTTTGGTGAAAACACACAAAGGGGGCACTCGATAATTAAGATAAGTAATTGAGCTATTTGTTTTACCGTTGCAATAAACCCGTTGGTGAAAACACTCAACGGTGGCTTTTGGTGAAAAACACCTAATGGGGGTGTTTGAAAAAAACACGCAACCGAAGCTTATAGTTAATTGGTGTTCTTCGCTTTGGTCTTCGCCAATGTTGGGTGTTTTGCACCAACATTGTATGGGGTTAATTGCTTCATTCATAAGGTTTGTATCAAACCCGTTGGTGAAAACACCCAACGGGGGCTTTATTTTACAGTTGCATTAAATCCTTTGGTGAAAACACACAAAGGGGGCTTTGTTTTACCGTTGCAATAAACGCGTTGGTAAAAACACGCAACGGGGGCGTTAGTTAATTGGTGTTCTTCGCTTCGGTCTTCGCCAATGTTGGGTGTTGTGCACCAACATTGTATAAGGTTAATTGCTTCATTCATAAGGTTTGTATCAAACCCGTTGGTGAAAAACACCCAACGTTGTAGTTCATAACTTTTATTAACTACTGTACGCCATTTTGTTTTTTGTATTTTCGCCGCAAACGCATGTATAAATGAGTGTAACGCAAGCCATAAAAGTAGCTACAGCCAATGCTATAAAAATTTTGTACCAGATTGAACTTGAAGCTAATGCCATTTTGGTAAATGCCACCAAACCAGAATTTGAGGGAGATTATACCGTAGTATTATTTGCCTTTGTAAAGCAATTAAAAAAATCGCCTGATGAGTTGGGTAATGCTTTAGGTGAATATTTGGTACAGCAACACAAGGATTTATTTACTGGCTTTACTATCATTAAAGGTTTTTTAAACCTCACCATTAGCAATAGTTATTGGCTACATTTCATACAAAAGCAATACAGCAATACAAGCTACGGTATTACTACAAAGGGCAGCCATACCATCATGTTGGAATACTCCTCTCCCAATACCAACAAACCACTGCACCTTGGGCATTTACGCAACAACTTTTTGGGCTGGAGTACCGCCGAAATTTTAAAAGCCAATGGCAATGCTGTAGTAAAAACCTGCATTGTAAACGATAGGGGCATACATATTTGTAAGAGTATGATAGCCTGGCAATTGTTTGCCAATGGAGCTACACCACAAAGCACCAACACCAAAGGAGATCATTTTGTGGGCGACTACTATGTGAAATTTAATGATGAATATAAAAAACAAGTAGAGAAACTGATTACTGCTGGCAACACCAAAGAAGTTGCAGAAAAAGAAGCCCCCATTATGAAAGCTAGCCAACAAATGCTGCTTGATTGGGAAGCTGGCAAAGCAGATGTAATAGAGCTTTGGAAAACCATGAACAGTTGGGTGTACGATGGTTTTGCCATTACCTACAAAAATATTGGTAGCGATTTTGACAATACTTATTACGAAAGCAATACCTACTTATTGGGCAAAAAAATTGTACAACTGGGTTTAGAAAAAAATGTGTTTTACAAAAAAGAGGATGGCAGCGTATGGATAGATTTAACAGCAGATGGATTAGATGAAAAAGTAGTGATGCGTAAAGATGGAACATCGGTATACATAACACAAGATATTGGGCTGGCAGAACAACGCTACAATGAGTACCAAGCCAACGAAAGCATTTATGTAATTGGCGATGAGCAAAACTACCACATGAAAGTGTTGAAATTAATTTGTCAAAAGCTGGGTTTGCCTTCGGCAGATGGCATACACCACCTTAGCTATGGCATGGTAGAACTGCCTACAGGGAAAATGAAAAGCCGTGAAGGCACTGTGGTAGATGCTGATGATTTGGTAGCAGAAATGATAAATATAGCCCAACAAAAAACAGAAGAGTTGGGTAAGGTAAAAGACTTTACTACCGATGAATTGAAAGAGCTGTACCAAACCATTGGTTTAGGTGCGTTAAAATTTTTCTTGCTACGTGTAGACCCTAAAAAGAAAATGATTTTTAACCCTGAAGAAAGTATAGACTTTCATGGATTTACTGGGCCCTTTGTGCAATATACACATGCACGTATAAAAAGTATTTTACGCAAAATAGAAGATAGCCAATTGAAAATTAAAACCAGCTTACTGCCTTTAGAAAAAGAATTGACCGTAAATCTAGAACTCTTTCCTGCAGTGATAAATGAAGCAGCTACCGAACATGACCCTAGCAAAATTGCTATTTATGTTTTCAATTTGGCAAAAGTGTTCAACTCATTTTATGCCGAGCTTTCTATAGCTAGTGCAGAGAGTGAAGAAAAGAAGCAACTGCGTTTGCAATTGGCTACGTTAACTGCACACACTTTAAAAACAGGCATGAACTTATTAGGTATTCATGTGCCTGAAAGAATGTAGTATATTTCTATTAAGCAGCTTCTTTGTTAATGATGCTGGGTGTTGAGTAATATCAATTAGACATTAAAAGCATATTGTTGAAATGATAATCATTTGCTAGTGAGTTTGCACACGGATGACACAGATTAAAAGGATAAACACAGATTTTTCTGCTACGCAGAAATCTTGGATTTTGATTTATCAGAACAATCTGTGTTCATCTATACTATCCTTGTCAAGGGCAGCAATTAAAACGTTCAACTTAAAAGAATTTTTAATCGCTTTGGTAAAAGCTACATGCTTATTTGTAGTTTATATAAAGTCTAATTAAAAATTACACATATTATTTGTACCTTAGTGAAAAATTAATCACTATGGGCAGATCGGTATTAAAGGTTACATCTTTTACG
>JAYVRD010000017.1:0-11717 GCA_043776595.1 Chitinophagaceae bacterium | reverse complement strand
GCAAAAGGCTATCAACCCATCAAAGCCGATTTGGATAGAATTAATAAAGTAGCATCTATAAAAGATGTATTGCATGAAATTACTACATTACGTACTATTGGTATTGGTGGTGTATTGTTTGGCTCTTCCATAAACCCTGATAGAAAAAATGTTTCTGTTTATATTCCTTCATTTTCACAAGGAGGAACTTCCTTACCAGATAGGGATTATTACTTAAAAGACGATGCCAGAAGCACAAAAATTAGAGAAGCATATAAAGTGCAGCTAAATAAAATGTTTATGCTTGTAGGCGAAGATGCAACCACTGCTGCTGCTAGTGCTGCTGCTGTTTTAAAAATTGAGACAGCATTAGCCAAAGCACAAATGGATCGTGTAGCAATGAGAGATCCTTACAAAACTTACAACAAGTTTGCAGTAAATGATTTAAGTGCTACTACTCCAAACATCAATTGGGCATTGGTTTTAAACGAATTAAAAATTAATGGTGCAGATAGTGTTTTAACAAACAACCCATCGTTTTTAAAAACGATAGATGCCATGCTTACAGAAACACCCATTAAAGAGTGGAAAAATTATCTACGCTGGAATGTTATTCGTTCTGCATCGCCATTTTTAAGTAAAGCTTTTATAGATGCCAATTTCGAATTAAACAAAGTACAAACTGGGCAAAAAGAGATGACACCTCGTTGGCAACGTATGAGCAGTTTAATTGATAGAGAGTTGGGAGATTTTGTTGGACAATTATATGCCGAAAAATATTTTAAGCCAGAAGCTAAAGCAAGAATGATAGAGTTGGTAAACAATTTACAAATCGCTTTTGCCGAACGTATTAATAAACTAGATTGGATGAGTGATGAAACCAAAGCAAAAGCATTAGAAAAATTAAATGCTATTGTAAAAAAAATTGGCTACCCAGATAAATGGAAAACTTACGATGGCTTTACCGCCAACAGAAATGATTTTTATGGAAATGAGCGTAACATAAATGTTTGGCAGTACAACGAGCTAGTAGCACGCATGGGCAAACCTGTAGATAGAACTGAAATGGGTATGACACCACCAACTGTAAATGCACAGTACAGCCCATCTAACAACGATATTACTTTTCCTGCTGGCATTTTGCAATTTCCCTTTTTTGATTTTGGTGCCGATGATGCTGTAAATTATGGCGGCATTGGGGTAGTAATTGGACACGAAATAACTCATGGTTTCGACGATCAAGGAAGAAAATATGCAGCCGATGGCAACTTAAAAGAATGGTGGACAAAAGAAGATGGAGATAAGTTTACCGCTAAAGCCAATGAAATTGTAGAAATGTATAACGGCTTTACTGTGTTAGATACCCTACATGTAAATGGTAAATTAACTTTAGGAGAAAACCTTGCAGATCTTGGCGGACTTAATATGGCTTATGAAGCACTACAAAAAACAAATCAATTTAAAGAAGACAATAAAATTGATGGCTTCACCCCAACGCAGCGTTTCTTTTTAAGCTATGCACAAGTATGGCGTGGTAGTTATTTGCCAGATGCCTTAGCTCAACAAGTTTTAACCGACCCTCATTCGCCTGGCAATTACAGAGCCAATGGTGGCGTAGTAAATGTAGATGCTTGGTACAAAGCATTTAAAGTAAAAAGAAAAAATAAAATGTTTAAACCAAAAAGAACACGAACACATATTTGGTAAGCAATTTTTAAAAGTGGTACTGCAAAGTGCTACTTTTTTTATTGAGCCAACTCTAGTACAATAATTTGGCTGCGGTTGCGTCGCACATGTTAAGCTGTAAATAAATATTGAGCTTTCATTGTGAAATATAAAAGCCACAAAGTTTTTTATACTTTGTGGCTTTTGATGAATGCTATGCTTTGATAAAAGATAAATGTAAATTCTATTGTTGAAATGTGCGACGCAACCGCTGCACAATAGCACTACTCAAGTTGGCTACAAAAAAATTATAACCCAATGATCATAGCAGCATCGGTAAGTGTATTATCCAAAGTTCTGGGCTCTGCAAAACCATGTAGTATAATTTTTAGCTTACCAAATTTTGTATTGTAACTGCCGTCTTTTTTTTCTAGCTGCAAAGTGTTAGAGGCTGCATCGTAAACTATTTTTCTTTTATAAAAATTGCCTGTTTCGTAGCTATAAGTTTCGCCATCATCTTCGTAGTAAGTAAAAGCGGTGGTTGCAGTTCCCTTCCATACATGTAGGTATAAAATGCCATCGCCTTTTTCTTTAGTGTTTTGTACTATGCTTTGCATAGGTATAATGGCACCTGCTTTTACAAAAACTGGCAAGTCTTCTAAAGGTGACGGTACATAATAGCTTTGGCTGCCAGCATATATTTTATCGCTACCAAACTTATACCAGTTGTTGATTCCTGGCAAATACACTTCTGTAACTTGTTGGCTAGAACTGCAAGGAGCAATGAGCATGTTATTGCCAAACAAAAATTGATTTTCAAATTTGCCATCATACACTTTTTCATCGTGGGTGTACTGTATAGGTAGCATACGATTAATGGGTAAACCAGTAGTATGTGCCTCATAAAAACTGCTGTACAAGTAAGGGAGCAATTGATAACGTTGTTCTAAAATTTTTCTAATCTTATCGGTATTATATTCTCCAAACAACCAAGGCTCTCGGTAGTTGTAACCAAAATGTGTGTGGTTTCTAAATAGTGGACTGTACACACCCAAACTCATCCAACGTACAAATAATTCGGGGCTTGGGTTGCCAATAAAACCACCAATATCCATACCCACATAAGGCACACCACTAACACCCATACTATTTAGTAACCTAAAGCCCAAAAGCATGTGTTCATCGCTGCTTACATTATCGCCTGTCCATTGTGCACTATATTTTTGAATGCCTGCATAAGCTGCTCTTGTTAATACAAACGGTCGCTGCCCATTCATTAATTTTTTAGTGCCTTCGTACGTAGCTTTTGCCATGAGCAAACCATAAGCATTTTTTACAGTGTACAAAGTTTTTTTGTCTTTGCCATCGCCAAATTCTATCAAGTTAGGAAACTCTCTACCCCAAGCTGCTGGTTCGTTCATATCGTTCCAAAAGCCACGTACACCATTATCTACGTAGGCTTCTTTAAAGCTATTGCCCCACCATTTTTGGGTAGCTTCTTTTGTAAAATCGGGAAAGTGGCAACGCCCTGGCCATACATGCCCAACATAAGTTTTGCCACCAGGATATTTGGCAAAAAGATGTTGTGCCAAGCCTTCTTCGTAAGCTTTATAACCCTTTTCTACTTTAATGCCAGGGTCTATTATGGTTACCATATCAAAACCCATTTGCTTCATACTGCCCAACATATTTTTAACCGATGGAAATTTGTTGCTCCAAGTAAATACTTTGTAATTGTCCATGTAGTTAATGTCGCTTACAATAACATCTGCAGGCATTTTTTTTTCTCTAAAAGTTTTGGCTATGGTTAATAGCTGTTCTTGGTTATCGTAGCCCCAACGGCTTTGTTGAAAACCCAAGCTCCACAAGGGTGGCATGGGTGTTCTTCCTGTAAGATGGGTATAGTCTTTTATAATTTGCTGCACGCTGCTACCACCAAAAAAATAATAATTCATTTCGCCATCATCAGCACCATAAGAAAACAATTCTTCATCGGCACCACCACCAAAATTGAAATACGATTTATGTGAATTATCGAAGAAAATACCATAAGTAAGTTGGTTATGAATACCTATAAAAAAAGGAACAGTGCTGTACAAAGGATCGGCATTGGTAGCATAGGCTGGCACATCGGCATTCCAATGTTGAAAAACATTTCCTCTGCGGTTAATGCCTCCTGTTTTTTCGCCTAAACCAATAAATTTTTCATCGGCATGTAACTTTTTATAATTGGTAACCAAGTTGCCAAACCAACTTACGCCAAGTGTACTATCATCGGCATTTAATAGTTGATTGCCCCGATTGTAAAAGTTGATACGAAAAGGATTTTTAGTAACTTCTACCAACAAACTATCGGTATAAAAAATAAACGAAGCTGCTTCTTCGTCTTTTTTTATAAAATGATTTTTGGCGGTTAGATCATCTATTGCAAAAGAAAAATCATCGCCCAATTTTTGCTTGCTTATACGCACACGTACCGATGTTGCAGTGTAAGTTGTAATTCGGGCAAATGCATTGGTAAGTTCAAATTCGTAACCACCGTTGATGGCTGTTAATTTTTTATAGTTTCCAATTTGTTCACTTAATCGGTTCATTTGTGCTAGAGTTATTGTAGATACTAAAATAGAGGCGACAAGCATTATTTTCTTCATAGTATTAAATTTACACATTGCAAAATAGGTATAAAAAAAGAGAAGCAAAACTTCTCTTTTAAATATTCTTTGTGGTTAGTAGTGTAGGATTAATTAGTTTATAATACCTGTGGTAGTAGCTATTTAATTTTTTTTGTAGCAAGCTTTAGAATATTTATTTAGCTGTGGTTGCGTCGCACATGTTTAGCTGTGGAATTACTATTGGGCTTTGCCTACAATGTCGATACCCATTTTATTTAAAAAATGTGAAGACATGAATTGAATCATACCACATTGTTTGTGTGATAGCAAATATTAATACACTTGGTAAGAAAAGCCCAATATTTATTCTAATGTTTAAAACGTGCGACGCAACAGATGATGCTATGAAATACTACGGCTGGCTACCAAAATAAAAAAACGTTTATCTCTTTAATAAACATAAAAAAGACAAACGTTTTCAAAATTTTATTGCAGTGTGGTTTATGCCCACAAACTATTTGGATACACCCCATCTGCCACTAACTTGTTGATGCTGGCTTGCACATCTGGTGCATCTTCTTTGTAAGTAACGCCAAACCATTGTGCCGATGTTGGAATAACTTTTACATGGGCTTTATTTTCTTTCACCACATTATCTACCACCAATGGGATAAAAAATTCGCCTTTTAGGTTTTGTAATTCTTTGTTTAAAAAAGCGTCAAAATAATTTTCGCAATGGTTAATAAAGTTGGGGGCAAAGCAAAAGAAGTTCATACTTACGCTGGCATCTTCGCTTACTTCGTGTAAGCCGTTTTCGTCTTCGTATGTAATAATGCCTTTGTCATTTCTGTAAATTTTGGTGCGTTCGTTTATATCAGTAAGGTTGCCATTTACATCTACATCGCATACGCCACGACTTACACTTCCATTATCGCTAAGGGTTTTTTTAAGCTCGTATCCAATAATGCAATAGGTTGTATTGTTGCAAGCTGCGGTTAAAAATTGATGAGCTTTTATAAAAGCATCACGTCCATAATAATCATCTGCATTAATAACGGTAAATGGCTCGTTTACTTTTCCTTTACAGCACAATACAGCATGTGCAGTGCCCCAAGGTTTGGTTCTTTCGGCGGGTATTTGTCTA
Organism: Chitinophagaceae bacterium; assembly: GCA_043776595.1. GTDB lineage: Bacteria > Bacteroidota > Bacteroidia > Chitinophagales > Chitinophagaceae > UBA1930. The sequence goes on along the minus strand of JAYVRD010000017.1, from coordinate 6,317 downwards.
TCGCCAACAAATTTTTCTAAGCTTTGAAATACATAATCAACTTCTACTTTACCTTCTAACTTTTTGCCAAAGGTTTCTTTAAACATATCGGCAAACTCTTCACGAATAATAAATACTACTTTACCAAAGCCTGCATGAATAGCATCGTAAATACTGTACTCCATAATAGTTTCTCCTGTTGGTCCAAACCCTTGTACTTGTTTCATGCTGCCATAACGGCTGGCCATACCTGCTGCTAAAATTACTAATGTAGGTTGCATATTTTTGTTTTAAACTTTGCGAAGATAAAGGGATAGACTTTTACAAACAATGATGTTACCATTACCTCAAAATATTACTGTACAATCGTTACAAGCTACTTGGCTTAATGGTATTGGGGTAGATGTGCTGAGATTGGATTTAATTCACCCAATTGTAAGCGGCAATAAGAGGTTTAAATTAAAATATCATTTGCAAAAAGCTTTACGCACTAACAAAAAAACGATTGCTACTTTCGGTGGGGCTTTTAGTAATCATATTGTTGCTACTGCTTTTGCTGCTAAAGAAGTTGGGTTGCATAGTGTAGGTATTATACGTGGAGAAAAGACCAACGCATTATCTCATACCTTACAGCAAGCAGTTGAATTGGGTATGCAATTGAATTTTGTAAGTAGAACGGAGTACAAAAACAAAAATGAATTACAGCAAAACTTTGATAATAATTATTATTGGATAGCTGAAGGTGGTTATAGTGTTGATGGAATGTTAGGTGCTACAGAAATATTGAAAACGATAGATACCTCCTCCTATACACATATACTATGTGCATGTGGCACTGGTACTATGCTGGCTGGTTTGGTATATGCAGCACTTCCACAACAAAAAGTTATAGGAATTAGTGCATTGAAGGGTTATGACAGTATGGAAGTAGACATAAAGAAATTGCTACCTGCTACTCTTCAAGAAAAACAATTTAGCGTTTTGCATGATTATCATTTTGGTGGTTATGCAAAATACCCAACGGTATTAATAGAGTGGATGAACGAACTCTGGAATACTGAACAGTTGCCTACTGATATTATTTATACATCCAAACTACTATTTGCAGTAAAACATTTGTGTAGCAAATGCTATTTTTTACCCAATAGCAAAATACTTGTTATACATAGCGGTGGTTTGCAGGGCAATCTTTCTTTACCTAAAGGTACATTGCCATTTTAGTAACAGTTCAACTATTATCTTTGAAGCCTTATGAATCTGGGTAAGCTAATTTTTATTTTGATGGTATTATCTATCAATACTGTTGCTATAAGTCAAGATACATTGCCAAAATTTACAGCCAAAAATTTAGGCAATAATACTATTCAGATAAGTTGGGTTAATCCTTATGAAACATGTATACAATTAAACGTACAACGCTCATTTGATAGCACTAGAAATTTTAAAACTATTTTTTCTACACAATCGCCAGAGTTACCTATGAATGGTTTTGCAGATAAAGCACCTTATCATAAAATGTATTATCGAATTTTTTATGTGCTGCAAGGTGGTGCTTACTTTTTTACGAAATCAAAACTACCCGATACTTTGGTGAGGTACGTAACAGGTGGTATAAAACCGCCTCACAATAATTTGCCAACGCTTAAGGATGGGGATTATAAATTTGATAATGATGGAAAAAGAGGAACTCGATATGTAAATATTTTTATTAAAGACGTACTAATTGCTACATTAGATAGTAAAGAGTATCGTCGCTTTAAAGATTCCATAGCCAATCAAACGAAAGACACATTATACGCCGTTAATCAATATGCAATTGAGCTAAGAAGAGCCTTCGTTTGGAAACCATCGGTATATATATTTACCAATAATAAAGGATACCTTACTTTAAACATACCCATGGTTAAAAAGCACACTTATAAATTGATAGTTGCAGAGGCTAATGGGGTAGAAATTTTTCAAGTAAAACATGTAAAAGAAGCAATGCTTATTTTAGATAAATCTAATTTTCCGCATGCGGGTTGGTACAATTTTGAATTGTATGAAGATGATAAATTAAAAGACAAGAATAAGTTTTATTTGGAAGATAATTAAAAAGCACGTTCCGTGTTTTGTAGTTTGCACGCAAACACGTTCTCAAAATTTTTTTTCACCTTTTCTTTTGCTTCTTCAAAATTTACTGGAGTGCCTAATTCTTTTTCTAAAGAAGTTACTTGCTTGTTTTCTATACCACATGGTACTATGTGGGTAAAATAATCTAAATTGGTATTTACATTAAAAGCAAAGCCGTGCATGGTTATCCAGCGACTACATTTAATACCTAGTGCACAAATTTTTCTTTCTTTTCCTTTTATTTCAGCATCTAACCATACCCCAGTTTCTCCTTTGCTACGCTCACCTTTTAAATCATATTCTGCCATGGTTAGTATCATTACTTCTTCAAGGCTGCGTAAGTACCAGCCAAGATCGGTTTTAAAATTGTCAAGGTCTAAAATGGGGTAGCCTACCAATTGCTGTGGCCCATGAAAAGTGATATCTCCACCACGGTTTATGTGAAAATATTCAATCCCTTTGGCTTCCATTTCTGCTTCACTAATGAGTACATGTTCTTTCTTACCACTTTTGCCAAGGGTGTAAACAGGTGGATGCTCTACAAAAAGTAGGTAGTTAGTAGTTGGTTGTTGACTATTTTCTATTAACTGATGATTGGTGACTGTGGACTTTTTCTCAACATTTTCTTTTAACAAACGCTCTTGTAAATCCCAAACGTTTTTATAAGAACGATTGCCCAAATCGGTAAATAAAACTTCCCTATTCATATTGTAAAAGTAAGTTGTATAGCAACAAAGGAGCAGAGTTGATTTTGTTTAGCAAGATATGATGCTACTTTTTTGAAGGGGATGCTTTTTGAGCTAACTGTTGATAGACATAGAACTTTTGGCTGAATAGAATAAAAGGTTGCACTTTTTATCTTTACTTTTTCTTCACTTTGCTTAATAGGTATTCTGCAGCTACAAATGTGCGACGCAACCGCAGTTAAATTTTATTCTACTGCTGGCCCAATAAAACTCTTTAATCAAAGTATTTACTTCTTTTAGTAATAAAAAAATCCTCCAAGTTGTTGGGAGGATTTAGTGTATCTAATTTTCTGTTTCTTGTTGTACTTTCTTTTCTTTAGCTTTTTGCTTTTGCTCTTTGGTAGGTTCGGTAGGCAGATTTTTAAGTTTATTTTTTTCACTCTGCTCTATTAATTTTTGCTCATTGCGTTTACCCGTTGCATCTAATATAGTTTGTTCTACTGGTGGCTTGCCCATCATCATGTTTACGCCTGTCATATCTATTTTATAATCAAATAGTTTACTTACTTGTACCCACTTTCCAGCTTGCCATTTAAAGCCTTCAAAATCGCCATCGGGAATTAGGGTATGCTTCAATTCTGGCTGTCCAGCTTCGCTTACCAAATGCTCAAACACAATCATGTTCATCTCCTTGTCATAGGTTAGTTTTTCGGCAGCATCTTTTTTATACTCCAATAAAAAGCGGTAGCCAGGTGGCGTTTTTACACTATCTGCCACATACTGAAAATACTTTCCACCAAACTGTGGTTGCCCGTTATCATTAAAGGTCATTACTTCAATCCATTTTTTGTTGGTTCTAAAATTGTTGTTATCAAAACCAATTAATGTATAGTAATTTTTATTGTTGAAAGTGGTATGTACTATGTTGTAGTAAATAGCTCCTATCCAGTTTTTAGCTGTGCGTACACTATCTAATGGGTTATTTGTAAATTCAGAGTTATCAAACAGTGGAATGAGTTTTAAGGAACCGTCTTTTGTCTTCATTTGTATTGCCCCACGCTGACGAAAATAACTTTCATCTTTCATAAACTCCCAAGTGTAAATTCTAAAACTACTATCGGGTGCATATACTTTAGAAATGTAGGGTACGCTATCGAAGTTGTAATAAAAAGAGTTGGATACTTTTAAGGCACGCACCAATACTTTGGTAAAAAAACTATCAGCCCTAAAACGGTATGGTGCTACTTCATCCATCACCATTTTTTTGCCTTGCATTTTTAACGTGTCTTCAATTTTTTGAAGCAGTTTTAAATTAGGCTTGCTTATGGTTTGTGCTTGTACAACCACTATAGCCAAGATTGCAATAAGGCAAAATATTTTTTTCATGCTTTTGTTATTGGTGCTAAGATACAGTGCAGCCATAACGTAATAACCATGCCAACCTATCTGTGGAAAGATTTAGGATTTTGTTAAACAACTAGTTGCCATTTTTTATGAATTACATTTTTGTAACCAGCTTTAGCACTGCTATTAAGCTGCGGTTGCGTCGCACATGTTTGGCTGTATATTTCTATTGGGCAATATGCTACTTCATTAAGAAAAGTATTAACCCAACTGTTGGGCAAATTCTAAAAGGTTATTAAACCTCAAATCAATATTTGGGTGGGGAAATTCAATTTCAGGGTTTGTAGTAGCTAGAAATACTGTGTGCATACCAGCATTTCGCCCAAAGCCCATATCACTCAATTTATTGCCTACCATTATGCTTTTACTAAAATCTATAGAAGGGAAATCTTGTTTTGCCTGCAAGGCCATACCATGGTTTGGCTTTCGGTTGGGAGAATCGTTTTCTACATCGCTACAAAAATAAATCCTATTCACTCGGCCACCTGTATCTTCTATTTCTTTTATCATATTTCTATGAATGGTGTTTAAATCATCTAAGCTCATTAGTTTTTTACCCACCCCTTTTTGGTTGGTTACCATTACTATTATATCAAAATAATTGTCTAAAATATCCATGGCTTTTGTAACACCTTCGTAAAACCTAAACTCATTCCAATTAAGTATGTAGTCTAACTTTTTTTCGTGGTTAATAACACCATCACGGTCTAAAAATAAAGTCCAACTACTATCTATGTTTTTTAAATTAAGCATGTAAAAGGTTATCGTAAAAATTGCATTATTCATTTTCAAAAATATGGTGTAGCACTATTAATTCGGCTTTAGTTATAGTTTTGTTTTTCAATCCCTTCCAGTTGCTGATATCTTGTATGGCTTTTTCAAATTCGTATGTAGCATTTTCTTTTCCACCCCAAGTAAAACTGTGCAGCAATTTGGGTAGTAGTCCTTCGCCAAAAACATTGCAACAAACACCATACACCGAGCCTGTGTTTATGCAAGAATTAATTGCCACTCTATTATAATCCCCCATTATCAATCCAGATTTTACACCAGCATTTTCAAAATTGTTGGTATAGTAATTCCAAAACTTTACTAGCCCGCCAGTATTTTTTACATTGCTATTGCTGGTGCCAGCACCAAAATTGCACCACTCACCAATAACGCTATCGCCTAAGTAACCATCATGTGCTTTGTTACTATAGCCAAATAGAACACTATTTTTTATTTCGCCACCTGCAACACAGTATTTACCAATTGTTGTAGCCCCATAAATTTTAGTACCCATTTTTAAAGTTGCCCCTTCGCCTAAGGCAAAGCTTCCACGTATAAGGCAACCTTCCATAATGGTGGCATTTTTGCCAATATAAATTGGGCCAGTAGTAGCGTTTAGCGTACTAAACTCTACAGATGCTCCTTCTTCTATAAAAATATCATCTACCTGTACCAATTGGTTGGTAGGCGAAATTGGTTTACTTCTTCTGCCCTTGGTAAGTAATGTAAAATCTGCTCTTAGCATTTCCTCATTCCAAGCAAAAATTTGGGTTGTATTGTCTAATCTTTTTACATTTTCTTGGTCATACACTGTTTCAAATGAAGATAGCAAAGTCGATACATCAATGTTTTCATCTTTTACTTCTATTCTTCCAGCAATTAATCCATTAGCATCTGCCAAAGCTTGGTTGGTAGATAACGACATGATTCTGTCAAACAATTCCTCATCTACTATTACACTTGCATCCACATACAAAACATCACCCTCTATTGTAAAGGGATATAATGGCTGTAAATAACCAACTGTTAGCACATGCACTTCTTGTTTGATTCTATGTTCCCATCTTTCTTTACATGTAAGTATGCCCGTGCGTATAAAAGCTACTGCCCTAGTATAAGTAAGTGGCAGTAGTTTTTTATGCGTAGCTTCTGTATCAAAGAGAATAATTTGCATCTGTCAAACTTATCTAAATAATCTGTAAATAAAAATCCCCCCGAAAATTTCGGGAGGATTTTATAAAAATGTAGCTGAGCATTATTTTTTCTTCTCGTAACGCTTTTTGAATTTGTCGATACGACCTGCTGTATCTACCAACATGTTTTTACCAGTGTAAAAAGGGTGAGAAGTATTTGAAATCTCCAGTT
>JAYVRD010000016.1:0-11746 GCA_043776595.1 Chitinophagaceae bacterium | reverse complement strand
TGTGGTTTGTTTGCAACTGAAATGACACAACTCTCATATACAGCAGTTACGAATGATAATTGCCCAACCAGTTTTCCTGTAACTGCAACACAAATTGGTACTACCGTACCATTTGATTTAGTACATGCCACGAGCGATAAAAATGTTGACCCAGCATATAATAATATTACTTGCAATAGCACTGGTGTGGGTATTACCAATAACCAATATTACGCCTTAAAAACAGGAGGCACTGCTGGCGACCTTACAATTACAGTTTTAGGTTATACTACATCGCCTACTACACAGGCAGCTTGCACCACTGCTGGTATAGAGCTTGCTTTATATGCAGTAAGTTCATGCCCAACAACACCCTCTGCTTACCCTACGCCAGTTGCTTGTCGTAGTTTTAATGCAGATGGAGCTTTAACCACTATTACTGGTTTATCCGCAGCTACTAATTATTTATTAATGGTAGATGGCCTTGCAAATACCAAGGCTACTTTCAATCTTACCTTTACTGGTACTACTGGTTTGTTACCTATTAAATTCACCAGCTTTACTGGCGAAGTAATGAACAATTACAACGCCCTTAAATGGACGGCTGAATTGGTACAAAACGTAAATAAAATTATTGTTGAAAGAAGTTTTAATGGTGCACAGTTTGAAAACATTGGCGAAATAAATGGCAATGCTGTTTACAATAAAAACAATAATTACAACGACTATAAAGCAGTTATTGGCAACAATTATTATCGCCTAAAAATAGTAAACAGCGATGGTAGCAGCGAATATTCAAACACAATTGTATTAAAGCGTAATGATAAATTCTTATTTACCATTAGCCCTAACCCTGCAGTAAGTTTTGTGGATATACAGATGAGTGCCGAAGTAAAAAGCAACTACAATGTAATGGTGTATAACATGACAGGGCAAAGCATTCTAAGCAAAACCATTACTGTAAATGGTAATCGTACCAATACAAGATTAGATGTAAGTAATTTTGCAAAAGGCATTTACAATGTGGTTGTGTACGATGAAAATAAAATTAAACTAAAAGCAGTTTCATTATCTATTCAATAAACTAAATTTAGTTCTATACATAAAAGAAGCCATCATTCAACAATATGATGGCTTCTTTTTTATTTCAAGCAGTTGCATTGTTAGCTAACGGCATTCAAAACAATTGCTCTCACTTTATCTAAAGCAATTCTTTCTTGCAACATACTATCTCTATAACGTATAGTTACTGTATTGTCTTCTTTTGTTTGATGATCGATGGTTACACAAAACGGTGTGCCAATAGCATCTTGCCTACGATAGCGTTTGCCAATTGCATCTTTCTCCTCATAAAAACATCTGAACGCTGGTTTGCATTCATTCATTAATTGATGTGCTATTTCGGGCAAGCCATCTTTTTTGGTTAAAGGAAGTATAGCCAGTTTTACGGGAGCTAATTTTTCAGGAATACGCAACACCGCACGTGTATCAGTTGTACCATCTTCTTTGTTTATGGTTTCCTCATCGTACGCATGAGAAAGAATAAGCAAAAACATCCTATCTAAACCAATAGAAGTTTCTACTACATAAGGTATATAGTTGCCAAAAGGTTTCCCTGTAGTTTCATCAATATCGTTATCAAAGTATTGCTGCTTCTTCTTACTAAATATTTGATGTTGGGTTAAATCATAATCTGTACGACTATGAATACCCTCTACTTCCTTAAAACCAAAAGGAAATTCATATTCAATATCCAAAGCAGCATCTGCATAAAAAGCTAGTTTTACATGGTCATGATAACGGTATTTGGCTATATCAATACCTAGGCTTAAATGCCATTGTAATCTTTCTTCCTTCCAGAAGTTATACCAATACTCCTGAGTGCCTGGGCGTACAAAAAATTGCATTTCCATTTGTTCGAACTCTCTCATTCTAAATATAAACTGGCGGGCCACAATTTCGTTTCTAAATGCTTTACCAGTTTGGGCAATACCAAAAGGTATTTTCATTCTGGCTGTTTTTTGCACATTCAAAAAATTTACAAAAATACCTTGTGCAGTCTCGGGGCGTAGGTACACTTTATTGTCATCAGGATTATCAGAACTAATAGCACCAAACTCTGTAGAGAACATGAGGTTAAACTGGCGTATGTCTGTCCAGTTGCTAGTACCACTTATTGCACAAACAATTTTATTGTCATCAATCAATTGTTTCAAGCCAGCATAATCTTCAGCAGCCAATAATTCATCCATTTTCTTTTGGAGTTCACCGGCTTCCTCTATTTTATTTCCGCCACCTCTTGCTTTATACTCCTTACCTGCTTCAACTTTAGCTTCTTCTGTCCAAGCTGTGAAGCCTTTTGCTGGAAGGAAATTTGTAATAACGTGCTCATAAATTTTCCCATCATCAAGTTTCAATTTTTCAATTAAACCCTCAATTAAATGATCAACCCTATAACGTTTGTTGCTATCCTTATTATCAATCATGGGGTCGCTAAAATTATCCACGTGCCCACTCGCCTTCCAAGTAGTAGGGTGCATAAAAATAGCAGCATCAATACCTACAATATTATCATGTAGTTGTGTCATGCTCTTCCACCAATAATCTCTTATGTTCTTTTTTAATTCGCTACCGTAAGGGCCATAATCATAAACGGCACTTAAGCCATCGTAAATTTCGCTGGAGGGAAATACAAAGCCATATTCTTTGGCGTGAGAGATGATTGCTTGAAAACGATTATCTGTTTGCGTACTCATAAGGTGGCAAATTTATTAAAATTGCCCCACACAAATCAAGTGTGCTAAATATTAACTGTAAGTGTATTGCTTTTGAGGTTTCAAAACTTCAAGGTCGCTTATTTTCCTTTCTAATTTTTCGTTGTAAGCTTCTAGTTTTAATATACGTGAGTGGCTTTGGAAAATTTGGTTTTGATATTTCCTAATTTTTTGATTGCTTTTAGCTTGGAAGTAAACTTTCATTACAATAACACTTACCACTGCAATGGAAACAGCACCACCATAAATAGGAAGTAATGTGCTTAAAATAGTACTCATAGATAAAACGGTTTCGGGGTTACTCTATCCGTTTACTTGACTGTATCTAGGTTGCAAAAGTTGCAAAAGACTATTCAAAATAGCTATAACAATTTGGCAATGAATTTAAAATCGTAAATGTACTAAGCGGAAATACGATGAGGAATTTTTGAAGTATCCTTCAATTTCTTTTCTAATTCATCGTTGATACCTTCTAACATTAAAATACGTGAATGGCTGCGAAAAATTTCCTTCTTGTACTCAGAAATTTTATTCTTGGTTTTCTTTTTTATTAAGTATTTAGAAAAAAGCCCAACAGTAATACCTAAGAGCAAGGAAGCAGCATATACTATTATATTGGTACTACTAAACATTTGATAGGAGTTTATATACTTTTTATAACGAACTTTTTCCTTGTATTATTATTTAAGCTTCTTGTTGTTTTGATGTCGGTTTGCATCTCTATTATTTTTCTTCTCAAAATTTTTTTCTAATGCCTCGCCAAGATTTACTCCAGTTTGGTTGGCGAGGCAAATTAAAACCCACAATACATCAGCCATCTCATCAGCTAAATTTTTATCAAGGTCATTTTTTTTAAAAGATTGATCTCCATAAGTCCTTGCCATTATCCTGGCTAATTCGCCCACTTCTTCGGTTAGAATAGTCATATTAGTAAGCTCACTAAAATAACGTACACCAACTGTGGTTATCCATTCATGTACTTTTTTTTGGGCTTGGCTAATGGTTATATCGTTCATTATTCTTTATTTTTTGTGTCAATAAATAGGGTTACTGGTCCATCATTTACCAAACTTACTTTCATATCAGCTCCAAAAATGCCAACCTCAACTTTTTTGTTACTGTCTTGTGTAAGCTGGGCAATCATCTTTTCGTACATCGGTATAGCAAAAGCTGCTTTGCTTGCTTTTAGGTAGGATGGGCGATTACCTTTTTTAGTACTTGCTTGCAACGTAAACTGGCTAATTAATAATATGCTACCATCAACCTCCAGTAAACTTTTGTTCATCACTCCATTTTCGTCATCAAAAATTCTAAGGTTTAGCAATTTATTGCTCAACCAAGTAGTGTCTTCTTCAGTATCTGCATCTTCTACTCCTATCAAGATAAGTAAGCCTTTTTTTATTTGCCCTACTATACAGTCATTTACTTTAACCGATGCTTCGCTTACACGTTGCACCACCACTCTCATAATTTACATTTAATTTTATGCCATGAAGGTAGATATAACGGCGGAGATAAATTTTCAAACTGCACGCAGTGGTGGCAGTGGCGGGCAAAATGTAAATAAGGTAGAAACTATGGTAGAAGGAAGATGGGAAATAAATGCTTCGATATTGTTTACAGAAGAGCAAAAAAATATCATCCATCAAAAACTGGCTAATAAAATAACTGCCTATGGTTTGTTATTGGTAAAGTCTCAAGAAAGCAGAACACAGTTGGGAAATAAAGAAATAGTAGTACGTAAAATGAACGAACTGGTAAATGCAGCGTTGATAAAAAAGAAAAGCCGAATTGCTACCAAAATACCAAAAGCAGTAACAGAAAAAAGAATTGAAGGCAAAAAACAAAGAGCTGTACATAAACAAGGAAGAAAAAAACTAAAACCAGGAGATTATTAATACAGGATTACTCGAATTAAATACATGAAATTTTTCAAAACCATTTTTGTTGTATTGATGATTGTGCTAATAGGTGCAGGTTTTGTTATTATCCAAAAACCTACCACTACACCATTACAGTTTATTGTACCCAAAGGTTGGAGTAAACCACTGTACGATTTTAAAAAAAATCCATTAACCAAAGAAGGATTTGAGCTGGGGAGAAAGCTTTTTTACGATGAACGCCTTAGCAAAGACAGTAGTATAAGCTGTGCTAGCTGCCACCAACAGTTTGCAGCATTTTCTACTTATGATCATAACCTTAGTCATGGCATTAATAACTTGCTTACTAGCCGCAATGCACCAGCTTTGCAAAACCTTGCTTGGCAAAAAGAATTTATGGCAGATGGGGGTATTAACCATTTAGACTTACAACCACTAGCACCGTTAACAGCCAAAAACGAAATGGGAGAAACCCTTGAACATGTAATTAGCAAACTAAAAAAAGATGCTGTTTATAGAAAAATGTTTAAAGCAGCTTTTGGAGATGAAGTTATTAATACACAACGTATGAGCAAAGCCATTAGCCAGTTTGTGCTGATGCTTGTGAGTAGTAACAGTAAATACGATAAAGTAAAAAGAGGGATCGATAGTTTTAATTTGCCCCAAAAATTAGGGTACGAGATTTTTCAAAAAAAATGTATAGCCTGCCATACCGAGCCCATGTTTGCAGATTATACATATCGAAATAGTGGCTTACCAAACGATGCAACACTAAATGATTTTGGCAGAATGAGAATTACCAACGAAAAATTTGATTCTTTAAAATTTAAAGTACCATCCTTACGCAATGTAGCAGTAACAGCACCTTATGGTCACGATGGACGTTTCTACTCTCTATACAACGTATTTGAACATTACAGAAAAAACATGGTAGTAAGTTCAACTACAGATAGCTTACTAAAAAACAAACTCTACCTATCTAATTTTGAAATTGGACAACTTACCGCATTTTTACAAACGCTAACAGATACCGCTTTTTTAAAAAACAAAATGTTTGCACCACCCAATTACAATATCACACCTTCCTTTATTCACAACCACTAATTAAAAATGCCCAAAATAGAATTTTGGGCATTTTTTTATTTCTAGATTAATCAATTAAGATCCGCTCTTTGCATCTTCTAGTTTCTTTTTAGATCCTTCGGCATCTCTTGTACGTTTAGCTGCTTTTTTATCGGCACTTCTTTGTTGCTTTTCATCTTTATTAGCTGCCTTGGTAAGTTTTTCTATTTCTATAGCCTTTAAATACTCTGCAACAATGGTTGGTATGGTTTTTACAAAATCATCCATTTTCACAAACATGTCTTTGGGTATAGAGTCACCTACAAAAACATCAGAACTTGGTTTAGCTGCCATTAGTACAGTAGTAACTTCGCTATTTCTCCTTCCCCTAGATGAAAAAGAAAAATAAACATCCATTTTAGTGGGCCCAAGTTGAGGTATTACCATCTCTTTTGAGGAATAAAATCCACGTTTTCCTCTTAGGTTACCACCTGCTTTTTTAAAGTAATCTTCCATCGCATTTTTTACATCTTTGTCATTTGCTTTTAGTTCAAAATGTACTGCTGGCTTACTTGCTCCATCAATAATAATGTTGTTTTGGGCATTTGCATGTACAATTCCCAATATCAATACAATACTCAATAATTTCTTTTTCATTTTTGTATAATTTGCTTCGTAAAAACCAAAATCATGCCATGTAATTTGGTTTTAAATGGTTAAATACTATTTAAGGAAAGCACAAACCTTATTTTTGGCAAAAGAAAATTAGCAGTTTGAGTGGTATAAAAAAATTAGCAGGACAAACTTTATGGTATGGTGTACCTACTATTGCTAGTAGGTTTTTAGGTTATGCTACCAACATTCTTTTATTTTGGTTATATAAGCCAGCCTCTACCGCAGCCATTACCCAATTGTATGCTGTTATTCCTTTTCTCAACATTGTATTTACCTATGGTCTAGAAACTAGCTACTTCCGTTTTGCTCAAACAGTAGATAAAAAAAGACTTTACAATCTTTTTATGTCTTCTATTATTATCAGTACCATTGTGTTTACGGCTATTGTTATTTGGCAATCAACTAGCATAGCCAATTGGATTAGCATGAAAAGACATCCTGAATATGTGGTGTGGATGGCTTGGATTTTATTTTTCGATACACTGGCTGTTATCCCTTTTGCTAAGTTGAGGCAAGAAGGAAAGCCAAGAAGATTTGCATTTATTAAAGTAATAAATATTTTAACCAGCGTTGGATTAACAATTTATTTTCTTGGTATTTGTCCTCAAATTGCACAAAGTCATCCAAATAGTTTTTTACTTTATTTTTATAATCCATCCATAGATATTGGCTATTATATCATTGCCAATGTAGTTGCTAGCATCATTACATTGCTTTTACTTGCAAAAGATTTTTTTACATTTCGTTTTTCATTCGATACCCTCCTTTGGAAGCAAGTAATGAAGTATTCTTACCCTCTAATAATAGTGGGCTTTGGAGGCATGATTAATGAAATGCTAAGCCGTTTGGTGTATACACGTGTACTTAACTTAACCGAGGCAGAAGAAGAACATCAATTAGGTGTTTTTGGTGCTAATTATAAGGTAGCAGTTCTCATTACCATATTCATTCAGGTTTTTAAAATGGGAGCCGAGCCATTCTTTTTTAATAAATCTGGAGATAAAGATGCCCCTCGTACATACGCTAGAGTAATGAAATTTTTTATCATTGCCTGTTGTTTTATGTGGCTAGCAATCTCTACAAATTTGCCCCTCATCAAGCATTTTGCCTATGGCTCTAATTCCAAAGACTATAGCGAAGGATTAAGCATTATTCCTATACTAGCTATGGGTAGTGTGTTTTTAGGCATTTATTATAACTTAAGCGTATGGTATAAACTTACCAATAAAACTATGTTTGGTGCGTGGATTACTTTGGCTGGTGCAGCTATTACAGTTGTACTAAACATCTGGTGGATACCTTTATTCGGTTACAATGGAAGTGCTTGGGCAACCTTTGTTTGTTATGGTTTTATGATGGTGATAAGTTACACTCAAGGTCAAAAACATTACCGTATACCATACGCCCTTAAGAAATTAGTAGCTTACTTAATTATTACAGTTATACTTTTTTTGCTCCACAAACTTTTTAGTCATTTTATTTCCAACTTATGGGCTAGTACACTAGTAGCATTATTGTTGTTAATAGCATTTGCTTGGTTTATTTTGCAGGTAGAAAAGAAAGAATTTGAGAAAATACCAATTTTAAAAAAATTGGTTCGCTAAGTTTTTTTTGAGCATCCAAACTTAGCAGCAGCATTTTTGTGTAAGACTTTGTGTTGTTGGGAAATTAAAAAAACAACTAATAGAAATTGAGGTAAATATAAGGTGGTGGCAATGCTATTTTCGATTGAGCCAATTCTTAATTTTCATTCCGTCCAAACTCTCAAAATCTTTTACATTGTCTGTCACTAGAGTAAGTTTGTTTTCAATAGCTGTAACACCAATTAAAAGGTCAAACTCATCGTGCATAGGTTTGCCAATTTTTCTTAGCCTTACTTTCTCTTTAGCATAACGCTTTATTGAGCCGTATATCGGAATAATTGAAAGTCCGCTTACAAATGCGTCAACCGATTTGTGAGATTTTGTTGGGTTGTCGCTATTTTCTGCACCATAACGAAGTTCAATAACTGTGATTTCTGAAATGAAGCAGTTTTCCCGTCCCTTTTGTCTGATAAGCTCATCCAGATTTAGCTTCCCTCGTAAAAAGAAAACGCAAATATTGGTGTCAAGTAAATACTGCATTAGAATTTTATTTCTTTATTTCTAAATTTCCTGCTCGATTTAATGTCTTTTATTATTTCTTCTACTGATTTTTCAGAAGAAAACGCCCCAAAAGATTTATAAAATTTATTCTCTTTTGTTGTCTTCTCTGTTTTTAACGACTTTGAAAGATTTTCAATCAATTCAATTTTACTTAAAGAACTAAGCCCTTCAAATAAACCTGAATATGTTTCCACAATATGTTTGTCTGTATAGCTCATTATGATTTTGAAGTGAAGTTAGGAATTTTTCTGTCTTTTTGAGATGTAATGCAGTATAATATAGGCTGTTTGGAACTTGGAGAAGTTTGTTTAGCCTTGAACTAAAGCACAACAAATAAAAAAGCTGAGAATATATTCGTTGCCCAAACATATTGCCAAACCGCTTCCAATGTTTAGCAGAAGTTTTTTATAATATCTATTAAAGGTCTGAAGTCGCAACAATAGATACAGTTTGTCCTACCTTGGGAGTCCAAATACCGCCATCTTGATAATGTACTTTTATAAGATTGATTTTTATCTTAGTAGTGCCGTCATAAAAATAAAAACTATAACTGTTTAAACCCCCTCCATCTTCTCCAGGTTCTATTATTGTTTGGTTGGTTATAATTCCTGAATTTGAATTCGATAGACCTTTTACTGGTTCGTTAAACCTGTTGTAACATTTTACTGTACATTTAAAGACATCTACTATTTTGGATGTGTTATTGTGCATTTGGACTCTTAAAATGGGAGATATTCCATCATTTATTACTTGAGCGGACAAAAACTCTAGTGGTGGATAATTAAGTTTTTTAAATTAAGGGTTATTTCTAACTGCTTCTTTTATTTGACGATTTTCATCATTACATGAGGTCACAACATCATCTTCATACTCTTCTTCATTTTCACTGTAGTAGTGGTTTATTTTATAATAACCCTTGCCTTTAGCAATCATAAAATTCAAGCAGGCTTTAATTGTATCGCCATTTAATAACTGTATTTTGCCACGTTTAACTAAAGTGTCAGCAATTGCTGATTTTATCAGAGGTTTTGTTTGAGGTTTCCGTTTAACTTGTCCAAATAATACGACTGGCAAAAGAAAAAAAAGAAAAAATAATTTTTTCATTATCACGTAGATTACTGTTTAAAATTCCGCCAAGGAGCAGGGCTTTTTGCAGATTAGGAATTAGAATCCAGTTTGCGTGGAACCGTTGCTGATTGAAATATAAAATTGAAGTTGAGTACAAAAGCTGAATAGCTTCTAGATACGTAATAAAATTCTGCCATACTTTTTATACTGTTTTAGAATCTGCAAAATTACTCCCACTTCAAAAATACACGAAACCCCTCAATACACCCCCTCCCATTTCATCTCCCAAAATACCAATTTCCAAATCTGCTCCTTCACAGCAAAAAAAACGTTACCCGATTTCCTAAAATACAAGTGTGGTTTCCGCTCTTGTTCATCATAAATTTTTCATATCTCCTTCTTCTTATAAATCCAATCTTTGCAATAAAAAACATTTTTCATTTTTCCAATCATTCCACTACTTTTGCCCTCCCTAAGTCGAAAAGAAACCATCCAAGCGGGTGTGGTGAAATTGGTAGACACGCTAGACTTAGGATCTAGTGCCGTGAGGCATGGGGGTTCGAGTCCCTCCACCCGCACACAACAACAAAATCCCTCTCCACATGGAGGGGGAATTTTTTAAACACTAAAACGTGAGCAATGGCTACAGTTACCAGAGAAAACATCGGCAATCTTACCGATAAACTTACTGTAAAACTTTCTAAAGACGATTACTACAATGGTTTTGAACAAAACCTAAAAAAATACGCAAAAACTGCCAATATTCCTGGCTTTCGAAAGGGCATGGTACCAGCAGGTTTGGTAAAAAAAATGTATGGTGCAAGTGTGTTTCAAGAAGAAGTATTGAAAAGTGTAGAGAAACAGCTCAACGAATATTTAACCAAAGAACAGCTTGATATTTTTGCTCAACCACTACCCTTAGAAAGCGATGCAAGGGCTTTGGATATGAACAACCCTGCCGATTATGCTTTTGCTTTCGAAATTGGATTGAAGCCTGCCATCACTATAGATACTAAAGCCATAAACGTAACCAACTACAAAGTACAGGTAACTGATGCTATGATAAACGAGGAGGTTGAACGCCTACAAACTCGTTTTGGCAAAATGACAGAACCCGAAACTGTAGAAACAGAAGACAGTGTATTAAATGTAACTTTTACCGAGGTAGATGCAGCAGGCAATATGGTAGAAGGTGGTATAAACAAAGCCAATAGCTTATTGGTAAAATATTTTGCCCCAGCTTTTCGTACTACTTTAATGGACAAAAAGAAAGATGATGTATTAGATGTACATTTAGCTACAGCCTTTGAAGACAAAGAATTGGATGTAATATTAGGAGATTTGGGGTTGGATAAAAGCGTAACCGGTGCTGCCGATAAAAACTTTAAACTCACCATTACCAAAGTTGGCTTAGTAAATAAAGCAGAGATGAATGAGGAATTTTTCTTGGTTGCCTACCCCAACAAAGAAATTAAGAACGAAGCCGAATTTCGTGATGCTGTAAAAGCCGATATAGAAACTTATTTTGGCAGCCAAAGCCGCAATCAAATACACGACCAAATCTATCACCACTTGATAGATAATACCAACATGGATTTTCCTGAAAGTTTTTTAAAACGTTGGATACTTACGAGCAGCGAAAAGCCCAAAACCGCAGCAGAAGCCGATGCTGAATTTCCTGCATTTGCCAATAGTTTAAAATGGACTTTAATAAGCAGCAAACTAATTGAGGACAACAAAATAGAAGTAATGCCTAATGATATTAGGGCTTTTGCAAAGGCACAATTGTTTCAATACATGGGTGGGCAATTGGGTATAACCGATGATAACCAACAATGGGTTGATGACTATGCAGACCGCATGATGAAAGACAAAAAGTTTGTAGAAGATAGCTACCACCGCATAAGCACAGATAAACTATTTACACATTTAGAAACAGCAGTAAAAGCAAAAGATGAAACTGTAACTGCCGAAGAATTTGCAAGCAAATTGCATCATCACGCTCACTAAATTTTTGAATAATTACATAGCAAGCCGTTTAGCGTAAAAGTTAAACGGCTTTTTTTGTATACTAGCATGCTTTAATAATTCCGATTGTGTATATTTGTATAAATTTTACAAATGTCCTATCAGATTATTCTCAGTAAAATAGATTTAGACATAA
>JAYVRD010000015.1:0-11862 GCA_043776595.1 Chitinophagaceae bacterium | reverse complement strand
TTTGCTTATTACCATAAAAACTTAATAATGTTACAGGTACTGAACAGTTACTTGTAATGGTAACAGTTTTATTGCTTGTACATGTACCAATTGTTGCTGTAGCAGTATATGTTCTTGTAACTGTTGGCTTAGCGTATACATTAATGGTAGCTGCACCACTAGCGTATGGTGTAGTAGCTGCTGCATTGGTAAATAGTTCTGTAATTGGAGACCAAGTAATAGCAGCAGGTACTGTAGTAACCAGTTTAAAATCGGGTCGTGCATTAAAACTCAGATTTACTGTAGTTCCACTGGCTATTGAAGCAGACGAAACTCCATCGGCTCTATATACTATAGTACTTTGATATGTGGTTGGTGAATTGTATTGAATAACGCCATCTGCCGTAGTACCAGTAATAGCATTAGAAAAAGTAGTTTCTATAATTAAATTACTTGTTCCATCCCAAGTAAATGGTGTTCCAAAAGTCTGTGTGTTGTTATATCCAACTGTGGGTACAAACGTATAAGGTGCTAACACCTGTGTAAGCCCAGTTTGAAATGTAGTTAAACTTGTAAGTGGGGTAGCACCAATACTAATTTGAAAGTCTGTACAACCTGTGAGTGTACTGCCCCAATTTGCACCAAAAGAAACTACTGGGAAATTGATACTGCTGATTGGCCCAGCAACTACCCCTTGAGCTGTTAACTCAGCAGCAGTAATAAGGGTTTGCATTCTTTGCCCACCATAATATACTGAATATGGTGCAGGATAACCAGAAGCTATGTTTTGAGCAGCCTGTGTTCCAAAAGTAAACTCTCCACCTACTGTTCCTCCACTTGCAGTTAATAATACAGCAGGGTTTGTGGTAGCACAAAGTGATGCAGATGATGGTGTTACCGTAACAGCAGTTGGAGTAGCGTTAATAGCAACAACAATTGTTGAAGATGTTACTGTGCATGAAGTAATACCACTGGTAACTTTTACAGCATAATTGCCAGAAATAGAAGCATTGTAAGTATTTGAAATTTCTCCACTTATATCTATACCGCCTTTAACCCATTGATAAGAAGGTGATGCTGCATTTGTAGCTGTTATACTTAACAATTGGCTAGCAGGGCTACATAAACTTATTGGCCCAGTGGGGCTTACACTTACTGTAGGTAATGCTTTCACAGTAATAGTTACTACTGTAGAGTAAGCTAAGGCTGTGCCACTAGTACAAGTTACTTTTAATCTATAATATCTAGTGACTGTTAATGCACTTGTGTTTAAACCACTTGTGCTTATTTGTCCTGCAATATCACTCCATATACTGTTATCTGTAGAAATTTGCCATTGATAAGTACTTCCACTACCAATAGAAAAACCAGATACTGTAATAAAAGAGCTATCGCCTGAACAAATAGAGGGTTTAGTGGTGGTAGCTGTGCCACCAATAGATCCAGTACAGTTGGAGTTATTAAATTCATCTGCACCAATATCTGGCGTGGCTGCATTTCTTGTGTTACCATCATAATCAATAGTAATACCAGTTATTGGTGTACCCTGATTATCTAATGGAGAGGTTGTGCCAACGTGTAAATCAGTTGCTGAAACAAATAACGGGTCTAAAGTTTTAGAATTTGCATCTTGTGTTACCGCAGTTTGCCATGCAGGCAATGTAGTATAAAACGTACCTCCCGATCCATTTATACAGCCCAAATTAGCAACTGTATTAGCAGCATTAAAATACCAGTTGTTGTAGTTCATACCCCCAGCACCCCACACAAAAGCTGTAGGTATATTAATGGCTGCAAATTTTAAAGTAGGTGTACTACTTGAAGTAACATCTAAAAACACATTGTTATTTCTTAAAACCAAATCAGTAGGTGTAGTACTACCCACAGTAATACCAAAGCCAGATACCGAGGCTGCTGAAGCTGCAGCTGAGGCATCGCAATCTCCTAGTAAATAAATGCTATTATAAACAACTTTATCACCTTTGCCAGCATTTATTGCAAGAGCAGCTAACTGGTCACTACCTGTGCCATTTGACAGGATATTGTAGATCATATTATTAGCAACCACATTGTTGGTTACATTCGTACCATCTGCCCCAGCAAGTATTATAGCAGATGCTGCATAAGTTCTTTCTTGTACTACATCGTGAATTAAATTTCTTGTAACAGAAGCATTTTTTACCAACACCGAGGTTGGTGCTGGCCAAGATGCATCTGTTGCTAAAGTAATCCCTGCAAAGTCCCCACTGGTAGTATTATTGGCATAATCTCCGCCTACAAATCGTATTTCGTTTTGAGTAATGATGATACCATCCTCTTCCCTTGAAACAATACCTCCTTTACCAATTTCATCAGCACCAAATGATGTCGGTCCTATAATGTTGCTTTTAATAATAGTGCCTAGGTTAGGGTTTGTAGTAGATATTCCCCTTGTGTAAATACCATAGCGAACCCTAGTAATGGTGTTACTTTCTATTGTATTATTATCGTTATCATCGCCTCCATTAATAGAGGTAATAGTAGCATTTAAAGTATTACCTGCTATTACAATTCCATAAGTATTACTGGTAGAAGTGTTTTGAGTAATGCCAGCAAGAATGTTTACATTTTTAATGGTATTATTAGTAGCCCCTTGCCCTACACCAAGAGAACTTAACCAAACAACTGCAGTTCCTGCTGTAGTTGATGTATTTTCTAAAGTAAGACTTGAGCCACCAGTATTAATACCATTAATAGTTACATAATCTGCACCATTAAGCTTTATTATGGAAGATAAATTAGTACCAGTAGTGCCGCTAATTACAGCAGCCACACTAGCTGCTGGGCGTATAGTTAAAGTATTAGTAGCACTTGCAAACGGATTGGCATTAATTGTTATAGGCAGGGTTTCGGCTGCATAGGTAAAGTCCGTTAAACTAAAAGTAACTGGCCCAGTTAAGCATGCACTATTGTAGGCATTAACTGCAGCAGTTAAAGTAGTATAAGTTCCAGTACTACCCACAGTGTATGTACCAGAAAGATTACCACCTACAGCATAGCTATTAGGCGTTGTTGTATGGCTAGATACAGTATTTACATTGGTAGCTGTAGTACCTGAAGGAGATGAGCCTACGTTTGGTGTGGCTACAATATCTTGTGCAAGTACATAATAGTTAACTACATCACCCACAATAACACCACCCATATCAGCAGATACAATGGTAAAGTTCCAAGTGCTATTAGTAGCTGTACCAGAGGCAAGCGTACCAGGTTTTGAATACCAAGTGCCTCCGTTTTTATTGTAATATACTCTGGGCACTAAAGTACCTGTTGTTGGTATGCCTGTATAATCTGCAATGATTACACCCAATAACACTCTATCAGTAGTACTACAAGTATTGGCTAAAGCCGTATAAATAATAGCTGGCGGAATTACATCTATGGCAACACCAGTAAATTCATCAGCTCCTAAATCAGGATTAGTAGTGCTGCGTGTTTGTCCATCAAAATCATCTGCTATTCCACTAATGGTAGTACCACCACTTTCTATTCTTGTAGCTACTGTAGTATTAATATGCAAGTAGGTGGCAGCCGAGCCTGTGGTGCTTACGAAAGTTGGGTTCTCTGTTACCGAAACTCCATCTCTTGGTGTTACCCTTGTTTTATAGTCTAATAATGTTTGGTCTGCATTTGTACCGTCGTAATAAATAACAGCATTGGGGTTGGGCACACCTGCATATAATAAGTTGTTGTTGGATGTACTCGCAAAACTTGTTAGCGTAATTGATGACCTCCGATAAGCAGCAACGTAACCTGTACCAACAGGGGTAGATAGATTCACAAGAATATTATTTCTTAAATCAACAGTAGGTGTAGTGCTTGTGTACAATGCAGAGGAACCAAAATTAGCACCCGAACTGATAGCATTAATATTTACTGTATTAAAATAAATATTTGAATTGGTGCCACCACTGATATAAATACCTGCTAAGTTGTTGGTGTTGGTAGATGTGGGTGCAGTTATATCGCCAATAATATTATTGTTGATGTTTTGAATACCAGATGTTGCATACAAACCATACACATTTGCCGATGCACCACCTATTGACAAACCATAAATTTTATTTTTGTTAATGGTAACCGTACCAGCAGTACCTGAATAGATGCCATAAATAGTTCCTTGTAAAGTGCCACCCAAAGAAAGATTATTTACGTTGTTACTAGTGGTTACTCTTGTAGAAGTAGCAATTGTGCTAGTGTAAATACCATATACAAAACAAGAGGTTGAAGTAGTAGTGCCTCCAATTGATAAATTAGAAATTGTGTTATTCGTGATTGTTTCGCCAGTAGGTGATGATAAATCATAAAATCCATAAATACCTGCCGATGCTGTGCCACTTGTAGCTGGAATGGTATTGTTATTAACAGTATTGCCCGTTACTGTATAAATGCTGGTTGTGCCATACATACAATACATACTACCCGAAGCTCCTGTCTTTTGATTACCCGTAATAGTATTATTATTGAAACTTGCATTTACTGGGCTGCTTGCTATGTACAGTAAATACATGAGCCCTGTTCCAGGTAATGTATTATTGGTAATGGTATTATTATTTGCATTTACTGTGGTGGCAGAGCTGGCAGTATAAATACCATAAAATACACCAGTAGTTGCTGTAGAGTAGGAACAGTTGGTTACGGTATTATTATTAACACTAATTGTATTGCTAGCCGCTGTAGAGCCAAACTCAACATCTATTGCATAGTTTGCTGTTGTAGTACCTGCACAACTAAGTGTTACAGTATTGTTATTACAAGTAGCACTTGCACTAGTAGATGATGCATTTAAAAATATACCCCTTAGTGTGTTTACATGGTTTGTACCAGAACCAGTATTGTTGTTGATGCTATTATAAGAAACGTTTAAACCCCATTGATCTTTTGCAAAAATGCCAGTAGCTGCATTGGTAGCCGCAGCTGCACCACCAAAGTTTATAATTGTATTACCTGTAATAGCGGCAGTGCCTCCTACATCATTATTTGTATCTGCCAATGTAAATGGAGTAGCAGCGGCAAAACCTGTTAAGGCAATACCTGCATTACAATTTTGAATAGTGTTTGTATAAAATTTATTGTTACTGCTTGCACCAGTAGCTGCAGTAACTGTAATTATTACTGTACCAGCAGTTGGTGTACATGCCATTAATGTAATACCTACAGAGCCCTGAAAAAAAGGACCTGCAGCAGTTGTATTATTAACTGCATTTAAAGTGATGACGCAGTTTTTTACTGTGTTATTATTTGCACCATCGGTAGCACTGGCTTTAAAAAAACCATAACCATACTCCATACATGAAGTAGGTGTACTATTAGCTACAGCATCTAATAAATCAATACCATCTACAGTTACATAATCGCTTCCTGTAAAGCTTACCATACCATCTGGCGTTGCAGTGCCTGCTAAGGCTGTACCCACATAAGAGGTAAGTTTAGGATTAGCACCTGCACCAATTTTTTGAAAGGTAATAGGGTTTGCTACTGTACCTGTAGCAGTAACATTTAATCTTGCTGTTAATGTTTCAGTATAGCCAGCAGCTATATTAAAAACTACACCACCTGCACCTACACCTTGTGTATTAAGATCGGTAATGGCAGCAGTTAAAGTGGCATAAGTACCGGGTATTGTTTTTGTACCTGTTAATTGTGCACTTGCTGCAACATAAGTGCAACAAAGTAATAGGAGAAAGTAAATTTTTCTCATAATTTTTAGTTTTGATTTGCGTAGACAAGCAAGTTAAGGACAATTGTAATGTCTTCAAAACACAAAAACTATTTTTTACCTAAAAGTTATACTTTTAGTTTAGGCAGCAACGACATTACCAGCATTGTAATAGCAAAAAAAACAAGCAAGTACAAACCAATTTTAACTTCAGGACAATCGGGGCGGCACATGGAAAAAAGAATGTAGTTTTTTATAGCCCAACCAATATTAAAAACGCCCATAAACATATTGGTACGTTTAGCCCAAACTTTGGGTTTGGCAAAACAAATAATCATCAATACTGCAAAAAAACTATGGCTTTTCCATTGGGTACCAAAAGTGAGTGCATCGTTTACCTTGCCATTTACACCATTTAAAGTTAGATTAAGAGAAGGGATAAACACCCAAGGCAAAAAACAAACCCCAATAATTGCCAACGATGCTACGATACCTATATGCTGCGAATATTTCATGATAATAAATTAAACCCGTTTTAAAAGTTTTGCAAAGATGTTGACTGCAATAGGTATTAGCAAACTTATTTGCAACCTTGCCTTCTTCTTGTATCAATAATGTATTGTATTTTCCAAAAGCCATCTATACGCACCAGTACAATATTGTTTACCCCACAATGGCTAAATATTTGGTTGTAATAGAACTCGTATGGCGTCCAAACATTTGCCATCGCTCCATCTACTTTTATACTATTAAAACTAATGCGTTCATCTGCCGAATCTTTAGGCAATGCAGCTACTTGCTTGGCAAACGCAGTTACGGTTTCGTTTAAAACAATCGCTTTTCCAGTTTTGCTTTTAGAAATTGTTTGCAGTAATGCACTATCACTAAAGGTAGTACTAAGAAGTATCGCATCACTACTTCGCATGGCTGTAAATAGGGTATTAATAGTTGCTTTGATAGAATCTTCGGTAGTTTGTGCTTTTAAAAAGCTGTGGCTAAATAATAATGCAGCTATGGTTAATTGTAAACACATGTTTTAATTTTGCACAAAATAATTCATCACTTTAAAACCTGTACTACCATTTATACAATTGATAAAAATATACATGATGAGCATACAAAAAGCTTACAACAATTGGGCAGCTAGTTATGATACTATTATAAATAAAACAAGAGACTTAGAAGCTATTGCTATTAAACATATCCTGAAAAATATAAATTCAACATCTGTATTAGAAATTGGTTGTGGTACAGGAAAAAACACTGCTTGGCTTGCTACGCAAACACCACTTTTAATCGCTGCCGATTTTTCGGTTGAGATGCTGGCAAAAGCAAAAGAAAAAATAAACCTACCGCATGTTTCTTTTGTGCAAATGGATATTACAAAGCCTTGGCATTTTGCCCAAAATAGCTTTAGCCTAGTAACTACTAGTTTGGTATTAGAACATATAGCAGACTTAACTTTTGTTTTTGCCGAGGCGTACAAAGTACTACAGCCCAACGGATTTTTTTACATTGGCGAACTACACCCTTTTAAGCAATACCGAGGTAGCAAAGCAAGATTTGAAACCGAGAATGGCACTTTTGTATTAGAATGTTTTACACATCATATTTCCAATTTTTTTAGTGCCGCCCAAAGTATGGGTTTCTCTTGTCATCAATTAAATGAATGGTTTGATGATGATGATAAAAATAACACGCCAAGAATACTTACTATGCTCTTTAAAAAAAATGAGGCATTTGTTTGAGTTGTTGATTAATAAAAGCTACATAGCACTTCACTGTTTAAAATGTGCGACGCAACCGCAGCTAAATTCTTGTTCGGCAGCTGGCTCAAAAAATTCCCTCCTCCGCAAAAAGGCAAAAACTGAAAGCTGAGTGCTAAAGGCTTAAAAAACTATCTTTGCCACATGAGCAAAAAAGGAAAAGTATTGGTGGCTATGAGTGGTGGTATAGACAGTACTGTAACTGCCCTTATGCTGCACCACGAAGGATATGAAGTGATTGGGATAACCATGAAAACTTGGGATTATGCTAGTGGCGGCGGTAGTAGCAGTAAAGAAACGGGCTGCTGCAATTTAGATTCGTTTAACGATGCTAGGCAGGCAGCTGTGCATCATGGATTCCCTCATTTTATTTTAGATATAAGAGAAGAGTTTGGCGATTTTGTTATTGAAAATTTTGTAGAAGAATATATTGCTGGGCGTACACCCAACCCTTGCGTTATGTGCAATACACATATAAAATGGCGTGCCTTGCTAAAACGTGCTAATGCGTTGGATTGCGATTTTATTGCTACTGGGCACTATGCCGAAATTAGGCAACACACCAATGGGCGTTTTGTAATAAGTAAAGGATTAGATGATACCAAAGACCAGAGTTATGTACTATGGGGTTTAGATCAAGAATTACTCAGCCGTACTATTATGCCTTTGGGTAAATATCATAAAACAGCTATCAGGCAAATGGCACACGATTTGGGCTACCCCGAATTGGCTAAAAAAAGTGAGAGCTATGAAATTTGTTTTGTGCCCGATAACGACTATAGAGGTTTTTTAAAACGCCGTGTAGATGGGTTAGAAGAAAGAGTTAATGGCGGTTGGTTTGTAGATAAAACTGGTAAAAAATTAGGACAACATAAGGGCTACCCATTTTATACTATTGGGCAACGCAAAGGGTTAGAAATTGCCTTGGGCAAACCTACTTATGTAACTTCTATAAATGCTGAAACCAACACTGTAGTATTGGGCGATGAAAACGATTTGGAGCAAAACGATATGAACATTATAAAACTAAACTGGATAAAATACGATGGTATAACCGATGGCATGGAGGCCATGACCAGAATTAGATACAAAGACAAAGGATCGCTAAGTAATTTGTACAACCAAGATGGTGGTATACGTGCTAGGTTTTATGAAAATGTAAAAAGCATAGCACCAGGGCAAAGTGCTGTTTTTTATGAAGGCAATGATGTTATTGGTGGTGGAATAATACAGAGAGGGAGTTTGATATAAGAAGAAGGATATGGAATTGGGAATTTGTAGTTAGTAGTTTGGGGATTGAAGTTTCAATTTCAATTTCAGTTTATGCAATGCAATTTTTTGGCATAGGAAAATAAAAATCTGTAAGTATCCATTTAACCCGAATCATCTGTGTGGTATATTTCGTTAATTTACACTTCATTTAAAAGTTGTTATGCGTAAAATTTTGTTGGGTACTTTTATAAGTTTAGTAGCTGTAGCTACCATTGTTAGTTGCAATAGCACCAAAGAAACTTTAGACTTACCCTTGCTGCAAGATTATTATCCCATGCAAGTAGGTAGGGTATTTACCTACCGCTTAGATAGTACAGCACTTACCAACTTTAGTACACAACTTACCAAAAAATATTACTTAGCTAAGGATAGCGTAGAGTCTCAGTTTACCGATAATTTAGGTAGGCAGTCGTTTAGAATTTATCGCTACTTAAGAGATACACTTTCATTACAACCATGGGTGTACACAGCTACTTACTATGCCACTATAAACAATGATAACCAAAGTGCCGAGTTTGTAGACAATAACATACGCTTTTTAAAAATGCGTTTGCCTATAACCAATGGCAGCCAATGGCAAGGCAATACGTACATAGATACCAAGAGTGCCAATAGCGATTTAAAATATTTTGATGGATGGGTGTACGAATTACAAAATGTAGGTGGCAGCTATAACGTACGCAAAGGAAATTTTACTAATACCATCACCGTTTTTCAACACGATGAAACCCTGCCTAATGTGCCTTTTACCACTTCTCTCTCCTTTCAAGAAAGAGATTATAGCATAGAAGTATATGCCAAAGGTGTAGGCTTAATTTATAAAGATTTTTTGCACTACACCTGGCAAACAAGCCCATCACCAGGTTATCAATCTAACAGCTATGGTGTAAGGCTAAGCTTGGTAGATTATAAATAAAAGCCAATGAGTAAACCTTCACTTATTGCTAAACCCTCTGTATTTTTTATTTTCCCAACTGCACATTTGGTTTTGTACGACTTTGAAGCAGACCCTTCGGAAAACCAATAGATTAAAAATTCAAATAATCATACGATTTTATAAAATCATTTAAGGCTATTTTATAAATAAAAAAATATTTAATATATGAATCTGAAGTTTTTTTTGTTTCTAATTATAATAAGCACAACAGCAAATGCCCAACTAACTAAGGATACATTGTATACAGACAAAAATACAAATCAAATTATTTTCATTGATACACCCCATTCTAAGTTTCATGATCTCGTCTTTAATTTTTTATTATCAGGTATGCAAGAATATGTGTACACTAACACTGATAGTTATCTCACAGATAATTTGAACTCAAATTATTATAGAGAATTGATAACAATAAAAAAATTCAAAGGCAAGTACTTTGCTTATCATCCATCTGAGCCTTTCTACAATACTCTTTTAAAATTTTCTGATAGCGTACTTTTAATTAATGATTTTAACGAAGGGTATATTTCATATGTGATTAATAATAAAAAAGAAAAGAAAAAGAGATTACAATTTGAATTAGTTGGTCATAAAGGTATCCGACATTTCATGTCAATAAAACAAAAGTCAAAGAAACTGCTTATTGTAAAATCTTCCCTTTTTAATGAAAAAAAATTATATTTTACTAGAAGGTTGAACTATTATGATTATCCTATTATTGTTAACTATTGCCCAACAAATAGATGTCTAGAATTTAATTTTAAATAGCACCTATTCAAAAACTGCTTACAACAAAAGTATAGCTACTAGTGGGGCAGACACATAAAACCTCATCTTTAGTATTTATTCGTTTCCGTTAATGAATGTGACAAAAACGTTCCCCAACTTATCAAAATACCACCACATAGCAGACAAGGCACAGTGATTAAATTGACAACCAAAAAAAGTATTGATCAACTAACGGGCTTGCAATTTAGAATTGGCCTCAATTTTATCACA
Source organism: Chitinophagaceae bacterium (assembly GCA_043776595.1). Classification (GTDB taxonomy): domain Bacteria; phylum Bacteroidota; class Bacteroidia; order Chitinophagales; family Chitinophagaceae; genus UBA1930. The sequence continues at coordinate 1,211 of JAYVRD010000015.1, read as the reverse complement.
GCTAAGAATTATGATGAAATGTTTTCAAAAGTTTCGCAGCTAACTAAGATGAATAATGTAATTTGGAGCGACACATTGAAACTAAAATAATTTCCTTCTACAAAATAAACCTTCCACCAACATTGGTTTTGGCGTTATTGGAGTTGGAAGAATATTACCTCAACATTTGTTTAAATACTAAACTTCATAGGGTTAAAATAAAATATCCCATTTCGGGAACTTCCTTTAACTTTGCTAAAACATTTGAAGGTTGAGGATTATTGCAAAGAAAATATTAAGGGGTTTTTGGGACATCCATCCAGACAGTGAACAACAATTGAAGTCTTGGTATCAGGAAACTTCAAAAGCAGAATGGATAAGCCCTAGACAAATCAAAAAAGAGTATCCAACTGCAAGTTTCTTGGCTGACAATCGAGTTATCTTTAATATCAAAGGCAACCATTACAGGTTAATTGTAAAAATTAGTTATGACTACAAAATGGTTTGGATTAGATTTATTGGAACACATGCTGAGTATGATAAAATAAATGCAAAAACAATTTAAAATGAATATTAAACCAATTAAGACAAAAAAAGATTATGAACAAGCTCTTCAAAGACTTGAATTAGTCTTTGATGCAAAAAAAAGAACAGAAAAAGGAGACGAGTTAGAAATATTAGGAATGTTAATTGAAAACTATGAAAACGAGAGGTTTCCAATTGGTTTTCCTGACCCTGTAGAAGCTATTAAATTTAGAATGGAACAGCTTGGCTACAATCAAACTGATTTAGCAAATGTAGTTGGACTAAAAAGTAGAGCAAGCGAAATTCTTAATCGAAAAAGAAAACTTTCTCTCGAAATGATTAGGCAAATACACCATAGTTTAAATATTCCGACAGAGGTTTTAATTCAAGCTTACTAAAAAAGCACTTCTCCAAATTGTCTCTTCTAAAATATGCTGTCAAAAAATTAAACACTTTAGCAACACTACAGCTTATATTAAAGCAAAAATAAAAATCAGTATCAACCAAACAAAGCCCCTTATTACAGGGGCTTTGTTTTTCATCTACATTTCTATGTGCAAACACTATTTGATATTATCCGTAAATGGCTACTTGGTTTAGCTCGTTACTGTTGCGTACACCACGATACATGCCTGCACTATTAAACAACAGGGCATGGTTGCCTTGTGCATCTACACCTATCATACCTCCTTCGCCTTCTATTTTTA
>JAYVRD010000014.1:0-11910 GCA_043776595.1 Chitinophagaceae bacterium | reverse complement strand
AAATATTGGTCTTATTCATCGTGGCTTCTCCTCTTACGGCAATACAGAATATCGCAACGCACCCATGTGGCATTTGGCTATCGAAATGAAACGCCGTAACCCAAACATGATGCTTATTTGCGATCCCTCACACATTAGCGGACGAAGAGATATTTTATTAGAAGTTTCTCAAACAAGTATCGACCTTGATTATGATGGTCTAATCATCGAAAGTCACATAGATCCAGACAATGCTTGGAGCGATGCTAAACAACAAATTACTCCAGAAGTATTGGGCGAATTAATTGGCAATATTATTTGGCGTAAAGAAGATATTGATAATGCCGACCTACATACCAATATGGAAAAAATGCGTCAGCAAATTAATCAGCTCGATGATGAATTGATGCAAATACTAAGTGCAAGAATGAAAGTAGCCGATAAAATTGGTGCGTATAAAAAAGAAAACAACATCACCATTTTGCAAACCAATCGCTGGAATGCTATTTTAGAGAGAGCTTTTACTAAAGGCGAAAAACTAGGACTAAGCAAAGAGTTCATCACCAAATATTTTGATGCTGTACACATGGAAAGTATTAACCATCAAAATAAGATTATGAATTCCTAACTCGTCATTGCGAGGAACGAAGCAATCTTTTTTTGGGGACAAGCAATAGAATTTTTGTTGAACTCCAGTTGCGTCGCACACTTGTACAACATAACATTATTGAACACTTCTCTGCGGAAACTCTGCTTCTTTGCGACTCTGCGGTGAAAAAAAAAGTTATGACCAAACAAACTTTCAAATTCAGCCAAGCATCCACCACTATTTACTTTGCCAATGGCATGAGCCATCTAAAAGAAATAATAGATGTAAAGCACACTATTTTCATTACAGATGAAAATGTATTTGCAGCCCATACCAAAAGGTTCAAAGGCTATAACACCATAGTGTTAAAAGCAGGCGAAGAATTTAAAACACAAGCCACTGTAGATTCTATTATAGAACAACTCATAGCCTTTGAAGCAGATAGAAAAACAACCTTAGTTGGTGTAGGTGGTGGTGTAATCACAGATCTCACAGGTTATGTAGCCTCTATATATATGCGTGGCTTACAATTTGGTTTTATACCAACAACATTATTGGCTTTGGTAGATGCAAGTATTGGCGGTAAAAATGGAATTGATGTAGGCGTTTACAAAAATATTGTAGGCGTAACAAAGCAACCATCTTTCATCTTGCATGATATGATTTTCTTAAATACATTACCCGATGCTGAGTGGCAAAATGGTTTTGCAGAAATCATTAAACATGCTTGCATAAAAGATGCAGCCATGTTCAAGCAATTGCAAAGCCATGACCTAGCATACTATCAAAGCAAAAAGAAAGAAGCTTGCTTATTAATACAACGCAATGCAAAAATTAAACTGAAAGTTGTACAAGCCGATGAGTTTGAACAAGCAGATAGAAAACTTTTAAACTTTGGTCATACACTTGGGCATGCTTTAGAAAATCAGTACGAACTTTCACATGGTCAAGCCATTTCAATTGGCATGACTTACGCCAGTGAAATATCCAAACAATTATTGGGCTTCAAACAAACAGAAGCCGTAGTTAATTTGCTTGAACAATATGGCTTGCCAGCCTATGTAGACTTCAACAAACAAAAAGTTTTTGAAGTGTTGAAAATGGATAAGAAACGAGCCCAAAAAGAAATGAACTACGTTTTGTTGGAAAAGATTGGAAAAGGAATTGTGCTTCCCATTCCATTGGATGATTTAGAAAATTTAATATCAAACTTATAATACCCCTTCAGGGGACAGGGGCATGAAAGTAACCATACAACCATCCACATTATCAGGAAATATTTTTGCACCGGCATCCAAAAGTTCCATGCAACGTGCATGTGCAGCAGCTTTGGTAAGAAATGGTGAAAGCATCATCCACAATCCAGGCATCAGCAATGATGATAAAGCAGCATTAGATATCATCCAGAAATTAGGAGCAACTATTGAGCATAAAGATGAAGCACTCATCATTAAAAGCAATGGCGTAAATCCTGTAATCTCCCCTTCAGGGGTTGGAGGCATTAACTGTGGCGAAAGTGGTTTAAGTATCAGAATGTTTACGCCTATAGCTGCATTAAGTACTCATCAAATAACTATTAATGGCGAGGGTAGTTTACTAACTCGACCCATGGATTTTTTTGATGAAGTTTTACCACAACTTTCTGTTGATATAAAAAGCAACCAAGGAAAATTACCCCTCACAATTAAAGGATCATTACAAGCAAAGGATGTTACAATTGATGGAAGTTTAAGTTCTCAGTTTTTAACTGGTTTATTGATGGCTTATTCAACAACCAATGCTGACGCAACCATAACAGTTACTAATCTCAAAAGCAAACCTTATGTAGATTTAACATTAGAGGTAATGAAACAATTTGGTTTGAATATCCCAGTAAACAACAACTACGAATCCTTCACCTTCGCTTCAAAACCAATTAACCATTTAACCAGTCAACCAATTAACTACACCGTAGAAGGCGATTGGAGTGGAGCAGCATTTTTGTTAGTGGTAGGAGCAATAGCATCAAGCAATGGAATTATCATTAAAGGCTTAGATGTTCAATCAACACAGGCAGATAAAAAAATATTAGAAGCTTTGACATCATGCGGTTGCAATATTTCCATTCGTGATGTTGAAATTGAAATTTCTTGCCCCCCTTCAGGGGTTGGGGGCTTAAAGGCCTTCCATTTCAACGCTACAGATTGCCCAGATTTATTCCCTCCATTAGTAGCTTTAGCAGCCTACTGCCAAGGCACAACGGCTATTGAAGGCTTAAGCAGATTAGCTCATAAAGAAAGCAACAGAGGATTAACTTTACAACAAGAGTTTGCTAAGATGGGTGTAGAAATAATTTTGCAAGATGATTTAATATTGGTAACGGGAGGCAATGGCGTTAAGGGTGCAACTGTTCGTTCTCACCACGATCATAGAATAGCCATGGCTTGTGCAGTAGCTTCATTAAAGGCAACTGGAGAAATTATTATAGATGAAGCAGAAGCCATCAACAAATCTTATCCAAACTTTTACCAGCATTTGCAACAGTTGGGTGCAGCTGTTCAATTTTAAATGATAACTGTATGAATTCATTCGGCAAACAATTTCGTATCTCCATCTTTGGCGAAAGCCATGGTGCATGTGTAGGCATAACCATAGATGGTTGCCCAGCTGGCTTGCCCCTAAGCGAAAAAGATTTATTACCCGATTTAGAACGCAGGAAAGGAGGTAAACAAAAAGGCACTACCCCACGCCAAGAAGCAGATTACCCCATTTTTAAAAGTGGTATTTTCAATGGCAAAACCACAGGCTTTCCCATTACAATTTTATTTGAAAACAACAATATCCGCAGCGAAGATTACCAAAAACAAAGAAGCTTTCCACGCCCAGGACACGCAGATTGGGTAGCCCACCAAAAGTTTGGTGGCAATGAAGATTATAGAGGTGGTGGGCATTTTAGTGCCAGACTTACCACTGCATTGGTAGCTGCCGGCGGCATTGCAAAAAAATTATTACAACACCTCACCCCTAACCCCTCTCCAAAGGAGAGGGGAACAACAACCTCCAACTTCGGGTACATCACCAATTTGCCAAGCGATTACCATTTCTTAAAAGAGTTTGCCAAGCATAACAGGCAGAATCCAACAGAAGCAGAGGAGAAACTTTGGCAATTGGTTAGAAACAGAAATATTGATGGAGCAAAATTTAGAAGGCAGCACCCGATTGCTGGTTTTATCCCTGATTTCGTATGCTTAGAAAAGAAGCTGATTATTGAGATTGATGGTAGGTATCACAATGAAGAGGAGCAAATCAAGTATGATAATGCAAGAACGGAATGGCTAAATGAACATCAATACCAACTCTTACGATTTACAAATGAAGATGTTTTAGATAGTAATGAAAAAACAATTCAAAAAATTCAAGTAGCGTTACTAAAACCAATTAGTGGCATAAAATTATCAGCGTCTAGCTCTCCCTCTCCTTTGGAGGGGGAGTTGGAGGGTGAGGTCAACATAACAGCAGCAGTAACACAAATAAACGGAGAAACCAACTTAGAAAAAGGTCTCCAAAATGCTATTGATGCCAAAGACTCTGTAGGCGGTATTGTAGAGTGCATTGTTACAGGTATGCCAGTTGGTTTGGGCGAACCCTATTTCGATTCATTAGAGTCGTCGTTGGCACATATTATGTTTGCCATTCCTGCGGTTAAAGGCATTGAATTTGGGGCAGGTTTTGCAGCAGCAAAAATGTTTGGCAGTCAGCACAACGATGTTATTGAAAACGTAGCAGGCAAAACAACAACCAACAATTCAGGTGGCATTGTTGGTGGCATAAGCAATGGCAACAATTTAGTTTTTCGTATCGCCATCAAGCCCACATCTTCTACACCCAAAGAGCAAAACAGTTTAAATTGGGATACCCAACAAATGGAAAATTTCTCCATTAAAGGTCGCCACGATTTATGTGTTGCCCTTCGTGCCCCAGTAATTGTAGAAGCTGCTACAGCCATTGTGTTGGCAGATTGTATGTTGCTAGAACAACGCATACCAAGGGTTATTATGGAGTAGCTTTTTTATGTAGCCAGCAATAGATTATTAATTTAGCTTCAGTTGCGTCGCACACTTGTACTATATAACATAACTGAGCAATGTGCAGCAACTCAATAAAACACAAACAACATTATGTCAAACATCATCTACCACGTTACCACCCAAGAAGAATGGATTATTGCCCAAGTAAACGATTGTTACGAAGCCCCATCGCTTGCTACAGAAGGCTTTATACATTGCAGTACTGCCAACCAAGTACAAGGTGTTTTGGAAAGATATTTTGCTGGTAAAACCAACCTTGTAAAATTGATAATAGATACCACTTTACTTACTAATGAAATAAAATACGAATTAGCTCCCTCAGTAAATGAAGAGTTCCCCCATGTTTTTGGTGTAATAAATCTAGATGCTGTGATAGAGGTGGTAGATTTATAATCGTTAATCTATAAATACTATTCAGTACAATAATAAAAGCTACAGGTTTGTATATCTCATGTAAAAAACAAAAACATAGCCTTCTCATTTTGGGAAGGCTATGTTTTTTTACTAGACCGTAAGTGATTTTACGTAAAACCCAATTTTTTTTTGAATAATTATTTAATCTTCAAACTAAAATTAATAGTGAGCCGTTTGTAATTCAAACCAATATTCCAATGAAAGCCTTATTAAAATCAGCGGCTGCTATACTTGTATTAATTTCTTTACTTACTATGTCTTGTACCAAAGAAACAGTTATTGACCAACCAAGTATGGTAGAATTTAAAGCTGCACCTACCACTACTACTAAGCCATTACCTACAGCTATACCTGCTACTATACAAAAAGATAAATAATAAAACCTTTTTTATACCACACCTGTAGCATCCTAATTGTTGCTAACCAATACAACACCAAACTTTTTTCAGGATTAAGTTAAAAGCCCTCTCATTTTTTGAGAGGGCTTTTTTGTAATAGTTGATTTGTGGTAACCAGCAGTAGAATATTTATTTGGCTGCGGTCACGTCGCACATTTTAGGCTTTGGAATATCTATTTGGCTGCGTGTTGTAAGTTTATCTTGACGAAGCCTAAGGGCACATTTAAAACGATAGAATATAGTTGGGCTTTTATAATTGCCTTCTTATACTTTATCTTTTTCCAAGATGCTCTTTAGCAAACTTTCCCCAAGCAGCAAATACTTTAGACTCTTTCAATGACAAAGTATCTGCTATCATTACATTCTCGTAGTAAGATGACGAACCTAAAGTGGGATAAATGATATCACTACGAACTTTTGGGCATTTATCCTGTCTTTTGTAAGCATTTTGCCACCCATAATTAAAAATAAAATTATCTCTTCTTCTGCAATCTAAATAAGCAATTTGTATAACCTCAAGCTTGGTATATCCACTTTCAATAAAGTCCCTATACCCTGTTTGTTTAAAACGTTTGTAGTTAACACCTTTAATTATGGTATCTCTTAATTCTAAAGCACTATCAATATTTATACTGGAATCTTTTTTGTAGTACTTTATTGCAACAGTCCCACCAGATACAGTATCAGGGTCTCCATAATGTCTTAACAACGTAGCTGTATCAGAAAAATTAGCATACTCGTAGAAATACCGATTTTTTACATCTACAAATACATAGTAAGGAGTATCAATAGTGGTAGATACTAGTATGTCATTTTTACCAACTTGAGATACTCTATATGTTAGTTGAATAAAATACTCATCTTTAAACCATATTGGTATATCCATAAAGCCTTCTCCAGAATGAAAGTTACTATCCGTAGACTTTTTAAAAAAACACTTAATTAGCATCAACCCTTTTTTGCTTTGGTAGTCTATTCCTACTTTATTTTTTGCATTAAAGCAAGATATAAAAAGGGTTAGTATAAATAGAGAAGTGAGAAAGATGATGCTATTTTTTTTATATCTCATTGTATTAGTTTAATTATGGCCAAATATCAACAGCATCCCACGATTTACTGTTAGATACTATGTAAATAGGTGCATTTGGGTCATTACCAATATAGCATTTATTGCCTTTAATATTAGCAGTAGCAGTAGCGGGGCTAAGGTTTTTAGTCCAATCAGTCCTTTGCCATGTCATAAAAGGGAATGCAGCAAGGTCTTTTACCAAATAATCGGTTTTGTGACCAATAGCAGTAAATACAGAAATTTTCTTAGGTGAGGAATTTGGATATTTTATACCATTCAATGTTTCTACAGAATTAACATACCATATGCTACCATAATTGCCATCATCTGCAACTCTCCAAGTTCTCTCCACTTCATCTGGTACACCAACCAGTAAATCGCTATTATAACCTCCTCCTCCTCCTCCTCCAGCATCTGGATTTGCTAATTCATTTTGAATATCATTGCAGGTTATACCCAAATCATAACTATATGTTTCAGAAATGCCATCGCTATAAAAATAGGTAACAGTTAAAGTCCACTGTGTGCAATCATTTGTTGTTCTGCCATCAGGATTTATTTTAGCCGTTTTCATTGCAAAAGCATATTTCTTTCCAGCTCTATACTCTGATGAATAAACTAAATTATCTGAAAAGTTATTGAATGTGTATTTGCCATCTTCTACATTTTCAAAGTTATATATTTTTTTGAAAGCGTTTTCAGGCAATGCTTTGTTGGGGTTACTGCTGGCAGGCATATAATCCACAATATAACCCATAATTATTTTATTGGCACTATCGGTTATTAGTAAGAAATTTTTTATTGTACCAGATGGCGATTTGGTGGCAAAAGTTGCACTAATAGGAACTACAATTAGTTTGTTTCCATTGAAAGGAACTGTTTCTGTATGTGCTAATGAAAAATCTAAATGTGTTTTTAAAGTTTCAATCTTATCTTTCTTTTCTTGAAAAGTTGCAGTTATTTTTTGCCATTCTAAATAAGCAGTTATTTTATCTGCTATTGATTTATTAGCTGTACTATTTATTTCATTTTCTGAAGAAAGAGATTTTTGGCAACCTGAATTAATAATTATAATTGAAAGAAGAAGACTAAAACAGAGAAAGCGTAAGGAATTTACTTGGTTGTAAATGGTTGTACTCGGTTGTACTTGGTTGTACTTGGTTCATGAGGTTAAATTTAAGGTTGAATAATATTTTGTAATATAATACAAGCAGTTTTAATAGTAAAATTATTTTTATACTAAGCTATACTTCTATAAAAGCCAAATAGATATTCTTTTGCTAAACATGTGCGACGCAACCGCAGTTTAATGGCACTATAAAAGTTAGCTACATAAATTTCTACTTCAACACTTCTGCTATCATCATAGCCACACGTTCGCCATCCATGGCTGCACTTACAATACCACCAGCATAGCCTGCACCTTCGGCACAGGGATATAAATTTTTTATTTGTGGGTGCTGCAAAGTTGTTGCATCTCTTGGTATGCGTACTGGCGATGAGGTACGACTTTCGGTAGCTACCACTACAGCATCATTGGTGTAATAACCTTTCATACGTTTGCCAAAAGCTTGTAAGCCTTGCTGTAAATTTTTATAAATAAAATTGGGTAACACATTTTTTAAATCAACTGCTGCAAGCCCTGGCAAGTAAGAGCAGCTTGGTAATGAAGTTGAATTTGTGCCATTGCAAAAATCAACCATGCGTTGGGCAGGTGCTACAAAGTTTCCTCCACCAGCGGTGTATGCTTTTTCTTCTACCACTTTTTGAAAAGCCATTAAGGTTAACGGATCTTCCTTTTTCGATTTTCCATTTCCAATTTCTTTTATAGCATCTTCCATTTCTACTGTAACCACCATGCCACTATTGGCATAAGGGTTATTTCTTTTGCTGGGGCTCCATCCATTTACCACTAACTCATTGGGGTTGGTAGCTGCAGGGGCTATAATACCACCAGGACACATACAAAAGCTAAACACACCTTTTCCATTTACTTGTTCTACCAAACTGTAAGATGCTGGGGGTAAAAACTGTGAGCGGTGTAAGCCCTCTACTTTGGAGTGTGTTTGGATAAGGTTGTATTGTGCTGTATCTATTACATTTTGTGGATGCTCAATGCGTACCCCTAAGGCAAAGGGTTTAGCTTCTATTAAAATATTTTTGCGATGCAATAATTCAAAAATATCTCTGGCACTATGCCCTGTTGCTAGTATTACGGCATCGCCTGTAAATGTATCACCATCGGCAGTAGTAACACCTTTTAGTGTATTGGCTTCTACAATAAAATCGGTTACTTTTTTTTCAAATAACACCTTACCACCATGCTCCTCTATAGCTGCCCTCATGGCAGTAATTATATTTGGTAGTTTGTTAGTGCCAATATGTGGGTGTGCCTCGTACAAAATTTTTTCATCGGCACCATATTGTACAAATAAATTAAGAATGCGGTTTATATCGCCACGTTTACTGCTTCTAGTGTACAATTTACCATCGCTATAAGTGCCTGCACCACCTTCGCCAAAGCAGTAATTGCTTTCTGGGTTTACAATGCCTTCTTTGTTTAGCGTTGCTAAGTCTCTACGCCTTGCACGTACTTCTTTTCCTCTTTCTAATACAATGGGTTTAATACCCAACTCTAATAATTTTATAGCAGCAAATAAACCTGCTGGTCCAGCACCTACAATTAATATTTGGTGTAGGCTGCTACTTGCATCTTTTAAAAGTATAGGGGTAATTGTTCTTTGTAAAAACGGCTCGTTAATAAATGTTTGTAGTGTTACGTTTATCCAAACTTGCTTGCGGCTGCGGGCATCTATGCTTTGCTTTAGTTTGTAAAACCCAGTTATATCAACTTCCTGCTTACCTATAGCTTGGGATAGATAGGTAGTTATAACAGCATCATTGGCTGCCTCGGCAGGTGTAAGTTTTAGTGAAATTTCTTTTTGCATACTGTCAGGTGTTTATCCTGAAAAAGTTTATGAAAAATATGAACCATTCCGCATGAAGGGTTAAGGGCTTTTTTAAAACGGCAAATCATCTACCACTTCATTAGGTGGTGCATCAGGTACAAAAGTTGGTGGTGGTTCACTGCCAGCGTCATTACTTAGCTTCATGGTTTCCATACGCCAAGCATCTAAGTTGGTTATGTAATTGTCTACACCACTTTTATTCCACTTAGTACCTTTTATATTAAACATCACTTTTACATCATCACCAATATTAAAACGGTCGGGCATCATCGTTTTATCTTGTACGCATTGAAACTTAACATAGTTTGTAATTATTCGTCCACCAATATCTTCACTTTTTTCAATTACAAATTCTCTGGTTTTAAACGTTTCGGTACGCTGTACTACATCAAATTTGGCTACCAGCTTTCCAATTATTTCGTAACTCATGCTTAATAATTTGTTTTTGCGAATGTAACGGTAAAAATTATTCTTTTACTTTTCAAAAAAAATGTTTTGGTTGGTAAGTAAAAAGTGTAATTTTCATTTCCGCAAATATTTTTTATGCTAAAAAACCGCTCCTTATTTTGTTTGTTCCTTTTTATGGCTGCCTGCACAGCTACCAAGCAAAGCACAACGCTTAATTACAAAGGATACCGCATAGAAAAACAAACCCAAGTAGATAGTAGCATTATAAAACTATTAATGCCCTATGCCGATAGCATTAATAAAACCATGAACAATGTTATTGGCTTTAGTACACGTGGACTTACCAAACGCCAACCAGAAAGTGAGTTAGGTAATTTTTTAACCGACGCTATCAAAGAAATGGCGGAGAAAAAATTTGGAAAAAAAGTAGATGCAGCATTTATAAACTTTGGTGGCATACGCTCTTACATACCCAAAGGCGATATTACTACTGGAAAAGTGTATGAGCTAATGCCCTTTGATAATTTAATTATTCTGCAGGATTTAAAAGGCAGTACCCTAAAATTATTTTTAGATAAAATGGCCGATAGAGGAGGTGTACCACAAAGTGGTTTAAAGTTTCAGTTAAAAGAAAAAAAAGCGATAAATATTTTGGTAGATGGCAAACCATTAGAGATGAATGCCAACTACACTATTGCTAATAGCGATTATATCGCCAATGGTGGTGATGATTGTGATATGCTGCGAAGCATTCCACAACAAAACAAAGGTTATCTTATGAGAGATGCCTTTATAGAGTTTATTAAACAAAAAACAAAAGAAGGCAAGGCTATAGATTGGAAGACTGATGGAAGAGTAACGTATTAGATGTTTATATAGTAGGGTTATGTAAACCAGCAGCTGTGCTACTATTTAGCTTCGGTTGCGTCGCACATGTTAAGCTGTAGAAAAAAATTTAGCATAGCAAAGAAGGTGAAAAGTGATATGCCAAAAGTGAAAGTTGAAAAACCTTTTTATCATGTAGTTGCTACAATATCGTATACAAAATCTGAAAACAAAAAGCCAAAAGCGTTCATAAACACAAACCTCATGAACAGAAAACATTTTATTCAAAAATCAACTTTAGCTGCAGGTGCTGTAGTAGCAGCTTCCTTATTACCAAAGCAAGCTACTGCCGAAACAACAGTAGATAAGATAACTATACTACACACCAACGATGTACACAGCAGGCTAGAACCCTTTCCCAATGATGGTAGCAAGAATGCAGGCTTAGGTGGTATAGCTGCAAGAGCAGCACTTATAAATGAAATAAGAAGCACAACTGAAAATGTATTGCTTTTAGATGCAGGGGATATTTTTCAAGGTACGCCTTACTTTAATGTATATAAAGGTGAGCCAGAAATGAAAGCAATGCAACTAATGGGTTATGATGCAGCTACAATGGGTAATCACGATTTTGATGCAGGCTTAGAAAATTTTGCTAAGCAAATGCAGCACATACAGTTTCCTATCCTTATGTGTAATTACGATTTTACAAACACACCCATGGAAGGCAAAACACTTCCTTACAAAATTTTTTATAAAGGCAATTTAAAAATTGGTGTGTTAGGCATTGGTATAGAATTAAAAGGATTGGTACCTGATAGTTTATATGGCAATACTATTTATCAAAACCCTATAGAGTATGCCAACAAAACTGCAGAAAAATTAAAAAAGCTTGGATAATTTTAAAGAAATGTACGGCAAAACAATGGATTTATTTGCACTGATCGTGCGTGGTGACTCCATGATTTATGCTAGTATCAATGATGGTGATTATGTTATCGTAAGAAAAACAAAATCAATCAATAATGGTGAAATTGGTGTAGCGATTATTGATGGCGAAGCAACAGTAAAAAGATTTTCCTATCACAAAAATTTGGTAAGACTTTCTCCAGAAAACAGCAAATACGAACCCATCATGGTTAACCCTGCAAAAGATAATTTTCAAATAGCAGGCAAGGTAGTGGGTGTCCAT
>JAYVRD010000013.1:0-11937 GCA_043776595.1 Chitinophagaceae bacterium | reverse complement strand
AACCCCGAAGATAAAAAGTATCGTTTGATTAACTTGGGGGCTATGTCCTTTGTGCTGGTTATTATGTTATTGACTTTATCTCGTGGAGGCTTATATTTTTTTGCTACCACAGTTGCACTTTATATCTTCTACAATAGATCTAAAATGCAAAACTATTTTAAGTTTATTTTTGTAATACCAATAGGTTTTTGGGTATACAATTTTGTGGTACAAGAAACTGGAGGTGCTATTGTAAAACGCTACGAAGAAAAAGGAGCATCGAATAGAGAAGTATTGGTAGAAAAAGGCTTTCAGTTATTTATGGATGACCCCATTATTGGAGTGGGAACTGGAAACTTTGGGTGGGCTATTAAACATAGAGGCTATTTTGGGGTAGATTCTGGAGCCCACAATGAATTTGTAAGAGCAGCAGCCGAACATGGTATTTTTGGTATTTTTACTTATTGGGGCTTCTTTATCGTGTTATTAAGTGAGGTATTAAAGCGACGTCAACCTAATAGACAATATGCAGTTTATTTTTTAGTATTATTCTGTTTAATTACTGTACACAACGGACTTAAGATAAGTGTTCAACACGTATTAATGATGCTTACGATAGCCACACCTGTTATTACCAATCCAAAAAAAGTAATTCGCCTTGCACAACCTGCAGCTAAGAAACAGCTTGCTTAATAACTTGCCAGCTATTGCCACTTGCCACAAAGAATGTTTTAGTAATTCTTTTTCGTCAAAGCTTGGCAAAGCATATGTTCAAAAAACATTAGAATGGTTTTTAGTTGATGAGAACCGGTTTTTATTTCATATAACTGATGGCGATATAGTAGTGGGTTATTGTGGAGGTTTTGTACCACAAAGAATTGGAGATGGTAGTAGCAGTGGAATGTTTCAATATGCATTTAAAGAGGCGTTAAAAGGTATTTTAATAAAGCCTTGGCTAGCTTTTCATCTTGAACTGAGAAAGTATTACCCTTTTTTGTGGCGTAATATTAAAAACCGAATTTTTAAAACAAAAGTGATAGCAACAGATAAACGAACAAATATAGCAGCGTTTAAAAAATACACAGGGCTTGTTGTTATTGGTGTTCATCCAAAATATAGAGGCAAAGGTGTTTTTGATATGTTGATGAATGAATTTTTTAGTAAAGCAGCTTCGCTACAATTGCCTCGTTGTATTTTATCGGTTAAGCAAAATAATGGTAGGGCTATAAAAGCATATGAAAAATATGATTGGAAAATAATTGAGGAGTTAGGAGATATGTATGTATTGGAAAGGATAATACAACTATGAAAGTAATTTTAGTAAACGACCAATTAAGCCCTGGAGGTGCAGAACGAGTTTTAGTAAATACTGCCAACCTACTTTATGAAAATGGGGTAACGGTTGAAGTGTTATTATACTTAGGTAAAAAAGAGTTGGATAATCAATTGAATCTGGCAATACCAATACATTATTTGCAAAGAAGTGGACGTTTTGATTTTGCTGCTATGCATAAGTTGAAGCAAATAGTTTGCGATGCAGATATTATTCATGTTCACTCACGTTATAACCTGCGTTATTTAATGGTAGCTAAAATGTTTTTTTCATTTAAAAAGCCAGCCATTGTTTTTCATGAGCACATGCCAAGTTTTACTCTTGATACATTCACCAAATATTTATTCAAAAAAATTGATGCTTACATAGCGGTAGATAAAAAAATGACTGATTGGATGAAAACAAATGGCATCATTTCAAAAGAAAAAATTTTTTATTTACCCAATGTGGTGGCTACTCCTTTACAAGTAAAACAAAACTATCAATCAACATATAAAATTGTAATGGTTGGTAATTTTTGGCATCCCAAAAATCAAATATTTGCTTTAAAAGTACTACTATTATTACCACAGAAATATCAATTGGATATATATGGAATGGTATATGAAGAAAATTATTACCAACAATTATTAGAGAGTATAGAAGTATTGGGTCTTACTAAAAGAGTGAATATAATAAAGGGCATGACCAATGTGTATAGTGTATTGGAGCAATACGATTTTGCTCTACACACTTCAATCATGGAAACTGGTCCATTAGTGCTAATTGAGTTTATGAATTTTGGATTGCCATTTATTGCTTCTAATGCTGGCGATGTAGCAAGGCAAGTAAGTGAAACAGTACCTGAAATAATAATTGCAGAATTGGATAACGAAGTTTGGAAGAAGCAAATAAATTATTTGTTTGCAACAGAAAATGAAAGAAAGAACTTGGGCATAAAACTTAAAAAACTTGCCCATGAAACCTTTTCAGAAAAAAAATATCTAGCTGATTTGCAGAATATTTATAAACTGATGCTCATATCTAAAAATTAAAAGTACCCAAGACTATGTGTGGAATTGCTGGTGTGCTTTATTTTAATAAAGAAAGACGAGTAGAAGAGGAGCAACTATCTCGTTTTAGAGATGCTCTTATCCATCGAGGCCCAGACTTTGGTGCAAATTATATTGATAGTAACATCGGATTAGCACATCGTAGATTAAGTATTATTGATTTAAGTCAAGCTGCCAATCAACCTATGTTTTCAGCAGATGGTAGATTTATAATTGTATTTAATGGAGAGATATACAATTTTCAAATTCTTAAAAAGGAGCTAGAAGGTCAGGGGCATTTTTTTACTACCAATTCCGATACAGAAGTACTGTTGAAAATGTATGAAGTGTATAAAGAAGAAATGCTTACAAGATTGAATGGTATGTTTTCCTTTGCTGTGTGGGATAAAAAAGAACGTGAGCTATTTGCTGCAAGAGGTAGGGCTGGGATAAAACCACTGTACTACGTTATAGACAATCAGCAGTTTCTGTTTGCATCAGAAGCAAAAGCAATTTTAAAATATGGCTTCCCACTACAAGTAGAGGAAGATGGATTTAATGAGTTGTTGATGTTTAGATTTGTAGCAGGGCAAAAAACTTTATTCAAAGGCATTAATAAATTAGAAGCTGGGCATTTTTTAAAAGTTAAAGAAGATGGTAGGCTTAAGATTAGCCGTTGGTGGAATTTAAAAGAGGAAATACAAAACCATCCAATAATTAATAACCCACAAGAGTGGTTTAATGATACTTTTAATGATGCAATCAAAATTCACATGATTAGCGATGTGCCTGTAGGTGTATTGCTAAGTGGTGGCTTAGATTCTAGTTCTATTTGTGCATCTCTACATCAGCAGAATTTTAAGGATATTCACACATTTAATGTTGGGTTTAAAAACTTTGTAGATGATGAATCTCAAGATGCAAAAATATTAGCCAGCTATTTTAATTTTCCATTTCATAGTATACTAGTAGAAGATGAAGATTTAGCTGAAAATTTAAGTATTGCCAATTATGTACACGATGAACCTTTAATTCATCAAAATGAACCCCAGTTAGTAGCGATTTCCAGATTTGCAAAAAAGTTTGTTACTGTATTATTATCTGGCGAAGGTGCTGATGAATTTTTAGGTGGTTATATTAGGTATCGCCCAATTGCTTATTATAAGCATAGAAATTGGATTAATGCTGGGCTTAAATTAACGCCCTCAGCTTTTAAAAGTGAGCGAATAAAAAAATTAGAACGATACTTTACGATAGCTAACCCCAATGATATGCTATTGTATAATTCTGCCAATAGCTATCCGGCTGATTTTCTAAAAATTGGGGTTGATGTTGCCAATATACACATTGCATTTCGTGAAGAAATCTTAGATGAAGCCAAAGAGTTGTATCCTAAAAGTCTACAAAGGCAAGCTATGTATTTTGATCAGCACACGTATCTCAATTCTCTTAACGATAGAAATGATAGAGCTACCATGGCTGCATCTATAGAATGTAGAGTGCCTTTTTTAGATTCAAGATTAATGGCTGGTTTAGGCACTCTAGGTGATGATTGGTTTTTTAAGGGAAAAAAAAGTAAACATATACTTAGAGAAGCATATACTAATATTTTGCCCATGGCAACATTGGGTTTTAGAAAAGTTGGTTTTTCGGTACCATGGATTGACTTTATTTTTAAGAATAAAAAGTTTAAGCAACATTGGAACGACATGGAAACCTGTGATATTTTTAGAATGGGCATTTTTAAATTTATCAATATTAAACAGCTTAAATTAGATTTGGCAAAAGGCGACCATACTAATGAGCAGTTACTCCGTCAGTTATTTTTTATATCGTTATGGTGGAAGCAATATATGGAACACTTTTCTAAATAGTGTATAGTAACAATGATTTAATCAATTTTAAACTTCAATTTGTTTATTGCATACTATTAATGCAATACTTTGAAATGGTATAAAGTTTTTAATACCCAAAATCCAATATTTAGTTTAGTATGAAAAAAATTTTGGTAGTAGGACTTTTTCTTTCTGATAAAAATAAAACTAAAATTGCTCGCAGTGCAGCTGATCAATTGGCAACATTGCTTGAGGGTAATGATTTTCCTGTTATTCGAACATCTACTTATGCAGGAAGAGTTAAAAGACTTGTTGATACCTTATCAACTATTTTTTCTCAAAGAAAAAATTATGATATAGCCATAGTTCCATTATACGGTGGCTTCAAAAGTTATATTTGGGAAGAAACAAGTACAAGATTGTTGAAGCTACTTGGGAAAAAAATAGTTTTAATTATTCATGGTGGCTACATACCCGATAGAATTAAAAAAAGTCCTAAAAAGTATATCACTTCAATTTCTAGAGCCGATGTAGTAGTTTGTCCATCTAATTTTATTATTAGTGTGTTAAAAAATTATGGGTTAAAAAGTTTGCTCATTGAAAATGTGCTACATCTTAACGATTATCTTTTTCAAGAAAAGAAAACATTTCGCCCAAAACTTTTTTGGATGCGAACTTTTGAGGATGTTTATAATCCTTTAATGGCAGTAGAAGTATTGGCGGCTTTTAAAAAATTATATCCTGAAGCTTCAATGGTTATGGCTGGCTACGATAGAGGAATGTTCCAACAAACTGTTGATCTTGCAAAAGCGTTGAATGTGTATGACAGTATTGATTTTCCTGGGTATATTTCTAGAGATCAAAAAAACCAATATGCCTCAGATAATGATATTTATATCTGCACCAATATGGTAGACAATGCACCCATTACTTTAGTAGAAATGATGATGATGGGAATGCCTGTAATAACAGTAGATTCTGGAGGCATACCATTTATGGTTACACACAATTATAATGGTAAAATGGTTAAGTATAATGATGTGGATGCAATGGTAAATGAAATTGATAGTCTTATTAAAAATCCAGAAGAAGGCGTTAGAATAATTAAGAGTGCAAGATTATACGCTCATCAATATGATGCTTTACCTGTAATGGAGAAATGGGTTAGGCTATTTGAACAATTAGGGCATATTAAAACAAAGTATCAATAATTTTATGCCCAAATTTCCGTTTAGAACCAAAACTGATTACCTAATTTTAAGATGGTTACCATAATTTGTCCTGTTTTTAATGAGTCTAAATTTATTGCTGGCGTCATTAATTTTTGTGTAAAAGCATTACCCACTAGTAAAGAAATTATTTTTATTGATGGGGCTTCAACCGATGATACTTGTGCTATTATTCAAAGCTATCAACAGCACAACCCTAATATAATTTTATTGCATAATTCTAATAGGTATGTGCCTTTTGCCATGAATATGGCTATTAAACAGGCTATTGGAGATTATATCATTAGGCTAGATGCACACACTATTTACGCTGATGATTATTTTGAGGCCGTTCTTAAAACTTTTGATACAACAGGAGCAGAAATAGTTGGCGGACCTATGCGTATAGCTAATGGATCACCCTTACAAAATGCAATTGGTTTTGCTACTTCTAATGTATTTGGAATTGGAAATAGTAGTTTTCATTTTGCCGATTTTGAAGGATATACAGACTCAGTTTATCTTGGTGCATGGAAGAAAACTATCTTTAATACCACAGGTTTGTTTGACGAAGCATTGGTAAGAAATCAAGATGATGAATTTCATTACCGAGCAAAAAGTCTTGGGTTTAAAATTTATCAGTCGCCCAATATTCAATCATATTATTTCCCTCGACATTCTTACTCCACTCTTTTTAAGCAGTATTATCAGTATGGATTTTATAAGCCATTGGTATTACAAAAAATTAAATCTGCAGTAAGGCTAAGGCATATTATACCTACATTATTGGTCTTGTATTTACTTAGTTTACCCATATGGATATTATTGGATTGGTACATTATGTTTGTGCCATTAGTATTATATATTGTATTAAATATTTTCTTCTCACTAAGTGCAAAACAAGGGATAGTACAAGCTGCAAGAATAGCAGTAAGTTATTCCACACTTCATGTGGCTTATGGCTGGGGGTTTATTCGGGGCATGATTAATTTACTCTTCAAAAAAGAAAAATAAATAATGAAAATACCATTTTCACCACCTTTTGTAGATGATGATGTAAAAAAAGAAGTACTCGATTCGCTTGATAGTGGATGGATAACAACAGGCCCAAAAGTAAAAGCCTTAGAGCAAGAAATTTGTAAGTATGCAAATGTACCTCAGGCATTAGGCATTAATTCTGCTACTAGTGGTATGATGTTAGCCTTGCATTGGTATGGCATTACAAGAGGCGATGAAGTAATTATACCAGCCTATACTTATGTAGCTACAGCATTGGTGGTAATGCACATTGGTGCCACACCAATAATGGTAGATGTGGATGACGACTTTAATATTTCTGTCGAAAACATTCGCAAAGCCATTACCCCAAAAACAAAAGCGATTGTTCCTGTAGATTTTGCAGGCTGGGCTTGTGATTATGATGCTATTAATGATTTGGTAAACGAGCCATCAATAAAAAATCAGTTTATACCCAAAGGCGAGCAACAACAAAAGTTAGGTAGAATTTTGATAATGAGTGATGC
This sequence comes from Chitinophagaceae bacterium, assembly GCA_043776595.1. GTDB lineage: Bacteria > Bacteroidota > Bacteroidia > Chitinophagales > Chitinophagaceae > UBA1930. The sequence goes on along the minus strand of JAYVRD010000013.1, from coordinate 5,028 downwards.
TGCCCATTCAATAGGTGCAGTGTACAAAGGCAAACGAACAGGTGCTTTAGCAGATATAACAGTTTTTTCCTTTCATGCTGTAAAAAATTTAACTACTGCTGAGGGTGGAGCGATTTGTTTATCTCTACCACAACCATTTGATAACGAAGAAGTATACAAAACTTTAAGGCTTTGGAGTTTGAATGGGCAAACTAAAGATGCTTTTACCAAAACAACTTCTGGTGGTTGGCGATATGATATTGTATACCCAGGTTTTAAAATGAATTTACCCGATGTATTGGCAGCCATTGGATTGGCCCAAATAAGAAAATACAACGACGAGTTATTGAAAGAAAGAAAAAGGGTGTACGATTATTATAATGATTATTTCTTACAACAAACTTGGGCATTAGTACCACCATTTGTAAGAGAAGACTGCTTGCCAAGTTATCATCTTTATCCTTTAAGAATTAATGGTATTACCGAAATTCAAAGAGATTTAATAATAGACCTAATATCTGAGACAGGTGTTGCAGTCAATGTTCACTTTTTGCCATTACCTATGCTTACCATTTTTAAAAATAAGGGTATGGATGTACATCTTTTTCCAAAAACATATAGTTTATACGCAGCTGAAATTTCTTTACCAATTTATCCTCAATTGGGTATTGAAGCTTGTGCTTACATCGTTTCATCAGTTACTGAAGCAGTAAAAATGGTTTTAAGCAATGGATAGTTTTCGTTTTTTCGATATTCTTTTTTCGTTGATGGGGGCAATACTGCTGTCTCCTTTTTTTATTATCATAGCTATTCTCATTATCCTCACTTCAAAAGGCCCAATTTTTTATAAACAAATTCGTGTAGGCAAAAATGGACAAGATTTTAAACTGTACAAGTTTAGAAGCATGAAAATTAATGCTGATAAAAATGGATTACTTACTGTTGGTGGAAGAGATAGCCGTATTACTCCTTTGGGTTATTTTCTAAGGAAATTTAAGTTAGACGAGATGCCCCAGCTCATTAATGTGCTATGGGGCGAAATGAGCATTGTGGGTCCACGCCCAGAAGTAAGAAAATACGTCAATCTTTATTCTGATGAACAAAAAGTTGTACTAACCGTATTGCCAGGCATCACAGATTATGCTTCCATTGCCTTTAGAAACGAAAATGAACTACTAGAAAAAGCAGAAAGCCCAGAAGATTTTTATATTAATGAGGTAATGCCATACAAAATTCTCCTTAACCTCCAGTTTATTAAAAACAGAAATCTACCTTCTTATTTTTCAATTATTTGGAAAACAGCCCTCACATCTCTCAGGGGAAAATAATCCTGATTTACAACATCTTTTTAGTTCTTATTTCGCAGATCTATCATTTTTTGTGCAACTATTGATATTTTTTTTTCGTCTTTTAAATGAAATCTTTGTTTAAACAATTGACTTTGTTGAGTTTGGTATAATAATGTAGCTTAATGAATAATCTTTATTTAATAACTACACAATTTTGTTAAAACAAAACCGTTTTTTAGCTATAAATCCATCATCCTTAGTTGAAAATCGTAATTAATAAACCAACCCTACAGTGAAAAACTTGAGGAAATTTTTACTACGAAATAGAATAGCACCCAAATGGGCTGTCTTTTTGCTTGACCTATCCATTTGCTGTTTTGCAATTGTGTATGCTAACTATTTGCGTCTCAATTTCGATTTTTCAATTGTTAAGTTTCAAACTTTATACGACGATTTAGCTGTAACCATTGTAGTCAATTCTGTTTTATTCTATCTTTTCAAAACTTATCACGGCATTATACGTTTCTCAGGTTTTCAGGAAGCTTTTCGTAGTATATCAGCAGTTTTTTATTCTTTTTTTATAATGCTGCTGCTTAATGTAACACTTACTGTTTTTAAAGTTCAACCATTTATTCCTACATCGGTACTTTTTATTTACTTCTTTATCTCCTCTTTTTTAGTTTTTGGATATAGATTATTAGTAAAGCATCTATACAAAATAAGCATCAATCATGAAGAAACCATACATGTGGTAATTTATGGTGCAGAAATGAACGGTAGTTTATTGAAGAAAACAATTGAACAGACATCGAACAACAGGTACAAAATCGTTGCATTTATTGACGATGATGAAAATTTAATTGGTAAAACTATTGATAACGTAAAGATTTATTCTTTTCAACAGGTACAAAAAGCATTTAAAGCATGGCAAATAAAAATGCTCTTTTTTGCAAAAAGCGATTTTGAATTAACTACTAAAAATAAGATAGTTGATTACTGTCTAGAGCATAATGTAAAAGTGATGAACATTCCTCCAATGAAGGAGTGGATACAAGGTCACTTAAATATCAATCAACTTAAAGAAGTAAAAATTGACGAATTACTGGGTCGTCCTCAAATTAATATAAGGAACGAACAAGTGATGAGTAGTTTGCACCATAAGAGAGTTTTAATTACTGGTGCTGCAGGCTCTATAGGTAGCGAAATGGCTAGACAAGTAGCCTCTTTTTATCCAACAAGTTTAATCTTGTGCGACCAAACTGAAAGTGGATTGTACGAATTGGAGTACGAATTGCAAAAGAAATATAATTTAGGAAACTCTCTAAGAGTATTTTTAGGAGATGTAAAGGATGAAAATGCGATGAACAACTTGTTCAATAATTTTCAGCCTCAAATTGTTTTTCATGCTGCTGCCTATAAGCATGTACCAATGATGGAAAATCACCCAAGCGAGGCTGTACGTAACAATGTACAGGGCACAAAAAACTTGGCTGATATGAGTGAAGCCTACGATGTTGAAAAATTCATTTTAGTATCTACAGATAAAGCAATTAACCCAACCAATGTGATGGGTGCTTCTAAGCGTATTGCAGAAATTTATTGCCAATCTTTACAAAATAGAGATGTCAGTTTGCTAAGCGATGAAGGTGTTTATAGAATTGCAGGTTCTAGAAAACGTACCAAATTTATTACCACACGTTTTGGTAATGTATTGGGTAGCACAGGTTCTGTTATTCCTCGTTTTCAAGAGCAAATTTTAAGAGGTGGCCCTCTAACAGTTACTCATCCAGATATTATTCGTTATTTCATGACCATACCAGAAGCTTGCTCTTTGGTTTTAGAAGCTGGTGTAATGGGTAATGGTGGTGAAGTGTTTTTGTTTGATATGGGCGAACCTATTAAAATACTTGACCTTGCGAAAAAAATGATTCGTTTGGCTGGTTTGGTACCTGGAAAAGATATTGAAATACGTTTTACAGGTTTGCGACCAGGTGAGAAATTATATGAAGAACTCTTGAATAAAGAAGAGGAAGTTGTACCAACACACAACAGTAAAATTTTAATTGCCAAAGTAATTGAATACGATTTCCTTAAAGTATCGCAAAGTATTAATAAGCTTATTGATATTGCTTTTCATAATAATGATGAGGAAACAGTAAAGCAAATGAAACGTATTGTTCCTGAATTTATAAGCAATAACTCAATTTACGAATCTATAGATGAGCAGTTGCTACGCCCAGCAGTAAGTTTTTAATAGCTGCACCTTTTATTAGTTTTACTTTTACACATGTTTAGTTTTTTTTCTCGTTCATTTAAAGCGATACCAAGCCTTAATTTTATTGGGGTGGATATGCACAGCCATCTACTGCCTGCCATAGATGATGGCTTACAAACTATAGAAGAAACCGTTGCCTTCATAAAAGAATTGCAAACTCTTGGCTACGAAAAACTCATTTGTACGCCACATATAATTGCTGATGTGCATCCCAATAGCCCAGCAACTATAATACCCAAGCTAAATTTGGTTAGAGAGGAATTAGCAAGACAAAATATAAACATTCCTATTGAAGCTGCTGCAGAGTACATGATAGATTTAAGCTTTGAGCAGGCTATAAAACGTGGTGATAAACTCCTAACTTTTGGTAAGAATTATATTTTAATTGAAATGAGTTATGCAGCACCTTCACCTAATATGAATGCTGTAATTTTTGAACTACGAATGATGGGATTGCAGCCCATTTTTGCTCACCCTGAGAGGTACAATTACTACCATCGAAATTTTGAATCTTACGAGCAAATGGTAGATCATGGTTGTAAACTTCAAGCCAATCTACTTTCCTTTTCTGGTTATTATGGTAAAGAAGTAAAAAGAACAGCAGAGAAACTAGTAAATAAAGGAATGATTGATTTTTTAGGAACTGATCTGCATCATGATAGGCATTTAGAAACCCTAAAAGAACTTGCCAGTAGCAAAAAATTTTTGCAGCTAATGAAAAAAGTAAACATCAAAAACAGGATGTTGTTATAGTCTTTTTTTATTCATAAGAAGAGAGAAATAATGCTATTGATAAGCATATTCTGAGTCATGCACTACGAAAAATCATTAAGCTAAATAACACAGCTCATTTTAAATTACGAAATCTAGTTTGTGATTTTCCTATGTTGTTTGCTTAGGAATTTATTAAGACGTTATTATTGCATCAGTGTCCTATAATGCTACATAATAAAAGCCAAATAGCACTTCACTGTTTAAAATGTGCGACGCAACTGCTGCTCAATTAAAATACAAAAGCTGATTACAAAAAAAACTACACTGCAAATTTTATTCTAGTAGCTAGCCAACTTTTATTTACTGGTATAATCCATTTGCTCAATAACTCCTCTTTGGTAGCCACAAGGTTATTAAAGTACAGAGTTTCTGGTGTGATGTAATTATTTTCTATAGCATAGTTTAGTTGGGCTATAGGTAGCAACTGCAGTTTGCCTTTTACTATAAAAGCTAAATATTGCCTATCAAACATATTTACCTTAAAAGTTTCTTCAATTTGCTTGATGAGATGCACCGAGCTATCGGTACTGCATCCACTTACGCCAGTGGCAGTTTCATCGGCCATGATGATGATAAACTGACCAAATAATAAATTGGCAAAACCTTTTACTGGTGTACCATGGCTCTTCCAATTGGTTACAAATGCGTCAAGCATAGGTTCCATTTGTAGGGCTTCATTCATACCAAATAAACGGCTACTTTGATAAATCC
>JAYVRD010000012.1:0-3044 GCA_043776595.1 Chitinophagaceae bacterium | reverse complement strand
GCTGGCTACCAAATAAATTAATTTTGGCAAGAGAAAAATATTGGGTGGCTTACTCCTACTTTTAATAACAAATCATTTTTACGTTTGCGAGAGTATCTTTTTTGTTGTAAACAAAGCAGCAAATAAAGTATCAGCTTTTTGAGTATAGCCTATCAATAATTCCTTTTTTATCAAGCTAAGCTGCAATTGGTTTTGTATAAAGCTTACGACCTCTTCATTTTCTTTTGTAAAGACTGAGCATGTAATATACAAGAAGAAACCATTGCTATGTAGTTGCTTCACCGCATGGCTTACAATTTGCTTTTGTAGGTTGCTATACTCTGTTATTTTTTCTTGAGTAAAAAAAGAAAGTTGCTCTGGTGTTCGCCCCCAAGTGCCAGAGCCTGTGCATGGTGCATCGCAAATGATGAGTTGATAGTTGTTCGTAGTTGATATTATTTTTTTGGATAAATCGGCAATGAAAGATTTGTATTGATTGAGGCCGGCTTGTGCAAAACGAGTTTTAAGATTTGCCAATATACTTGGGCGAACATCGCTAACGCTTAACTCTATTTTTTTAAAAACATCCACCGCCAAAATAGATTTGCCGCCACTAGCAGCACAACAATCCCAAACAGTTATGTTGGTAGTTGGTAGTTGATGGTTTTGTATAAGTTTAAAAAAAGTTGCTATTTGTTGAGAGGAATAATCTTGTACTACTACTTCTTTGTTTAGCTGTATCACAGTATCTATTTTACTAGCATTGGGCAACGCTATACAAGTAGATGTTAGTTCCTGAAATGGAATATTATTATGTATCAATTTTTGTTTAACACCACTTTCAAAATTGGGGCGTAAACGTAAAAATAAATCAGGCTGTACCAAATGTGCTGCAGAAAAAGTGCTGGCATCTACATCGGTACTCAGTTCATCTTGCCATGAAAAAATATTTTCAATAGCAAAAATTTTATACTGCTGCTGGGCAAAATGTATTCTTGCAGCCAAGTTATTACTCCAGTTGGTTATCCATTCATTAGTAAATAATATTTGCCACTCTCCTACTTCGTCATTACACAAGTACAAACTCAATTTTATTTTTTCTTCTGTGGTTAATGCTGTTGCTGCTTTGCCCAATCTAAAATAGCAGTAGCATAATTGGGTAATGCGTTTTCTATCTTTACTACCATACTTTTTATTGACAGCAAAAAACTGTTTTAGGTATAAGTGAAAAGGCAAACTACCATTGTAAGCTTGTATAATGGTAGTGGCATTATTAATGTATTGTTGGGCATACTGCATCGGTATGCAATATGCAGCAAAGTTTTTACAATGAGTTGGTGGTAATTCCTTCTTCGTTCAATAAATTTTGCACAAGTCCTTTCATATAGTCTCTTACTTTATTAAATTCTGTGGGTTCCATGTGTTTAGGATCGGGTATTTGCCAATCAATAAAGCGTTTGGCAGGCATCCATGGGCAGGCATCTCCACAGCCCATCGTTACTAAAGCATCAAAAGGTGCAAAGGCTTTTACTTCGTCTAAACTTTTGCTATCGTGTGTGCTTAAATCATATTGCAACTCTTTCATAGCTGCAATGGCTTTGGGGTTTACTATACCACTAGGTTTGCTGCCAGCACTATAAGCTTCTACACTTTCGCCACCTATAATTTTGGCGAAGGCTTGGCTCATTTGAGAACGATTAGAATTTTCTACACAAACAAAAAGGAATTTCTTTTTCATGATAATGATTAGGGTTACTGTAATAGTTTATTAAAAGCAACTGCTGCTATCATACCTACAAAAGGTGCTGTTACATAAATCCAAATGTGAGAAAGATTACCTGAAACAATGGCTGGTGCAAGAGAACGAATGGGATTCATAGAAGCACCACAAATAGGACCAGCAAACATGGCTTCTAATAATACTACAGAGCCAATAGCAATACCTGCAAACATAGCTTGCTCTTTAGAACCATTGGCTACTTTTAATATTACCAACATTAAAATAAAACTAAGTACTACTTCTAAAATAAACGATTGCATACTTGCACCACTTGGTATAGTAGCACCCAACAATTTTGAAGTAGGGAATAAATATTGCAATAGTAAGCTTGCACTAATAGCACCTATAAACTGACTGCACATATAAGGCACTACTTCTTTTGCAGGAAAATTTTTATTAAGTGTAAAAGCAATGGTAACAGCAGGATTGATATGACAACCTGATATTTGCCCTAGAGCATAAATTAAAGACATAACCACCAAACCCCAAGTAATGGCAACGCCTACATGAGATACCGAACCAATAGCAACTTCATCAATAACCATTGCACCTGTGCCATAAAACACAAGTATAAAAGTGCCAATAAATTCTGCGTAATATTTTTTCATGAAAATGAATTTAGCAGCAACCACTTTCTGGTTCACAACAATTTCTATCGTCTTTTGCTGGCTTTTGTGCAAACACAGTAATGCTTATAATTTTTGCATTACCATTTGTATATTCAATTATTTCTGCTGCCGATAAATAATTGGCCAAAATATCGTTGGGTACAACTATCTCTTTCTCTTTTTGTAATACAATATTAGTGAAGCCTGCTTGCTTAATAATTTCTAGATATACTTGCTTTTGAATAGCACCACTTATACAGCCTGCATACAACTCAGCAATATTTTTCCATTTGGCTGGCAATAAACCTTCTAATACAATATCAGAAATAGAGAAGTGGCACCTGGTTTTAAAACCCTAAATATTTCGCTAATAACTTTATGCTTATTGGGTACTAAATTTAATACACAATTGCTTACTACAACATCTGCATAGTTACTGGTTACAGGCATATCGTCTATATCGCCTAATCTAAACTCAACATTGTTGTAATTCATTTTTGCTGCATTCTCTCTTGCCTTAGCTATCATTTTTTCGGTAAAATCAATACCTAAAACCTTTCCTTTTTCACCAACAATTCTTCTTGCAATAAAAGCATCGTTTCCTGCACCACTGCCTAAATCTATTAATGTATTGCCTTCCTTTATTTTTGCAAACTCTGTGGGCAAGCCACATCCTA
>JAYVRD010000011.1:0-12094 GCA_043776595.1 Chitinophagaceae bacterium | reverse complement strand
TGAGCGTATCCACCCTGAGGTGCTTCTAAATAAGAAATATAAGCAGCGGCTTGAAAAATAGTTACTACTACAGTTAGATAGCGTGTCCACTGGTTAATTTTCTTTCTGCCGCTTTCACCTTCCTTTTGTACTTTTTGCATTTGGGGAACCAAAATGGTCATCAACTGCATAAAGATAGAAGCAGAAATGTAGGGCATAATACCTAATGCAAAAATGGAAGCCTGAGAAAAGGCACCACCTGCAAAAATATCAAACAAGCCAAGCATACCACCACCCTTAGAATTTTTTGCAGTATCTATAAGGTTGGGGTTTAAACCAGGCAATACAACGTGGGTACCAAAACGATACACCAAAACAAGCAAGAGTGTGTAAATAATTTTTTTACGCAACTCATCTATAGCCCAAATATTCTTAAAAGTCTGAATTAATTTTTTCACTTGTAGTCCTTTGTTAGAGTTAATAGCTGAAACCAAAAAGACGCATCAGCAGATGCGTCGGGCAAGTTACATGAAATTACTTAACAATTTCAACTGTACCACCTGCAGCTTCAATTGCAGTTTTTGCTTTATCGCTGATGGCGTTTACTTTGAAAGTAAGTTTAGTTTTCAATTCGCCAGTTGCTAAAATTTTAACCTTAGCAGTACGGCTTATTAAACCATTGATATATAAATTTTCTAAAGAAAATTCAGGGAAAGCATATTTTTCTTGTAATTGATCAATCTGTCCTAAATTGAATACTACGTACTCAATACGATTGATGTTTTTAAAGCCACGCTTAGGCACTCTGCGTTGGATGGGCATTTGACCACCTTCAAACGCATTTTTACGAGAGTAACCTGCACGGCTTTGACCACCTTTGTTACCTTGTGTAGAAGTACCACCTTTACCAGATGCTTCACCACGACCAATTCTTTTCTCTTTTTTTGTAGAACCTTCGGCAGGTTTTAAATTGTGTAGTTTCATTTTGAATGTTGATTTTGAACTTACGGGGAATCACCCCTCGCAATTGTTTGGAATATTAATAAACATAAAATTCCAAATCCCAATGAGTAAGGTGGAATTTGGAATTTTCCATTATAAATTGATTAGGCTAACTCCTCTACTTTAATAAGATGGCTTACTTTATTTACCATTCCTAAAATTTGTGGGGTAGCTTCTACTTCTTTAGTAGCATTAATTTTTCTTAAGCCCAAAGCAATTAAGGTTTGCTTTTGACGCTCACTTCTATCAATACCGCTTTTAATTTGTGTAATTTTAATCTTTGCCATTATTCAGAAGTTTGTTATTTACTGTAAAAATTATTGACCAGTAAATACTTTGCTTAATTTAATTGTTCTTGTTTTTGCAATTTGGATAGGCTCTCTTAAAGTTGTTAAGGCTTTAATAGTTGCTTTAACCACGTTATGAGGGTTTGCACTACCTAAACTTTTAGCCAACACATCGGTAATACCAGCACTTTCCAAAACAGCACGCATGCTGCCTCCTGCTATTACACCAGCACCATGAGCTGCTGGGCGTATCATTACTTTTGCTGCACCAGCTTTTGCCAATTGTTCGTGAGGTATGGTACCGTGCATAATAGGCACTTTTACCAAATTTTTCTTAGCATCTTCTATGCCTTTAGTAATGGCTTCTTGTACTTCTTTAGCTTTACCTAAACCTTGACCTACTACACCATTTTCGTTACCTACTACTACAAGTGCAGAGAAAGAAAAGGTACGACCACCTTTAGTAGTTTTTACAACACGGTTGATAGCAACTACTTTTTCTTTTAGTTCTACGTCTCCGCTAGCTTTAATTTTGTTATCTATTATTTTAGACATTATCTACCGATTAATAATTGTTCGTGATTTAGAATTTAAGTCCACCTTCTCTTGCTCCATCTGCCACACTCTTAATGCGACCATGGTATAAATTACCACCTCTATCAAAAACGCAAGCAGTTAAGCCAAGTGCAATTGCTTTACGAGCAATGGCTTCGCCCACTAATTTTGACTTTTCTACTTTGGTTACTTTTTGAGCTAGAATTTCTTTTTCTTTAGAAGATGCAGCCGCCAGAGTTTGGTTGTTATCATCGTCAATTAACTGGGCATAAATTTCCATATTGCTTCTAAAAACGCTTAAGCGTGGTTTAGCAGCAGTACCACTTATCTTTTTACGGATACGGTATCTTACTTTTTGCCTTTGTTCTAATTTAGTATTCATTGTGTTTCTATTTGACTCTTCCGATTCTGCCGGAAGAAAAATGATTATGTATTACTTACCAGCAGCTTTACCAGCTTTTCTTCTCAATATCTCATCGGTATATTTAACACCCTTTCCTTTGTATGGTTCTGGTTTACGTAAGCTTCTTAGTTTAGCAGCTACTGCACCAAGCAATTGCTTATCGATACTTTCTAAAGAAATTAAAGGATTTTTACCTTTTTCTGTAGCGGTAGTTACTGATAACTCACTTGGTATTTCAAAAATAATATTGTGAGAATATCCTAATGCCAAGTCTAAAACATTACCCACATTTGAGGCTTTAAAACCCACACCTACTAACTCCAAATTCTTTTTATACCCTTCTGTAACACCCTTTACAGTATTACTTAATAAGGAACGGTATAAACCGTGCATAGCACGATGACGAATTTGATCAGTAGGACGAGTAACTAGCACTTCACCTTCCTTTACTTCTACTTTAATATCTCTATCAATCGTTTCTGTTAGTGTGCCTTTTGGACCTTTTACTGTAACCATATTATCAGCACCCACAGTTACTGTAACGCCTGCTGGAATGGTGATGGGTTGTTTACCTATACGAGACATAGTCGCTTTAATTTTAAATTTTAATATTCAGATTCGGTGTTCAGCCACGACTAAGAGGCTTAATTATCAGAACCAATTATCTGTAGTAATAACTTGTAGTTATTAGCTATTAAGAAATGTAGCAAAGAACCTCGCCACCAACGTTTTGAGCCTTTGCTTGCTTATCGGTTAATACACCTTTAGATGTACTAATGATAGCAATACCTAAACCATTAATTACTCTTTTAATTTCTGTAGGTTTAGCATAAGCTCTTAAACCTGGGCGGCTAACTCTTTCTAAAGAACGGATAGCAGGTTGTTTGGCAGCATCGTATTTCAGTGCTATCTTAATTAAGCCTTGTTTACTATCGTCTTCAAATTTGTACTTTAGAATGTAACCTTGTTCGTACAAAATTTCAGTAATTCTCTTCTTCAAATTAGAAGCAGGAATTTCTACTATTCTATGACCCGCCATTTGAGCGTTTCGAACCCTTGTTAAAAAGTCTGCTATAGGATCAGTTACCATTGTATTAAATTAATCAGTTCAAAATTTTGTTTCTATTCATCCTCACCATGAGGAAGTTATAGTTTGTAATTACCAGCTTGCTTTTTTTACACCCGGTATTTTACCATTCAAGGCCATGTCTCTAAACATTATCCTCGATAAACCAAAGTATCTCATATAACCCTTAGGACGACCAGTAAGCTGACAACGATTTTTCAAACGTACTGGAGATGCATTTTTAGGAAGTAAATCCAAGCCTGCATAATCTCCAGCTGCTTTTAATGCTGCTCTTCTTTCAGCATACTGAGCAACAATTCTTTCACGTTTAGCCTGACGGGCAACGATTGATTTTTTTGCCATGTTATATTAGTTATTATCTTTTTTAATGTTTTTGAAAGGCATACCTAACTCTTTCAATAATTCGTAAGCCTCTTCGTTAGTAGTAGCTGTAGTTACAAAAGTGATATCCATACCAGTAATCTTGTTCACTTTATCAATATCAATTTCAGGGAAAATGATTTGCTCAGTAATACCTAAAGTGTAGTTACCTCTTCCGTCAAAAGCTTTATCGCTAATACCTTTAAAGTCACGTACACGTGGTAAAGCAACAGAAACCAAACGGTCTAAAAATTCAAACATCTTTTCGCCACGCAAAGTAACCCTTGCACCAATTGGCATTCCTTTACGCAACTTAAAGTTTGAAATATCTTTCTTACTTAAAGTAGGTACAGCTTTCTGTCCTGTAATTTGTTCCAACTCACCAATTGTTACATCGATAAGTTTTTTATCATTTACTGCACCATTAACACCACGGTTGATGCAGATTTTTTCTAATTTAGGAGCTTGCATTACCGTTTTGTAATCAAACTTTTTTACTAAAGCAGGTACAACTTCATTTTTGTACCTATCTGCCAAACGTGGAGAATATTTTGTAGCACTCATAATCTAATTTTTAGGTTCCATTACCAACGGAACTACGTTTATTACTTAATGGCGTCGCCAGATTTTTTAGAAACACGAACTAGTTTTCCGTTTTCTCTAGTACGTTTTACCTTAGTACCAGCGGCAGCTTTAGCATCCCAAAGCATTACATTACTAATGCTTATTGAAGCTTCTACCTTTACAATACCACCTTTAGTGTTTTGTGCAGATGGTTTGGTATGTTTTGTTGCAATAGCAACGCCTTCAACTATAACACGTCCTTTGTCAACAATAACTTCTAAAACCTTGCGTGGTTTCTTCAAATCCTTATCATCACCAGTAATAACAATTACGTCATCACCTTTCTTAATGTTGAACTTGGGTTTAAATCTTGTACTCATTTTGTTTACCCTTTTATCTTGTCTCTTTTCAGAGAATTAAAATTTGTTAGTCGGCTATTTATCTTTGTGCATCTTCGTTGCGTCGCACACTTCAACGTTCGTTTTCCTATTCGGCTTATAGAACCTCGGGTGCTAAAGAAATAATTTTCATATATCCTTTATCACGCAATTCTCTAGCTACTGGTCCAAAAATACGTGTACCTCTTGGCTCATCCGAGTTGTTTAATAACACAACAGCGTTATCATCAAAGCGAATGTAAGAACCATCCTTACGGCGTAGTTTGTTGGTAGTACGCACAATAACAGCTTTAGAAATGGTACCTTTTTTAATGCCACCGGCTGGTATAGCTTCTTTCACGGTAACTACAATTCTATCGCCTATTCTAGCGTAGTCTTGCCCACTATTACCTAATACTTTTATACAAAGTACTTCTTTAGCTCCACTATTATCAGCCACTTTTAGCCTACTTTCTTGCTGAATCATTTTATTAGAATTTGTAACTTAAAATTTGGGATGTGATATTTTAATTCAACAGAATTAAAAAACTCAAATCTCAAAACAGAAATAATTTATTTCGCTTTTTCTACTACTTCCACCAATCTCCAACGTTTAGTTTTACTAAGCGGACGGGTTTCCATAATTTTTACTACATCACCAATCGTACACTCATCTTTTTCATCATGAGCATGGAATTTGGTAGTTTTTTTAACGAACTTACCGTAGATAGGGTGTTTTACTTTTCTTTCTACAGCAACGGTGATGGTTTTAGTCATCTTGTTGCTGGTTACAACACCAGTTCTCGTTTTACGCAAATTTCTTTCAACCATTGTTTGCAATTTATTTGGTTATTAAGCCAAAGTTCTTTTTTGTAATTCCGTTTGTAAACGGGCAATATCTTTTCTCAATCCTCTAATCGTCAATGGGTTTTCCAAAGGCGAAATAGCATGAGCAAATTCTAACTTCTTTAAACGAAGTGAATCCTCGGTAATACGGGCTTTAAGATCTGTTTCATTCAAATCTTTCAACCCCTTGTTAAATTCTACTTTATTGTTTGCCATGATGCTTAATTATTTATCTATTTCATCAGCCAATTAGCAGTATTGCTAGTTAGCCAATTAATTTATGCTTGCAAATCTCTTCTTACAATAAACTTCGTCCTTATAGGAAGTTTTTGTGCAGCTAGATGCATTGCTTCTTTAGCTGTAGCTTCGGTTACGCCATCACATTCAAAAATGATACGCCCTGGTTCTACCACAGCAGCCCAAAATTCTGGATTACCTTTACCTTTACCCATCCTTACTTCAGCAGGCTTACGAGTAATGATTTTATCCGGGAAAACACGTATCCAAACATTACCTTCTCTCTTCATTGCACGTGTCATACTTTGACGTGCAGCTTCAATTTGACGGTTAGTTAACCAAATGGGTTCCATTGCTTTTAAGGCAAATGAACCAAAAGATATGGAAGTGCCACGCTTTGCTACTTCACGAATACGTCCTTTTTGCTGTTTCCTATGTTTACTTCTCTTAGGTTGTAACATTTTTATTCAATTTGATAATGTACAGTTAGTCGTCTATTTTGTAAATCAACTATTTGCACATTGGCTAATTAGCTAATTAATTTCTTCCTCTTCCTCCGCCACCTCTTCTATCATCACCACCACGTCCACCACCACCTCTGCGGTCATCTCTTCTATCTCCACCACCTCTTCTATCATCTCTTCTTTCGCCACCTGTTGGTCCTTCATTTTTGCCACTTACAAAGTTCGGGTTCAAATCACGTTTGCCTAATACTTCACCCTTACAAATCCAAACTTTGATACCAATTTTACCATAAACGGTTTGTGCAAACACGTTGGCATAATCTATATCCATACGGAATGTATGTAATGGAGTACGACCTTGTTTGAACTCTTCACTACGTGCAATTTCAGAACCATTTAAACGACCACTTAATTTTACTTTAATTCCCTCTGCACCCATACGAAGTGTAGAAGCAATTGCCATTTTGGTAGCACGTTTAAAGTTGATACGGTTTTCAATTTGACGGGCAATCGTATCGCCTACAATTGTTGCATCAAGTTCAGGACGACGAATTTCAAGAATGTTGATTTGAACATCGTCTTTACCAGTCAATTTCTTCAACTCTTCTTTAATACGATCTACCTCTCCACCACCTTTACCAATAATGATACCTGGCTTCGAAGTGTGGATGGTAATTATTAATTTACCTAGGGTACGCTCAATTACTATTTTTGAGATACCGCCTTTATTGATACGAGCGTTAAGGTAAACACGAACTTTACTGTCTTCAATTAGTTTGCCTGCAAAATCTTTTTTGCTGCTAAACCAGTTGCTGTCCCATCCGCGGATGATGCCTAACCTGTTACCAATTGGATTTGCTTTCTGACCCATATTATGGTTTCAATTAATTTTTAGAATCTACGATTAATGTTACGTGGTTGCTACGTTTTCTTACTCTGTACCCACGACCTTGTGGTGCAGGACGCATTCTTTTCAAAACACGACCACCATCTACAAAAACAGTTTTTACTACAAGGCTACTATCGGCAGCACTTGCACCATTGTTTTTCTGCTCCCAATTGTTGATGGCACTTTTTAGCAATTTTGCTAATGGTGTGGCATTATGTTGTGGGTGAAATTCAAGAATCGCTAAAGCTTTCTCTACTTCCATTCCACGGATAACATCAGCCAGCAAACGCATTTTGCGGGGTCCTGTAGGGTAATTATTTAATTTAGCTACTGCTTCCATTTTGTATTAATTTGAAATCTGAAATTTGAAATTTCAAACTTGTTTATTGTTTACTTCCTGAGTGTCCTTTAAAATTTCTTGTGGGCGAAAATTCTCCTAATTTATGACCTACCATGAATTCTGTTACATAAACAGGGATGAATTTGTTACCATTGTGTACTGCAAAAGTGTGTCCTACAAAATCAGGAGTAATTGTACTACGACGACTCCAAGTTTTAATAACACCTTTTTTAGCACCGCCTGTGTTAATTGCTTCTACCTTCTTCTCAACGTTAGCATCAACATAAGGACCTTTTTTAATTGAACGAGCCATTTGCTTTTTATTTGTGATTGTACATTTTAGATTTTCATCTCCAATTTCAATCTTGTTTATTCTTCCAAACTAATCGGAATATTTTAACTGATTATTACTTAGCTATCTTCTTACCATCACGGCGTTGAATAATAAATTTATCGCTACCTTTTCCTTTTGTTCTTGTTTTTTCGCCTTTAGCATATTTACCTGTACGGCTACGTGGATGTCCACCAGAGGAACGACCTTCACCGCCACCCATTGGGTGATCTACTGGGTTCATTGCCACACCACGTACACGTGGACGAATACCTTTCCAAACATTCACACCAGCTTTGCCAGCAGTTTCTAAATTATGGTCGCTATTAGATACAACACCAATAGTTGCATAACAGTTAATCAATACTTTTCTTAACTCACCGCTTGGCATTTTTAATACAGCGTATTTCTCTTCTTTATTGGCAAGCTGTGCAGATGTACCAGCACTTCTCGCTAATTTACCACCTTGACCAGGCTGCATTTCAATATTATGGATCATAGTACCTAAAGGCATATTCTTCATTTGAAGAGCATTACCAATTTCGGGTACTGCGTTGTCGCCACTACTAACTTTAGCACCAACTTGTAAACCCTGTGGGGCTAAAATGTATCTTTTTTCGCCATCCGCATATTGCAATAATGCAATAAAAGCTGTACGGTTTGGATCGTATTCTATTGAAACTACTGTAGATTCAACATTGTGCTTATTACGCTTGAAATCGATGATACGATAGTGTTTTTTATGACCACCACCTATGTATCTCATTGAACGACGACCTTGTGCGTTACGTCCGCCAGTTCTTTTGATTGGCTCCAATAAACTCTTTTCAGGTTTGTTGGTTGTGATTTCAGCATAAGCATTACCAATTCTCCAGCGTGTGCCAGCAGTCATTGGTTTGTACTTCTTTAATGCCATTTTGTTTCTTTTTTACAGCGAAATTTTCAGCTCGCTAACTATAATTAATATTTAATCCTTGTATTCTAAATGTAGAATTGAGGACTAAAGGTTTGCGTATAAATCAATTGTTTCGCCTTCGGCTACGGTTACAAAAGCTTTCTTGTAAGAAGATTTTGCACCTTGTATAAAACCTGCTTTGGTATAGCGTGTTTTGTTTTTGCCTGGGGCAACTGCTGTATTTACAGATTTTACAGTAACACCGTAAAATTCTTCAATTGCTTTTTTTATCTCCAATTTGTTTGCCCTTTTGCTTACACGAAAAGCATAGCAACGCAACTTTTCTTGCTGACCATTTGCTTTTTCGGTTAAAATAGGCTTTACTAATACGTCTGTTAGTCTCATTTTATTTCTGATTGAAACGTTTCTTAAATTATGCTTCTACAGTTTCTTCGGTTTCAGCGAAAATCTTAGCTGCGTTTTCGGTTAATACCAATACATCTGCATTTACAATGTCGTACGTGTTAATGTCTGACAATAAAGTGCTGGCTACATTTGGTATATTGCGTGTACTTAAATACACATTATCGTTATACTCAGGTAAAATGATGATTACTTTTTTATCAGCAACATTCAAACCCTTCATTACATCTACAATAGTCTTAGTTTTTGGAGCATCAAAGTTGATGTCTTCTACTATTACTATTGCAGACTCTTTTGCTTTGTAACTAAGAGCAGATATTTTAGCCAAGTCTTTTACCTTACGGTTTAACTTTGTATCATAACCATGTGGTTTTGGTCCAAAAATAGTACCACCACCTTTATACAAAGGGTTACGGATATTACCCTTACGAGCACCACCAGTTCCTTTTTGCTTGTGAAGTTTACGGCTTGCACCTTGTACTTCGGCACGGGTTTTAACCTTATGCGTACCTTGGCGTTGAGCACCCATATATTGCTTTACAGCCAAATAGATAACGTGGTCATTGGGTTCAATACCAAAAATTTCTTCTGGTAATTCAACCGTTCTGCCGGTTTTCTGTCCTTTTATATCTAATACATCTACTTGCATCTTCTTTTTATTAAAGTGTGATTACTTCTGGATTAAAACAATTGAATTATTATGACCAGGTACTGAACCACTGATGAGTATATAATTTTTTTCTGCGAAAATTTTAACCACTTTCAAGCCTTTTAATTTCACTCTATCACCACCCATTCTACCTGCCATACGCATGCCTTTAAATACACGGCTTGCATCAGATGAGTTACCAATAGAACCTGGAGCTCTTTGACGATCGTGCTGACCATGAGAAGCTTCGCCCACACCCGAGAAACCATGACGTTTTACAACACCTTGGAAACCTTTACCCTTTGTAGTACCTACAACTTCTACTTGATCACCTTCAGAAAAGATGTCTAATGAAATTATTTCTCCTAATGCTTTTTCTATGGAATAATTGCGGAATTCTTTTACGAATTTTTTGGCGGCTGTGCTGGCTTTTGCGTAGTGATTAATTTCAGCCCTGATGGAGTGCTTTTCTTTTTTATCGCCAAATGCTAATTGAAGTGCATTGTAACCGTCAACTGCTTCAGTTTTAACTTGTGTTACAATGTTAGGTGTAACTTCGATAATGGTACAAGCCGTTTGCTTACCATCTTCGCCGAAGATACTTGTCATCCCAAGTTTTTTACCAATAATACCTTTCATCGTTTTGCGGTTTATGCCCCGCTTGAGGTGTAGGACAATAAGCCAGATGAATGAGCTTCTTTCAATCCTTTTTGTTTCTGCCGACCTTTTCCGTTGTTTTCAATTTTGTATGCTTCGATGAACGTAGCCTATCAATAATGAAGAGGAAGTACCGGAAGTAAACAAACCTCGAAGGGCCTGTTTATATGTTGCCTCCAACCCCTAAAGGGAGTTGGAGAATTTATTTAATCAGAGCTTTTTCTTCCTATTTTGAGATAGGATTGAAAGATGATAATATTTAATAAGAACTTTTAACCTTGCTCCCCTTTAAGGGGTTGGAGGTTTACGCTTTAATTTCAACTTCTACACCACTTGGCAAATCCAACTTACTTAAAGCATCTACCGTACGAGAAGATGAAGTGTAAATATCCAATAAACGCTTGTGCGTACATAATTGAAATTGTTCACGACTCTTTTTATTAACGTGTGGTGAACGCAATACAGTAAAAATTCTTTTATGAGTAGGTAAAGGAATTGGACCTGTAACTACTGCACCTGTACTGCGTACTGTTTTCACAATTTTCTCAGCAGATTTATCTACCAAGTTGTGATCGAAGCTTTGTAATTTGATTCTGATTCGCTGAGACATATTCGTAATACCAATTTTTACGTTGGGGTTGCAAAAGTAAGGGTCTCAAATTTACTGTGCAAGTATTTTAAAAATAAATTTAAAGTTTTTTGAAAAAAAAAACTTATCGATACTCTTTTAATAAAGGGTATCGTGGGTTTTAAAAGCAAAAAAGGTAAGAACTGGTACTATTGAGCAATACCAATGTGTGTACCTATTACTCCAACAATACCAACAACAATCTACCCAACCTATACGCATTTGCTTACTCCATCGTAGCTCACTCAGAAATTTACAAAAGGAAAAATTGTATTGGAATCGTTTCTTCAAAAACTTCTCTCAGTTCTTGTACAAAGAAAAACAGTGTTACGACCAGTATGTAGGTGCAGTATTTAAAACCATCAAAACCTTTTTTAATTATTTGCTGCAAGAAAAAACCTTGCCTGTTGGTAGTTTTCACAAGCAGTTTCGTGTACCCGCCCAAGCCAGTACACCAGTAATACTTACACCCATGCAGTTAAAATTTTTAATTACCGATACTGCTTTTGAGCAATCCTTACCCAAAGCTTTGCAACGTACCAAAGACATTTTTGTATTCGGCTGCACTGTTGCTTTGCGTCAGCAAGATTTAATGGGGCTAAAAAAAGAAAACATACAGTTTACGAGCGAAGGGGTAAATGTGTTACTCCATACACAAAAAACAAGTACAGTTGTTAAAATTCCTTTACCCGATTATGCAATAGCCATTTACCATAAGTATAAACGCAAGGCTGGTAAGTATGTCCTACCTCGGTTATCTGGTGTAAACCTTAATAAGCAAATAAAGCAGCTGATAAAAAGTGCTGGCTGGGATTACAGTTTACCTAAAATAAGATATAAGCAAGGCGAGCCTGTGGAAATTAGAAATATAGATAACCATAGCTTTAAATTTTACGAACACATTACTGCACATACTATGCGGCGTACTGCCATTACTACCCTGCTTATGCTGAGTGTAGATGAAACTTCCGTAAGAAGAATATCTGGACATGCTGCTGGTAGTAAAGAATTTTACAAGTACGTGGGTTTGGTGCAGGACTATTTAAACGATAGTGTAAAAAATGCTCATGCTAATCTATTGCTGCTACCTGAAAACTTAACACAAAAAGTTGCATAAAAAG
>JAYVRD010000010.1:0-12155 GCA_043776595.1 Chitinophagaceae bacterium | reverse complement strand
TTTGGAGCAGTGGGTATTAAAAACTCACGTTACTCCATAGGTATCATGTTATTGGCAGATTTGGTAGGCATTATAACGGCAGTATTATTATGCTATTTATTTTTTGGGTAATAAAAAATCCCATTCAAAGGTTTGAATGGGATTTTTAAAATTGAAAATAAATGATTATTCATTTAAGAGATAAGTTACTACTCTTGGTTTTGCAGTACCCGTGGTAGCATCGCCTCTATAATAAATAGTGTAGCTTCTACGACTATTTACAGGCATACTATTCAATCTAGCAATCTCTGTTGTGGTTCCAGTTGTTCTTACACTGATGGTGTCTGAAGTGAAACTAGAAGGCAATTTTAAAAATTGAGATACGCTTGCCTTACTAACATTGGAAAAGATATTCGTTGCTCTGCGGAAAGAATAAACATCAACATTCGCCACATCATTTAATACAGTGTTTACAAAACGTACATTGTAAAAGCTTGTATCAGCCGATGTAAAGTTATCTACCATCCACATTTGTTGATTTTCCTTGTTGTTAGCCAAAGAGTCGTTGATGAAAAGTGTATATTTTTTACCAGCTTCCGTTGTTTTGCTGAGGGCAGTTACAGTAGACGAATCGATTAATATTACGCCAGGCGTAACAAATCTAATATTGATAGTGCCTGCTTTAACAGCTACATAAGGGTTGGTTGTTTGTGCTGGAAAAATAGAACCATAGGTTAAAAACGAAGAGTTGATTTTTTGATCGTTTACATACACATGAAAGGTATCTTGCCTACCAAATACTTTTCTAAAAAAAGGTGCAGCATGCACAATTCTTAGTTGTGCCATATCATCGGTAGTAGCAAACACAGCATTTTTAACCTCATACTTTTTTTCGCATGATGTAAATATGGTGCTTGCAATAAAACCTAAGATTATACTAGAGGTTATGATTTTTTTTGTTTTCATTCTTAATTTTTTACTGGTAAATTAATAGGAAGAATTATGGTTTAGAAAACCAACATTCTTTTGTATGATAGTCTGTTGCAGTAGCACCAATACGGTTTAATTCGTTAATGTTCCAAACATATTCTGAGTTAAACCTTGGTCTTACTCTATATACCATTTTATTGGGTTGATTGTCTACATACAAATCAATTCCAGATGGTGGTGTAAAACCTACATATACTTGTTGTCCAGTACTTGGGTCAAGATCTGTGTAATGAAAACGACGCATATCAACCCAAGTTTCTAAAGAACCATAACCCCACATAGCAATATACTTTTGCATCATAATTTTTGTAAGGTTAAGTGCAGCTGGCGTTGCTGGAGAAGCAGCTGTAACATAAGCATCTCTGTTTGTTACAGTAATCTCTTTACCAGATGGAACGTTTGTAGCAAAATCAGTAGAGAGCATATCAAAGTGCTGACGTATAGCTGCTTGGTAAGCAGTAAGTGCTCCAGTAGGGTTGCCACCTTTTCTAAGCAAAGCTTCAGCTTTCATAAACAATATTTCCGAAGAAGTCATAATAGGGAATGGAGCCGTATTCCTAAAAATAAACCTACAATTAGCATCGTTAGCTGGAGCTGTATTGTTGGCTGTGGTAGATGCAGCTTGGCTAATACCCCAAAAGCTTTCTGGTCTATCGTTAGCAGCTAATACAGACTGCCCTTTATTAGGCGTAAGCCCTTTAAAAGTGTTGTTGGTATTAGAACGTAGTATGTACCAAGCTCTTGGATCGGCAAGGGCTGCACCAGTAAATGCTGGATTTACACCCGATTCTAAATCTGCAATAAAAGCTGATTGTCTAATGCCTGTTTCTGTACCTACGCCTGCACTTGCAATGTTGCCTCTTAGTGGACCAAAGAAATTAGCAGAGCCACTAACTCCACCACTGTAACCAAATTTTACATATGCATTGTCTGCCACTGTAGTCATTGCTCTATCGCAATAGTACATAACAGAGTCTGGCTGATAAGTGGATTTGTTACTAAGGTGATTGTAGGAACGTGCTAGTATGCCATACACAAATTTTTTCCATTTATTTACATCACCATTATAAAAATATTGATCACCTAAAGCAAGGTTAGCTGCACTTACCCCATCACCAGTTTTATTTAGGTTGTCTATAGCATCGTAGCATAATTTGCGAACGTAAGCATATACCTCGTCTTGTGTATTAAA
The DNA here is from genome assembly GCA_043776595.1 of Chitinophagaceae bacterium. GTDB lineage: Bacteria > Bacteroidota > Bacteroidia > Chitinophagales > Chitinophagaceae > UBA1930. The sequence continues at coordinate 9,994 of JAYVRD010000010.1, read as the reverse complement.
CTGGAAAGTAATTAGATTGGTATTAAAAGATTCATTTAAAATCACTTCTCCATGATAATCAGTAAGGTTTAACCAACTCCATGCAAAAATGGCTTCTCCTACACCCACATAATCCCACTTTTTTTCTTCAGCACCCCAAGTAATCATGTTTTTACAGTTTTGGCCAATGTCGTAGTAGTGCATACGCCAAAGAGAACCTGCATTATCGCTGCCAGGTAGATAACCCATTTGGTCAAAATATCCTCCTGAGTTACAAAACAAAAAGTTTTGTACGTACTTGCCTACAAATCGGGTATCGTTCATCGTGCCATGCCCTGATGCGTTGGCAGCCATGGAGGCTACAATGCCTGGTAATAATTGTTCAATAGGTACACGTACATCTGCATTTGGGTTTTGATAAGCCCCAGCTATTTCTTTTTTGCAACTCACCATGCTCGAAATCAGTACAGCAATAAGTGATAGTTTTATAATAGTTTGTTTCATTTATTTAAGTTTTATAATGATGATTTTAATGGGTTTAATTTAGAATGCAGCTCTTATTCCAAAATTAAAACTAATTGGGGTGGCTATAGTTCCATAATCAAAACCCCAACCACCAACACCTCTTGTAGTTGCTGTATTGCCACTAACAGATGGGTCGGCACCAGTATAATTAGTAATTAATATTAAATCATTTCCTGTGCAAAAGATACCCAAACTCTTAACAAATTTTAGATTCTTGAGGGTAGCTTTTGAAAAGGTATAGCTTAAGGTTACATCTCTTAATCTTAGCCAATTAATATTCTTTTCTATAAACTCTTCTTCTGGCATAGATGTATAGTAGCTTTGAACAAAATAAGGATTTATTACAATGCTATTTTTAGTTGGTGTAGCTGTATTTTGTAAGCCATCATTTAATACACCATCAACAACTCTTGGTGTTTCTCTGTCATCTGTTCTTCTGCTTTTGCCTTGTAGTGTTAGGTACATTTCGTTGCCATTAAATACATCTCCACCTACTCTTAAATCCCATAGCATGTTTAAGCTCCAATTTTTATATTTAAGTCCATTTTGAATGCCCATTGTATAGGCAGGGTTTCTATCACCTCTTACCCTAAAATTAGCATCAACAACTGGTAAGCCATTGGCTGGGTTTATTAAAATTTGTCCTGCATTGTTTCTTGAATAGCCATAAGCTGTTATACTTGTAGTTGGTCCTCCTTTTATCAAACCACCACGTGCATTGCCATACAGCCATGTATCTGAAATATAAAATTCTGGAACATTAGCAGGAAGTGATAAAACTTCGTTCCACATTTTATTATAGTTCAAACGAACATTCCAAGTAAAATTTTTATTTCTTACAGGCGTAAAATCTGTACTTATTTCTACACCTTGGTTTTTTGTAGAACCCACATTTAAGGTATTTAATACATAGCCAGAACCATAGCTAGATCTAAATTTTTCTATAATTTGCTTCTCATTTAAAGTATTGTAATACGTTACGTCAAAAGAAAATTTGTTTTTAAAGAATTTCAATTCGGTACCTATTTCGTAGGTTTTTTGAGTTTCTGGTTCTAAAAAGTAGTTATTATTATCAAAACCATAAGCAAAACCACCACCACTAGAAAAAATTGGGTTAAACACCGATTGATTGGCATAAGGAGAACTAGACCTTGCAGTACTTGCCAATGATGTTCTTAATTTGGCATAACTAACAACACCACCGCTTTTAATTGCTGGTATCATATCGCTAAGTATAACACTTAAGCCACCTGCAGGGTAGTTATAATTTCTATAATCAGCAGGAAAAATTGATGATGTTTCGAACCTGTGAGAATAAGTTAGATAAATATAATTTTTGTAACTAAGCGTAAATTGACCAAAGAATGCTACTTGACGACTGTCAATATAGTTGTATTCACCCTCTCTCAATCTAGACCTACTAAGTCTTGTTCTTGTACTAAATCTTGTATCACTACTGTCGTATGTAAAGAAATTAGGATCGTTAATTACTACACCATTTTTTACCATTTGTCCGGCAGTATTTACGCTATCAACTATATTGGTTCCATAGGTAGCATACATTTGAGTACGATAGTTTTGCCACATATTACCTACCATTACAGAACCTGTAAATGCTCCTACTTTCTTTTTGGCAGTTGCAGTTATGGTATGGTTGTAACCTTCATATTTTCTATAGTAATTATCTAATGCACCACCAGTACCTTTAGTTAAGAAATAAGAAACTGGATGGTAAAAGGTATAACCAGAAGATTTGTATGTATCAAAACCAAATCTACCTGCAATAGTCAGCCATTTATATGGATTGATGTTGATGCCTAATGTTGCAGTATATCTATCATTTACATCTTTACTCCTGTTGTAGTTAACATTAAAATATGGGTTATCAAATTCAGAATTAGGAGATAAGGAGTACAATAATTTTTTGTTACCATTGGCATCTAAATAATCTCTTACATCGTTATCACCTGGCCATATTAATAAATTTAAAAGATAGCCACCAGCACCACGTATAGGTTTATCGTTTACACTACGTGTGTAAGCAATAGAGGGAGTAATATCTACATACTTTCCAAACTTTGTAGTATTGGTAATTTTTAAAGTGTAACGTTTAAAATTATTAGATGGTACTACACCTTTTTGATCGAATAGAGAACCTGAAACCCTAAAAGTATAATTCTTTTTGCCGTACTCTGCACTTAGATTATGTGTTTGTGCAATACCTGTTTGAAAGAAATTATCGGCATTGTTATAAAAGTTGGTGGTAGAGGGGTAAGCTGGTCCAAAGTATTGAAAAATATTACTAGCGACACCATTTGTACCAGGGCCATATTTATTAGAATAATTTGGAAGTCTATTTAATTCTGAAACCCTAATAGAGTTATCATAATTTAAAGTAAGCTTACCAGTTGCTTTACCTTTTTTAGTAGTAATGATGATGGCACCAGAACTTGCTTGGCTACCATACAATGCAGTAGCTTCTGGACCTTTTAGTATGGTTACATTTTCAATATCGTTAGGGTTAATGTCTGCAATTCTATTGGTATAATCGTTATTCCTATTAGGTCTGTCTGATGCTAAACCTAATTGAGAACCACCATTGCTGGTTTCATTTATAGTTTGATTATCTATTATCACCCCATCAACTACAAAAAGCGGTTGATTATCTAAAGCCATTGAGTTAAAACCCCTTAATACAATACTAGTAGATGCACCAGCTGTACCACCTGTAGGGTTTACAGTTACACCAGCTACACGCCCAGCCAAGCCATTAATAAGGTTTTCTCTTTGCGATTCTGCAATGTCTTTACCTGAAACACTACCTGTAGAAAAAGGAAGTTCTCTTGGCTTCTTTTTAATGTCCATTGCCACAACTACCACATCGTCCAGATCAGAACTTTCAGGATCTAAAGACACATTGATGGTGTTACCATCTTTTACAGAAACTCTTTTTATGGTATAGCCCACGTAGCTAAACTCTAAAGTTTGCCCTTTTGCAGTTTTAATACTAAAACTACCGTTGGCATTGGTTTGTGTACCAGATTTAGAACCAGATACTTTAACCGATACACCTGACAATGGGCTGCCTTTTTCAGCATCTTTCACCGTTCCACTCACAGTTTTGTCCTGTGCAAAAGCAGTTGTGGAGAATAGCATGAGCAATAAAGCCGCTGCCCAAGTAAAAATTGTACATTTTCTCATAACAGTTGATGTTTGGGTTTTATAGTAAAGTAGTTAGTTATACAACTTAGTAACATATATGCAATATTTCATAGGGTTGCAACAGCGTTGGCTTCAAGCAATTCGTTTAATATGTTGCAAAAAACCGCAATAAAAAATCATACAACGCAAATAACCGATAAATGAAAATTATGTTAATTTTAAGTACATAGATACGGCTTTATTTGATAGAAGCTGAAAACTGATTATTTTTTTTTAAAAGTGTTGATAATCTTTGAAAAAAAACCTGCAAAAAGGTGCAGCGTATTATATTTAGTATTGTCCTCTAATTTTTAGAAGATGGTAATTCCTTTACTTTTATAAGGTTGTAAAATGGCATTTGTTGGGGCTAATTCTGTAATTAAAGTGTTTACATCTTCAGCTTTGCATACTTGTAGCTTTTGTACACTGTTTAATTTTTCGGCAATAGAAAGTGAGATGGTTTTGTTAGATGCTGCAATCATTGCTTTCTTTACTTCTATTACTTCCCATTCCAAATCAGTGATCCCTTCGTTTGCATCTATACTGTTGGTGCCTAAAAAACACAGGTCGGCTTTTATGGCTTGTAGTTTTTGCACTACTTCAGATCCTACAGCCATTTGGGCACTTTTTAAAAGGCGATTGCCAATAAAAATTACTTCGCTGTTGGGGTGGTTTAATAATTCTAAAGCAATGGGTATGCTTGGGGTAATGAATGTAGCAATTAAATTTTCTGGTAAAGTCTTTACCAATTCTCTTATCGTTGTGCCGCCAGATAGTACAATAAACATTCCATCGGTAATGAGTTGAACCGCTTTGTGTGCTATTATTTTCTTTTCGGTGTGGGCGTAAACGTTTTCGTTTTGGATGGTGAAGTGAAATGCTTTTGATAAAGCTCCACCATGCACTTTGGTTAGTTTTTCTTCGTCGGATAGTTCTTGTAAATCTCTTCGAATGGTATCTTCAGAAACATTGAGCTGAACGCACAAATCGCTGCTGAGTACTTTGTTGTGAATGTTTATTTGCTGAAGTATATATGCCTGACGTTCTTTTTTGAGCATGTTAATGAATTGGGAAAATAAAATTAAAGTTATGGGTTTGTATTGATGCTTAATAGATATTCATGGCTAAACATGTGCGACGCAACCGCTGCTTAATATTTGATAATAAAGCTGGTAACATAAATTTTCTTTTATTTTTTATTGCATCAAACCACTAGGTAGAAAGATGTAAAGCCTCGTTTTTTTTTAGTAATACGGAATTACCAATTGCTGAATTTTTGTTTGTTTGCGAAGCAGTTAAGGGCTTTTGCTTTGGTAACTTATGAATGTATGCATATTATTATTTTATTACTTTTTATAGCACCAAATAAAAAATGATTTGGTAGGTATATTTTATTTATTAATTTCACAGCATCATTGTTTGTTACTCCTCTGTAGAGGGTCGCTTTTTTGCACCCTAAATTTTTATTTTAAAATTAAATTTATTGCCGTATGAAGAAGCATTTACTTCTAATGATGTTGCTTGCATTAGGTGCAGCCACAAAATCGTTTTCGCAAGGAACTTATTATTGGGTGGGTGGTACTGGTACTTCTGGTACACCTATAGTATTTACTACAGCTGCTGTATGGAATCAGGCACAAAATGGTAGTGGAGGTCAAAGAACCACACCAAACGTTGCTGATATTCTAATTTTTGATGGGGCTAATGTTGGTGGTGGAACTCCTACAACAGGTCCAGTTTTTATTAGTGGAACTGGTGCTGGCACTGGTGCAAATGCTTGTGCCCAACTGATTATACAAAATGCTGCCATTGTAAATGTATCTAGAACAATTGGAACAACAGGTACAACAACATTAGCAGTATTAGGAGATGTGTCAGCAGGGCCGCATTTATGGGTTAAAGCAGGTACACAACTTAACTATTATTCTACTGTAGCAAGTTATGCATTTAGTATAGCATTAACAGCACCTGCCGTTGGGCAAATTGATGGAGCAATTGTAATGAATGGTACTGGTTCTACGGGTTCAAGTGGTCATAGACTTTTGGTTTCTACTACCACAGCACAAGGGCTAATATTTCCGAATGGCTCTTCTTTTGAAGCTGGGGTTAATCAATCTGGTTCACCTTTTGGTGCAACAGCAGTTTCTACCAATAATAATGTGGTATTTCAGTCGGGTTCTACATATACATATTCTGGTGGTAGTAATCCTTTTGCTGCTTCAGCTCCAGCAAGCGTAACAGAATTTCAGACAGGAAGTACTTTTGTTCAAAATACCACTTCAGCCCCTTCAATATCTTCAAGGTATTACGCCAACTTAGTAGTTAATGCCAATGTAAGTTTTACACAATCACCAGGTAGAATTCAAAATCTAACTATTAACCCAGGCAAAACGTTAACAATCATCACAACTACTGGTACCTACCCTATAACTGGCGATATTGTAAATAACGGAACTTTAACCACCAGTTCTCAAGTTGGAATATTAATGTGTGGCAATGGTGCACAATCCATTACTATGGGTGCTGGTTCTCCAACTTTTAAAAGTTTAATAGTAGGTTCTAATGCCAATGTAACATTAAATAGTAATTTTAATATTGATGCTACGAGTGTGTCATCGTCAAATGTTTATGGAACTTTAAACTTAGGTACAAACAATTTATCTGGCGCTGGCACTGCAGTTTTTAATTCAAAAAATAGTGCATCAATAGCAACTACTGCTGCTACTGTGGCTATTGGTAGTAATTCAATAACTGTGGCAGATGCAACTGGCATGAGTGTAGGAATGATGATAAACGGTACTGGCATTCCATTAAATACAACAGCAATAATAGGCATTTCAGGAAATGTACTTACCATCAATAGGTTTACTACTGCAGCTGGTAGTAGTGTTGCTATTACCGTATCTAACCCTAATGCTTTGGTTACTACTTCAAATACTGGTGGCTTAAGTACTGCTTTACCTGGTTTTGCCAGTTATAGTTTTAATGGCAATTATGCATTTAACGCAGCAACAACCACAGCCTTCCCTGCTGCTGCTACTCCTATCAATCTTACTACTAATGCAAATGTTACGCTAAACAATGCTACAACCGTTTCGGGTATTGTAACACTTGCCTCTGGCAATGTATTAACTTCTGGTGGCAATCTTACTTTAAAGTCTAACGCCAGCGGTACTGCAAGAATAGATCCTTTGGTTGGTGGTGCATCTGTGGGTGGCACAGTAAACATCCAACGTTATATTCCGGGTAAAAGAGCATTTCGTTTTTTAGGACATCCATTTAGTGGTTCTATCCCTATTAGCCAGTTAATGGCTGGTTCTGCAGCAAGTTTTACAGGTATAGATATTACAGGTGCACCAGCTGGTAGCACAGCAGCTACAGCAACAGCTGCCACAGATGGTAGTACAATAACTAGCATAACAGTAAATACTGGTGGTGCATTATACACTTCTACACCAACCGTTACACTAACTGGTGGTGGTGGCACAGGGGCTACTGCTACTGCAACAGTTACTAGTGGTGCTGTTACAGCAATTACAGTAAACACACCAGGTACAGGGTACACCACTGCACCTACAGTAACACTATCTGGAGGCTTTGTGTTAATACCTACAACCACCAACAACCCATCGGCATATACTTACAATAATGCTGCTGCAAATTCTACTACTTCACCCGATCCTGGTTGGACGGCTTTCACTGCTTCAACTGATAACTGGAATAGTAAGCAAGGCATTCGTGTATTGGTAAGAGGAACAAAAGGTGAGGGACTTGCAGGTGGTGTTTACACACCATCGGCTACTACTATAACTACAAGTGGTACACTTAACGATGGTACTACACCAAGTTTTACATTATTAAGAACAACACCAACAACTGGTGAATACAATTTAATAGCCAACCCATTAGCATCTCAGATAGATATGAATAAAACTACCCGTGGTAGTGCTGTGAGTTCAAGTTTTTATGTGTGGGATCCCAACCAAACTGGTGTTAACGGAAAAGGAGCATATATCAATCCTCCCTTTAGTAGTGCATACATATTACCAATGGGTGCTGCATTTTTTGCTACCACTACCGATGGTGCTACCAATAATACAATTGCATTTCCTGAAACAGCTAAAGATGCAGGAACGGCAGTAGCCTTGTTTAGAGGCAGTAGCAATTTTGGAACAAATTCGGTACAGTTGGAACTAACAGATGCTAATAACAATTGGGCTGATAGAATGATATTGTTTTTTGATAAACCACAAAGTAGCGATACCAAAGAATGGTGGGATGGAGAAAAAATGACTAACCCAGATGTAAACTTATATAGCAAAAGTGCCGATAACAAAAGCTTAAGTATTGATGCAAGACCTTTCCCTACAATGGGAGGTGCAGATATGATTATACCAGTAATCATTACTTGTCCAGATGCAAGAAGCTTTATATTAACAGCCAAAGACTTTGATATACAAGACCCACGAGATTTGCTATTGCATGATAAATACAATAATACTTGGACAACCTTAAATAAAGGTGTGGATTACAGTTTTTCTGTAACTGCTGATCCATTAACACAAGGCAATCGTTTTGAGATTGTAATGCGGGGCAATGCTTCATTACCAATAACTTTTACAACCATAAAAGCATTTGAAAAAAATGCTGGCATAGAAGTACAATGGGCAACAGCCAATGAGCAAAGCATTAATAACTACGAGGTAGAAAAATCTACCAATGGCACTTTGTTTACTTTAGCCACCACTGTTGCAGCTACCAATAACGGTGCAAGCACCAACAACTACAATTGGTTAGATGCTAACCCTGTAAATGGCAACAATTACTACCGCATAAAAGCTACAGAAAAAAGTGGCGTAGTAAAATACACGCAAATAGTAAATGTAAAAATTGGTAAAGGTAAAAATGAGTTTACTGTAACACCAACCTTGGTACAAAACGGTATCATACAAATACAGTTAAGCAATGTAGATAATGGCAAATACTCCATTAACATATACAACAATGCAGGGCAGTTGGTTGCCAGTCAAAACATTAACCATGCAGGTGGTAGTGCTACCCAAAGTATTAATGTAAATAAGTTAGCCAAAGGCAGCTACCATGTAGCGATAGATGGCAATAACTTACATACCACACAAAGCATAGTGATAGAATAAAACATAAAACCAACCCTGTAATAATACATTGCAGGGTTGGTTATTTTTACTTTAGCCAAAAGGAACAGCCACCATGAAAAAATTAATAACAAGCAAATACATTGTAAGCACTAGCTTCCTCTTTATCCTTTTTTTATTACCCACATTAAGCCATGCCCAACCTCCAGTTTTTGGAGGAGGAGATGATGTATTGGACGTACCAGTAGATGGTGGCTTGAGTGTATTAATTGCAGCTGGTATAGGCTATGGTGCTAAAAGGATAAGAGAGAAAAGAAAAAAATAATTGATAATAAAGGAAAAGCAGTTATTCAAAATGTTCTTCCTCTAATTACCCTACGTATTTTGCAGGTAGCATTGACAATGGAGGTAATGTACTGAAAAAGGGTTGTAGATTTATCAGATGGTCCTTAATAAACACCTTATATCACTCTAAAGCCAGTTCTACTAACTAATCACCCAATCAATAATTTCATTTGCCCACTCTTGGCGGAAAGGTGTGTTGATGCGTAGGTAATTATCTGTGTAGCCCTCCATCATACCGTTTTTATTATGGTCTTCAAACAATACTTTGCGTGTTTGCCCGGCGTGTTGCTGAGTAAAGTATTGCATTTTCATAAAGCTAAGGTTGCGTAAGGTTTTGTTTCTCTGGTTACGTATTTGTATGGGCACAATGGGCTTAATGTTTAGTGCATGGGTATTGGTACGCTCACTATAAGTAAATACATGCAAGTAGCTAATATCTAAACTGTGTAAAAAATCGAAAGTCTCATTAAAGTCAACATCTGTCTCTCCTGGAAAACCTACAATCACATCCACACCAATGGCACAATGTGGCATCAGGGCTTTAATTAAGCCTACACGTTCGGCATATAATTCTTTCTTGTATCTACGCTTCATGGCTGCTAATGTATTGTTGCTACCACTTTGTAGGGGTATATGAAAATGAGGCATAAACTTGTTGCTGTTGGTCACAAATTCTATGATCTCTTTGGTAAGTAAGTTAGGCTCAATAGATGAAATTCTGTAGCGTTGGATGCCCTCTACTTTGTCTAATTCTTTTACCAAATCAAAAAAGGTTTCTTCTCTTTGGGGGCGTTTTAAGCCCTCTCCTTTGGAGAGGGTTTGGGTGAGGT
>JAYVRD010000009.1:0-3115 GCA_043776595.1 Chitinophagaceae bacterium | reverse complement strand
TCTCCCACCGCTACCTCACCACCTGTCATATAAATGCTTAATCCACTGTAGGAGTAATCGAATGCTTCGCCATAATGAGCATTGGGTTTTATGTGTATGCTTTGCTCGGGGTAGTTTAGTATCACATTAAATCTTCTCAATAAATCATTACCTATCAATCCACCCAATTGAGGGTAGTTGGTTACATTAAACTCATCATCAAAAACATATACCGGTACTTTCTTAAACTTGTAGGGTCCAATTTTTACAGCACTTATCACTGTCATATCCATTATTTTTTTACCTCCTAAACCTTCTGCTTGTGTGGTAAAAAGCTTTCTTCTTTTTTTAAGTACTCCACTATCGCCTACAAATTCTCTTGATAATAACATATTCATACCAGCACCGGTATCAAAGAAAAACTTTCCAGCTACATCCCTTTCATCTTGAATGGTTAACGCTTGTACTGGTATGCTACCAAACTGTGGCTTTAATAAATAACCGCCTTTAGGGTACTTAATAGAGCCTGGCATTAATACTTCGAGGCTACTTTTTTCGTAGTCAATTTTAATAATAAACCTGCGTAATAGGCTAAAGCCAATAATGCCATCAATCTTTACCCCATATACACTGGTTAGCAAATCATAATCATTTACATGAAAGTCTAAGCTATCTACTACCAAATTGGGCAGGCGTAACACATGCTTTAAAACATAGTCTACCTTTTTCATGCCAGCAATACCACGAATAATACGTTCAGTTTTTGTTCTAGGTAACTTTAGTTTTTCTACCGTGGTAGAGTCTAACGATATACCCCCACTCCCTGTATCTAATACAAACTGTAGGGTATCGCTAAAGTTGTCTAACTGTGCTTGTACTAATATAACGCCACCACTTAGTTGTACAAACGAAAATTTAGTAATGCTTTTGGCTGGTGGAGATACAAAATCTTCCTGTGCTTGTGTAGGTGTACAAAGCACAAAATATATAAGGAATAATAGAAAGCCAAACGTAAAATTTCTCATGCTGTTTTATAGCAAATTATGCAGGGAATAACAGTTATTAAACATCGTTGTTATTTAAGACAATAACAAATATGTTTATGTTGCAAGGGATGTATATACGGATTAATAAATAGTTTAACGGTAGTATTTTATAGCTGATAGTATAAGAGTTGCCTTATACTGCTACATGCACAAGCTTAATAATAATACCCACATTTTCGCTATCTTTAATTCAAACTTTATCTACGCTAACCATGAAGCCTATTTACTACCTTTTCATTCTTTCCATACTTTTTACCAAATGCAATACACAACTTACCATGCCTACCCACACTTTTAAAACCCATGCTTTTCGTTTAAAACCCAACCAAGACTTAAAAAAAGAAATAGAAGCATTTGTAGCAAAAGAAAAAATAGAAGCTGGTTATATTATTACTTGTGTGGGTAGCCTTACTCAAACTAATATACGCTATGCCAACCAAGCCAATGGCAGTGTACAATCGGGGCATTTTGAAATTGTATCTCTTGTAGGCACAGTAAGCATCAATGGTAGCCACTTACACATTAGCATTAGCGATAGCACAGGCAAAACCATTGGCGGGCATTTACTTACCGATAATTTAGTGTACACCACCGCCGAAATTGTGATTGGCGAAAGCAAAAACCTAAGCTTTACTAGAGAAAAAGATGGTACAACCCCTTGGGAAGAATTACAGGTAAAAGAGAAGCAGTAAACAAACACAAACTACTACTTATCATTGCACCATGAACGATATTAGTTGGCTATCTCGTACCAGTTTGTTAATAGGAGAAGACACTGTACACCACCTTACCCAGCAGCACGTAATGGTTGTAGGTTTGGGCGGTGTGGGTAGTTTTGCAGCAGAGTTTATTGCACGTAGTGGCATTGGCACCATGACTATTATTGATGGCGATACCGTTGACCCTACCAATCGCAATCGGCAATTGCCAGCACTAGCTACCAATCATGGTGTACCAAAAGCAAGCATCATGGCAGAAAGATTATTAGCCATCAACCCACAACTACAACTAAACGTAGTACAGCAGTTTGTAAATCCAACCATGGTAGCCGAATTGCTGGCCACAAAACCCAATTATATTATTGATGCCATAGATAGCATCACCCCAAAAATTACTTTTATCACTCTGGCTTATCAAAGCTATTTGCCCTTAGTAAGCAGCATGGGTGCTGGTGGAAAGCTCGATCCCACACTTTTGCAAGTGGCAGATATTGCTGAAACCCACCATTGCAAATTTGCCCAACAAGTACGTAAAAACTTAAAAGCACAAGGCATTTTTAAAGGTGTACAAGTTGTTTTTTCACCCGAGCCGCCCCTAAAAGAAAGCCTTATACTTACCGATGGAAGTAATTACAAAAAATCGGCTTATGGTACTATTTCATATATGCCAGCCACCTTTGGTGCAGTGGTGGCATCGGTAGCTATAAGAGATTTAATGGAGAAGAAGTAAGTATTTATAAGTAGCATCAGCTATAGTTTTTCATAGCAACAATAGTACCCGCTTTGCACTACAACTACGCCACAAACCCATGCACAAAGGCTTCAGCGTGGTTTCCGTTTCAATCGGGGCTAGGTTGAGGGTTTTGGTTTTCATGGCAGCAAGCATAAAATTGCAATATTTCATATTCACTTCATATTATCCCTTTAGCTTTACTCAAAGTATTAAAACATGAAATTTGCATTTGCACTTTGTAGTGTATTTCTCCACACCATCGCCCTAGCACAAACAGCCAAACAGTTACAAAACAAAATTCATTTGCCCAATGGCTGGCAGCTATCGCCAGTGGGGCGTAGCATCCCTTTAGGAGATTTGCCTTTAAACATTGCTGTAAGCAGCAATAAAAAATTTATAGCTGTTACCAATAATGGGCAAAGCACCCAATCAATTCAGCTAGTAGATGCAGCCACCGAAAAGTTATTAGATAGCGTTACTATTGCCAAAAGCTGGTATGGGTTGGCCTTTAGCAGCAATAGCCAATGGCTTTATGCTAGTGGTGGAAACGATAATTGGATTGTACAATACCATATTGTAAACCAAAAACTACAACTAATAGATACCATTAAGCTGGGTAAAAAATGGCCAGAAAAAAT
>JAYVRD010000008.1:0-12263 GCA_043776595.1 Chitinophagaceae bacterium | reverse complement strand
TTCAACCGATGCAGGGCCTTGTACTAGTGTACCTGGAGGCATTACTTTAAATGCACAGATGTCTGCCACTATTGATAAAGGTTTGTTGTTAACGCTAGAAAATAATGGGACTACTCTAAGCAACGGTGCTATAAAAAATATTGCCGATTTAGTGATAACGCAATTCTCAAAAGCAGAAAAAATTAAATCCCTAGTAAAAAAAGAGGGCAATATTGAATACGTAGAAACAACGTTTGAAGACAAAGGACATGGCTTTGTAATGCTAGGAAGGCTAATAAAAGATGGTACTTTTTATACCTTAATAGACAAACAATTACTCATGTGTGCAGGTAGTTGCAGTGGCACTAGCTACGATTGTAGTTTAAATGGCTGGGGCTCTGTAGGTGTACACACATATTGTAATTGCAGCACTTCATGCAAGTTTATAGTGGTAGGTTTTCCTAGTCCTGATGGGCCAACAAGAACCGTTGGTAATTCAACGTTAGAAGAAATAATTATTTGGAATGGTTTTTAAGATGTATAAAATGATGTACAAAAACCCTCATAGGCCAACTGCTTATGAGGGTTTTGTTTTTTAGGGTTGATGAGAAAATGTTTGTTTAGGGGCTGTGGGCTGTAGTGCAAATATCGGCTTTGGTTCCTGCTTTTCGCAAGTAGTGCCTCCTAACGTCGGCAGCTACTTTGCTGCAATCAGGCAGCCTTTGAGCTGTTGAATATGGATTGGGCTGTAAAATTGCATAGCTGCACAAGGGTATTTGTTAACTCAAATAATGCAAGTATTAAGTGTTAGCCTTTTTGATAAATATAATATAAAGAAACTGTTTACAAAACAAGAAACTAAAGAGATTGGCAAACAGATTATTCTCATTGATAACTTAACGGGACACTAGTAATTAGGCAGCGGTTGCGTCGCACATTTAACACGAAAGAATAAGCATTGGGCAATAGGCATGCGTTTTACCAATTTGCTAATACACTCTTTCTATTACATCAGCTTTACCATTTTTTATGGTTACAATTAATAATTTATTGTACACGCTATCATCCCAAGGTTTGAATTTATCTGCCTTTAATAAAAAGTTAGCAAGCGTAGGTGTTGTGTTAGAGTGCCCCACTATTAAAATGGTTTTGTTTTGAATAGTCAAGAGCTGTTCCGAAAATAATTTTAAAAGTTTAGGTTCGTAAATTTTAGTTTCCAATTTATACTTTGCTGCTATTGGAGCTACGGTAGATTTGGTGCGTATAAAATTGGTAGAATAGATGCTATCAATATCATATTTTTTCAAAATTTTAATTAAGCGTTTAGCTCTTGCATCACCTTCTTTAGATAATGGTGGATCTGCCTGCATAATTTTGCTGCCTTTAACCGTTGTATCTTTTTCGGCATGGCGTATAAGTATGTAAGTGGTGGTTTGTGATTTTACGCCTATCAACAACAGACTGAATAGTAAAGAGAATATAATTTTCATAGTTTGATTTTAAAAGCAAGATAAATTATTTGAAGGATTGCAGACAGCTAAATATTGTTCCAAAGCTTAAAATGTGCGACGCAACCGCTGCTCAATTTTTATTCTAAAGCTGATAACCAAAAAAGGATTACCTATTTCTACGTAATCCTTTTTATCTACAGCTTTATTGTTTACTTAAATGTCAATTGCTTCACCATACGCTGCTGCAACGGCTTCTTTTAAGCCTTCGCTCATGGTAGGGTGTGGATGCACAGCATTTAGCAATTCGTGTGCAGTCGTTTCTAATTTACGAGCTACTACAGCTTCTGCAATCATATCGGTAACGTTGCTACCAATCATATGACAACCCAAAAATTCGCCATACTTCGCATCAAAAATTACTTTCACAAAACCTTCTGTAGCCCCGCTTGCCACTGCTTTGCCACTAGCTATAAAAGGGAACTTGCCTACTTTAATTTCGTAGCCAGCTTCTTTAGCAGCTTTTTCGGTGTAGCCTACGCTGCTTATTTCTGGTATACAATAGGTACAGCCTGGTATGTTATTATAATCTAAAGGTTCGGGCAAATGATGGTGTTTCTTTTCTAAATAAGCTGCATGTTCGGCAGCATTAATACCTTCTTTAGCAGCTACGTGTGCTAGTGCTTGCCCTGGGCTACAATCTCCAATAGCATAAATGCCAGCTACCGAAGTTTGTTGGTATTTATCAACAATTACTTTCCCTTTTTCGGTTTTTATTCCACTTTCTTCTAAGCCAATATTTTCTATGTTGGCTACTACACCTACAGCACTTAAAAGCACATCTGCTTCTAAAGTTATGGTGCTACCATCTTGCAGTTTTACCAATGCTTTTACACCTGCACCAGTAGTATCCACACTTTCTACAGAGGCGTTAGTCATTACCTCTATGCCTTGCTTTTTGTATTGCTTTTCTAATTCTTTACTAATGTCTTCATCTTCTACAGGTACTATACGTGGCATAAACTCTACTATGGTAACTTTTGTACCCATACAATTGTATACATAGGCAAACTCTACACCTATAGCACCACTACCTACAATAATCATGCTTTTAGGTTGTGTAGGCAGTACCATTGCTTCACGGTAGCCTACTACTTTTACACCATCTTGTGGTAGGTTGGGTAATGCACGGCTGCGACCACCTGTTGCAATAACAATGTATTTTGCTTCTACAATATCTTTATTACCACCTGGTGCTGTTACTTCTATTTTTCCTTTGCCAGCTACTTTACCATAGCCCATAATTACATCAATCTTATTCTTCTTCATTAAAAACTGAATGCCTTTGCTCATTTTATCGGCAATACCACGACTACGTTTTATAACACCACCAAAATCGGCTGTGCCAGTAGCATTAATACCATAATCGGCACTATGCTTAACATATTCAAACACCTGAGCACTTTTAATAAGTGCTTTGGTAGGAATACAACCCCAATTTAAACAAACACCACCCAGGCTTTCTTTTTCAATAATTGCTACTTTAAACCCTAATTGTGATGCACGGATTGCCGCAGGATAACCACCTGGACCGCTGCCAATAACTACAAAATCGTATGCCATGATATATTTTTTATTTAAGATTGAAGATGTTAGACGATACTTATAAAGTTTGTAAAAATACAGTCATAGGATGAAATGGAAAAATAGTTAGTAAATGAGCTTTCTATATTCCATACTCCGTTGTTAAAGCTTAATAGATGTGCATAGCTAAACATGTGCGACGCCACCGCTGCTAAATTTATATTCTGCTGCTGGCTACAAAAAACTATTTAGCAAGTTTGCTTTTTCTGTATCCATATAAAAAGTAAATAACTAAGCCAATAGCCAACCAACCTAAGAACCAAATCCAGTTACTTTTTGTCATGCCAGTAAGTAGGTAAAGGCAGGTTATTAAACCCATTAGCGGTATCAGGGAATATTTTTTAATAAAGGCAAAAACACTGATTGCTAATGCCGATAACCAGAAGACGATGGTGGAAATTTTGGCAATATCGCTGGTAAAAAAAAGTTTATCTTTTAGTAATTTATCATTGCTATAATCTTTAAAATCTCCATTTAGCAATTCAGTAAAATAGCCCACACCCATTTTATTTTGCATGTGATAGGCAAGAAAAACAATTGCCCCAATAATTAATGCTGGAAAAATAAACTGACCATTAATAAAAGGTATATGAAACTTACCTGCTTCTTTTTCTCTACGAGGAATGAGCAACACACCACCACATACCAATACAAAAGCAAACAAAGTAGCAATGCTCGTAAAATCTAGCACAAAAGTTTTATCTGTAAATAAAATAGGAATGCCCACTACCAAGCCAGTAACAATAGTTGCAAAAGATGGCGTTTTATATTTTGGGTGAATTTTTTGAAATACAGGTGGCAACAATCCATCTCGGCTCATACTCATCCAAATACGTGGTTGCCCCATTTGAAAAACAAGTAAAACACTTGTCATTGCCACTACTGCACAAATAGAAACAAGGAACTGCATCCAACCCAAGTTTAAGTTTTGTGGCTCGAAGATGAAAGCCAATGGATCTCCTACCCCATCAAAATTTCTATAGTTTACTGTACCAGTTAAAACAAGCGTAAGTAAAATATAAATGACTGTGCAAATAACAAGAGACAGTATCATGCCTTTAGGTAAATCTCGTTGTGGATTTTTGCTTTCTTCTGCCAATACACTTACTGCATCAAAACCAATATAGGCAAAGAAAACACCACTTACTGCAGCCATTACGCCACCAAAGCCATTGGGCATAAAAGATTGTATGCCAGCATCGTTTACAGGATGCCAATTTGCTGTAGTACCCAAATGAAAAATCATATATCCACCTACCAATATTACCAACAGCACTACGGCTAATTTTAAAATAACCATTACGTTACTAAAGTTTCTACTCTCTTTTACCCCACGCAATACCAAGTAAGTAATTAATAGGTTAATTATCAAAGCAGGTAAATCAAAAATAATTCTTAGGCTGCCAATTGTTGGGGCTGTGTTCCATGCAGTAATTAAACTTTTGTTGAGGCTATTATCGGCTACTGCATGTTTGGCTTCCATATAGCTGGTACTTAAATATTCGGGCATGTGTAAGTTTACATGAATAATTTGCCCAAATCTGTCTAAAAAAGAAGTAAAATAATCGCTCCAACTATAGGCTACATAAATATTGCCAATAGAATATTCCATAATTAATGCCCAACCAATTATCCAAGCAAACAATTCTCCAAAGCTTGCATAAGCGTAAGTATATGCACTACCTGCAACAGGTATTCTACTGGCAAACTCACTATAACAAAAAGCTGTAAAAGCACAAGCAATAGCCGTAATTATAAAAAGTATAACCACACCCGGACCACCACTAAACACTGCACCACCCAAGCTACTAAAACTACCAGCACCCAATATGGCTGCAATGCCAAAAAAAGTAAGGTCTCTTGCAGTTAATACACGTTTTAAACCAGTTGCATGACCATCATTGTTGGCAGCAGAGTCGGCAATAATTTTATCAATGTTCTTAGTACGAAACAAAGAATTAGACATAGCAGTTGGGCTTTTGGTGATGAGTTGCTAATATAAGGAGGAATTAAAGAAGTAATGAATTTTAGAGAAGGGGTTAGAAAGATCTTATTGAGCTATGGTGTAGCTAAATTTAAAAAATACAGTAGGCTGCGTTAATGTATTTCTTAATAATCTCTTTGTATTAAAAACTCAGCTACTTCCATCATGGGCTTTTTGCGTATGCTTACTACGGCAATGTCTTCTAAATGTTTGTAAGCAGTTTGCACGTACTTTTCTTTTAGTTCTTTGGCCCAAGCATCTACATTACAATCTTTAAAAATTTGTAGCATTTGGGGTACTTTATCAGCTGGATTTTCTTCCATTAGGGTTTGCATTTTAGCTTTTTGGTTTGCAGTGGCTACTTCTAAAGCATGTAGCAGCAGAAATGTTTTTTTATTTTGACGTATATCGCCACCTACATCTTTACCAAACTTCTCGGGTTTGCCAAATGCATCTAAATAATCGTCTTGTATTTGAAAGGCAATGCCTAAGTTTCTACCAAACTCGTAGAGGTGTTTGCAGTTGCCTTCGCTAGCACCACCAAGTATAGCACCCATTTCTAAACTAGCAGCTATTAACACAGATGTCTTTAAAGAAATCATGTGAATATACTCTTCTAGCAGAACGGTTTCTTGCTTTTCAAAATCCATATCAAGCTGCTGTCCTTCGCATACTTCTCTTGCAGTTTTATTAAACAAAGAAAGTATGGCGTGTAAATAGTGAGTGTCTATTTTATTAATATAATCGTAACAGCGAATAAGCATTACATCTCCACTAAGTAGGGCTACATTATTACCATACTTTGTGTGTACAGTTTCCATGCCACGCCTTAATGGTGCAGCGTCCATAATATCGTCGTGTATTAAAGTAAAGTTGTGAAACAGTTCTATAGCCGTAGCTACATGATAGGCATCAAGGTTTATATCGTCAAACAATTCATTGCCCATAAGGCACATTACTGGGCGTATGCGTTTGCCACCAAGCGATAAAAAGTAATCGTTAGGTTGGTATAATGTAGCTGGGTGAGAAGGAAAATGTGGGTTATTAAACCTATTGGCAAAATCTTGTACTAAATCTTTAAGTGCGTGCATTAAAATAGCTTTGCAACAAAAGTAATAACTACAACCATTGAGATTGTATAAAAGATTTGAAGAGTTACATTTGCCCATGCTTAAACTCCTTCTTAAAAACGAATATACCATTGCTACCATAGCTGCTTTGCTGTTCATCCCTTTTTTGGGGCATGTGCATTTGTTTGATTGGGATGAAATAAACTTTGCCGAAAGTGCTAGAGAAATGATTGCAACAGGTAATTACTTTTCGGTACAAATAAACTATGCAAGATTTACTGAAAAGCCACCCTTATTTTTTTGGATGCAAGTGCTAAGCATGAAAGCATTTGGCATCAACGAATTTGCTGCACGTTTTCCTAATGCTGTTTGTGGTATACTAACCTTAGTTGTATTATTTAGAATAGGCAAACAAATTTTTAACGAAACCCTTGCCAGAATTTGGGTAATGATTTACTTGGGTACACTGGTTACTTTTCTATATTTTAAAAGTGGCATTATAGACCCTTGGTTTAACCTTTTTATTTTTTTAGCCATTTATAATTTCTATTTTTTAACGTTAAAAGAAACTACTAAACGAACACGATACGCAGCTTTAGTTGGATTATTTTTAGGCTTAGCAGTTCTTACCAAAGGGCCTGTGGCTATTTTAATTTCACTACTTAGTTATTTAACTTTTGTCATTATCAATCGTTTTAAAATTTTTATTGGGTGGAAGGAATTATTTGTCATCATTATTGTAGCATTTATAGTTTGTTTCGCATGGTTTGGTGTAGACCTTGTACAAAACGGTCCTACTTTTATTGTAGAATTTATACAACGCCAAATAGCCATTTTTAGCACAAGCGATGCCGACCATGGCGAACCTTTCTTTTATCATTGGTGGGTATTGCTCATTGGTTGCTTTCCTGCTTCCATCTTTTTCATGAGGGGAATGTTTACACCCACTACTATCCTACGTCAAAAAATATTTAAGCAATGGATGCTCATTTTGTTTTGGATTACACTATTGCTTTTCTCTATTGTAAAAACAAAAATTATTCACTACTCTTCTTTATGTTGGTTTCCCTTAACTTTTTTGGCTGCACTTAGCGTACAAGAAATTTGGGAACAAAAAAAACAATCATTAAACATTTGGCTAAAAAGTATATTAGTGTTAGTAGGCTTTGTTTTAGGGTTGGTACTTGCTGCCATACCATTGGTTTTAATAAACAAAAATAAGTGGATTAATAAAGTAGAAGACCCATTTGCCAAAGGCAATTTACAAGCTATAGTGCATTGGAGTTGGGCAGATGGAATAGGTGGGATGATTTTACTAATTGGCATTTTGTTTTACATGCTATCTAAAAAACAGCAGTTAAAAACAAGTCTACTGTTTGCCAGCGTTACTGTATGTTGCCTACTTACTGCTCTACTCATTACTCCAAAAATTGAAGCCTTCAGCCAACGTGCCAATATTGAATTTTTTGAAGCCCACAAAGGAGAAGATTGCTATGCAGAAACTTGGGGTTATAAAAGCTATGCCCATTATTTCTACACCCAAAAGCCCCCTTTTAAAAACGATAGTACTAAAACAAATGAGTGGATGATGAGAGGTAACATAGATAAGCCTGCCTATATTTCTATAAAAGTGCAAGACCAACCTTTTATAGACACCATACCACAAATGACAAAGTTGTACGAGAAAAATGGATTTGTATTTTATAAACGAATGCCCAAGTAGTTTTCATGTCAGTTACCAGAAAATATAAATCTGCTAGACAATAAGTAGAATTTTATGTAGCTAGCAATAGAATATCTATTAAGCTGCGGTTGCGTCGCACATTTTTAGCTTAGAATAGATATTTTGCTTTTATTGAGGATTGACAGATTTTGAAAACCTTATTTATGACGTTTTTAGAATAAAAGCAAGACAAATTACAAGACAGAAAATTTTTAAAAGTCGGGATAAAACATATGCAGCAATACACAACAGAAAAATTTAGCTTCAACTAACATGTTTTTTTGCAAATAAGGCTTAACGGATTTATGTTATAAACAAATTCATGTAAAGGCTTCACAAACATCACTTAACTTATATTTCTTAACTTGTACTTTTATATCATTATCTAGCATTTGTTATTGGCTAACAAAATTCTATTTCCACACTTTTAAAAAGCCCATTTGTTTATACGTAATTTGTAGAAATTTTAAGTAGTTTCAGTATATTATTAATGCACCTTAAACTTATAAATTTTGGAAAAAAACAGCCCCAATATGTCCACAAAAGAATTAGATGTTTTAAACGAAGATTTAGAAAACTACTTTGCTAATACTATTATTCCGCAATTGTTTGTAGATGGTAATCTCATACTAAGGAAATTTACGCCACCAGCTATGAAGCAATTTACATTGACTAATGCTGATATTAATAAAAATATTGAAGATGTTGCAGACAATATTCGCTATCCTACTTTAATTGAAAATATAAACGAAGTAATTGCAACAGGTGAAATTCTTGAAAAGGAAGTTCAAACAACAGACAAAAGATGGTTTCAAATGAATATTTTACCCTACATCATTAGGAAGGAAAATAGAACAAATGGTGTAATCATAACTTTTGTGGATATAACAAAACGGATTGCTGTGTTAAACGAATTGGAACAATTAAATGCAGAGCATGACACTTTACTCTATACATTATCACACGACATACGGCAGCCCCTTTCAACAATTGTATTACTAGCAGATGAGTTAATGGATGCGTATAAAGCTAGGGATACTGAACAATTTACAACATGGATTGAAACCTTAACAAGAGCTTCCAGAAATATGAAAACATTACTGGAAGATTTTACTGAGCACATAAAAGTAGAAACAAGAATACCCAATGAAGATGAGCGACTGAATATTGAAGATATTTTTTATGATGTATTACTAGCCTTAAGGAATGATATTTACAACAATGGGATTGAAATAAAATCAGAATTCAATACATCAGAAATAATATTTTCAAGAAAAAATTTAAGAAGCATTCTTTTTAATCTTTTAAGTAATGCTATTAAGTATAAAAAAACAGATGAAGCTTTGAAAATATTGATCACCACCGTGAAAGAGGCAGAATATGTGGTTCTATCCATCAGTGATAATGGGTTAGGTATTGATACAAAAAATCACGAAACTATTTTTAATAAATTTTCAAGAATAAACCCGCATATAGAAGGCACAGGAATGGGTTTATATATCATAAACAGAATGCTAAACGATAAGGGAGGTAAGATTGAAGTGGAAAGTTTTATTGGCAAAGGTTCAACTTTTAATGTTTATTTTAAGAGCGACTACTAATATCTGTATGTAACATTAATTTCCTACAAGGTTTGGTAGCGATATTGATTTTATCATTTACAAATAGTCATTTTCTTTCTTATTACTTCAGTATAAGTTCTAGCCTACGCTTTAATAAATGCTGAATACTTATTCATGGCTAAACATGTGCGACGCCACCGCAGCCATATTGAAATACAAAAGCTGGCTACCAAAAAATCTAAATTGCCTGCCTTGCCTTTACTTCTAAATATTTGTTTACAGTATTGATGGTTAGCTGCTGTGGTGTTGTAAGTACAGTAAGGATGCCATACTTCTTTAACTCCTTTACGAGTAGGCGTTTTTCGTAAGCTAATTTTTCGGCTATGGTTTGTATATAAATTTCTTCGGTATTGGTAGCTTGTGTTTGGGTAAGTATTTTTATTTCTGTGTTTTCAAACAGTACTACCATTAATAAATGATGGTGTGCTATACGGCGTAGGTAAGGTAGCTGTCTTTCTAAGCTATACACACTTTCAAAATTGGTGAAGAGTATTAATAAACTGCGTTGTTTTATTTTGCTTCTTACTTGTGCATATAATGCTTCAAAGTCGGCATCTAAAAATTTAGTTTGTTGGTTGTATAAGGCATCTAATACATTTTCCATTTGCCTATTCTTGCGGTCGGGTGGTAAAAATGTATCTACCTTTTCGGCAAAAGTTATTAAGCCAGCTTTGTCTTGCTTTTGTAAAGCCACATTGGTTAAAATAAGTGAGGCATTGACTGCATAATCTAACAAGCTCATCCCTTCAAAAGGCATTTTCATATTTCTACTTTTATCTAGCAGGCAAAAAACTTGTTGACTTTTTTCATCTACATAAGTGTTTACCATCAAATCTCCTTTGCGTGCCGAAGCTTTCCAGTTTACTGTTCTAAAATCATCGCCATGTACATAATCTTTTATTTGTTCAAACTCTGTGCTGTGTCCCAACTTGCGTAGGCGTTTGGTGCCACTATCTGTTAATTGATTGGCGATGGCCAATAAACTATACTTACGCATTTGCAAGTAAGATGGATAGACTTCAATAGTTGCAGAAGCTGGAAATGTAAACCTGCGAATAATGATTGCAAAAGGGCTTTGTACAAATACTTGTACATCTCCAAAGTGGTATTCACCACGCTCTAATGGGCGAAGGCTGTATGGAATAGATGCAGCTAGACCAGCAGGTAAAGAAATGTTTTTATTAAAATTTCTTATTTGAAATTGGAGTGGTAATTCATCTATGATAGAAGCATGGATGCGAAAGCGATAATTGTTTTGAAGTTCTATGTAAATATTATTGTCATCGCCATTGCTGAAACGTGGGTTACAACTTCGCCCACCCAACAGGGCTTTGCGTTTGCCATAGAGTAATAAAAAATCTACTAGTAATAAAAAGCATACTAGTAGTAAAGTAATTTTGCCCAACTCTATTAAAGGTTGCCAAAAAAAACTGCTGGCAAATACAAATGCAATAGCACCGCCTGTCCAATAAGTGCGTTTGCTAAGATAGAAGGAACGATATAAATAGATAATGCGTTGAAACATTAACGGGGTATTTCTATTGAGTGAATAACTTGTTGAATTACTTCATCTGTAGTAATACCTTCCATTTCCTTTTCGGGTGTTAGTAAAATACGATGGCGAAGTACGTAAGGGCATACAAAAACAATATCATCTGGTGTTACAAAATCTCTTCCACTCATAGCAGCAATAGCTTTGGCAGCATTCATTACAGCCAATGACGCCCTAGGCGATGCTCCTAAGAAAATAGACTTATGGCTGCGTGTAGTGGTAATTATTTTTGCAATAAACTGTAATAATTTTTCTTCTATGATGATTTGCTTTACCAATTGGCGTACCTGTTTTATTTGTTCGGCAGTTAATACTTTGTTGATGCTGCTGAGTGCGTTGGTATTGCCCAAGCCATGAAAGCGATTGAGTATGTCAAACTCTTGTACCTCAGTTGGATAAGGTACATTTATTTTAAATAAAAAACGATCTAATTGTGCCTCTGGTAGTCGGTAAGTGCCTTCGTACTCTATTGGGTTTTGTGTAGCAATAATCATAAAAGGAATATTCATGGCATACGTTTGTCCATCCATGGTAACTTGCCTTTCTTCCATTACTTCAAACAATGCAGCTTGGGTTTTTGCTGGGGCTCTATTTATTTCATCTATTAAAACAATATTGCTAAACACAGGACCCTGTTTAAATTCAAAACGAGAATCTCTGGGATTGAAAATGTTTGTACCCAACACATCGCTTGGCATAAGGTCTGGTGTAAATTGAATTCTACTAAACTGCACATCAATACTTTTAGCTACCAACCTTGCTGTTAGCGTTTTTGCCACACCAGGTGCACCTTCAATTATTACATGCCCATCGGCAAGTATGGCAGCTATTATCATACGCACCATCTCCTCCTGCCCTACGATTACTTTTTTTATCTCATTGCTAATACCTGCTACAGCTTCGTTTAGCATTGATAAATCGGTACGCTGTTGAAATACATTTTCATTTTCCATTATGATACGGTTTTATAAAAATTTTGAAATTGATTGTATAAAACACCCAATTGCTGCTCACTAATTGTGGTGGTAGATTGCAGTTGTGAAATATAACTTACTAACTCCATTACTTTTTCTTCAGGGTAGCCACTTTTGCCACTCAGTTTTTTCACAAAATCTTCATTTAGGTAACTAGTGCCAATAATATATTTTGTACGCACAAACTCTAAAAAATAAGTACACATTTTTTGAGCAAGATTGTAATGATCTTGTTTTTCAAAATATAATCGCCCAATGGTTTTGGCA
>JAYVRD010000007.1:0-3126 GCA_043776595.1 Chitinophagaceae bacterium | reverse complement strand
TTATGTCTAAATCTATTTTACTGAGAATAATCTGATAGGACATTTGTAAAATTTATACAAATATACACAATCGGAATTATTAAAGCATGTTAGTATAGCTATAGCAGAAGATTTGGCTTTTATTATGTAGTAGAATAATCTAGGTGAAGAAAAAACAGAAAAATAAATAATGATATTGCTAGGTTAATCATGTCGAAATCGATTCCTCATTTTATCAGCTTCTACAAACTCAAGTACTGTTTAGCTACATAATAAAAGCCCAATAGCACCACATAGTTTAAAATGTGCGACGCAACCGAAGCCCAATAGATAATCTATAGCTAGTTCAATAAAAAAATAATGCACAAAAACAAAAGATACAAAACTACCAACCGTTAACTACTAAAAATTGTACTTTCATAGCCTGTACATTGCCTGCCTACTACAAACCAACACACATGATGAGAAGTTCTGCAAACAATGCTGCGTTACAGCAATTTAAAAACATGGTAGGTGTAAAGTTTCAGCTATACAACAGCTTGTTTACATCGTTACCTTTTCATCGTATAGAAAAAACGGGTATTCTTGTTTCGTTATTATTAATTAATTGCGAAGAAGGTTATAAAAAAAATTTAAGCCCCGTAGAAATTATAGAAGCGTTTTTTACGCAGCAAACTACATTTATAAAAGAAGAAGAAAAGATAGACTTACTTTTTCTTTTTGTACAATACATAGAAAGACAGGTGGTATTGTTTGATGCTTTAGAAGATGCATCTTTTACCAAAGTAAATGATATGGGTGGCAGCGGCACTTTAAAACAGCTAGCCTTAGAAGTAGATACACTAAAAAGCGAAGAGGCATTAAAAGAAAAACTAAAAGACTTTACCATACAATTGGTACTTACCGCACATCCTACACAGTTTTATCGTGGTGCAGTATTGGGCATCATTCACGATATATCGAATGCTGTAAACAATAATAATGAAAATCAAATTTATACTTACTTAGAACAACTTGGACGTACGCCATTTTTTCAGCATACAAAACCCACCCCTTACGATGAGGCTATAAGCCTAATATGGTATTTAGAAAACATTTTTTATCATGCTGCTGGGCGTATCACTGGTTTTTTAAAAAGTCGTTTTGGTGATGCCTTGAACCCTAATAACCCAATTTTAAAAATGGGCTTTTGGCCAGGTGGCGATAGAGATGGAAATCCATTTGTAAAAGCCGATACTACTTTAAATGTAGCCCATGCTTTGCGTGGTGCAGCTATCAAATGTTATTACTTAGATATACGTAAACTTAAACGTAGGCTTACGTTTAAAGGGGTAGATGTAGCTTTGGCACAATTAGAAAAGAAACTTTACGATCATGTGTTTGTACCGGGGCACAATTTTAATTTAAGTAAAGAAGAAATTTTATCGGCATTAAAAAACATTTGTTATCAATTAATATACAACCATAATAGTTTGTTTGTAGCACAAGTAGAAAACCTCATTAATAAAGTGGAAGTTTTTGGTTTGCACTTCGCATCGCTAGATGTAAGGCAAGATAGCAGCGTACATGGCAAAACAATAGATGCACTTGTAGCTGCTGGCAATATTCTTCCTGCCAATTACACAACGCTTACCAACAATGAAAAAATAAATGTGCTTACCAGCATTGATACTGTAACCAACAAAAATGTATTGGTTGATGATGTACAAAGAGATGTATTGGAATCAATAGCAGCCATAAAAATAATCCAACAATTAAATGGCGAAACAGGCTGCAACCGCTACATTATTAGCCAATGTAATAGTGCATTAAACGCTATGGAAGTGTATGGACTATTTTTACTAAGTGGCTGGCAAAAAGAAGATTTGAATGTAGATATTATTCCTTTGTTTGAAACCATAAATGATTTACAAGAAGCTGCTGCCATTATGGAGGAATTGTATACCAACCCAACTTATGTGCAGCATTTACAACGCAGGAGTAATAAACAAATAATAATGCTTGGCTTTAGCGATGGTACAAAAGATGGTGGCTACTTAATGGCCAATTGGAGTATTTATAAAGCCAAAGAGCAACTCACTGCCATCTCTAAAAAATATGAAGTGGATGTTGTGTTTTTTGATGGACGTGGTGGACCACCAGCAAGAGGCGGTGGCAAAACGCATAACTTTTATGCATCGCTTGGTAAAAACATTTCTAACAAAGAAATTCAACTTACCATACAAGGGCAAACTGTTAGCTCTAATTTTGGAACGATAGACGCTGCCCAGTACAATATTGAGCAATTGCTACACGCTGGTATTTCTAATAGCGTTATTAATGCCAAAGACACTTCGTTTACAAATGAGCAAGAGCAACTCATAGATACTTTGGCATTAGAAGGGCATCATGCTTATTCTGCCCTAAAAAATCATCCTTATTTTACTGATTACTTGTTGCATGCTAGCCCTTTGCGTTTTTATTCAGAAACCAATATTGGGTCTCGTCCTGCAAAAAGAGGGGCATCGTCTAAATTAGAGTTGAAAGATTTACGTGCCATCCCGTTTGTAGGTGCTTGGAGTCAACTTAAACAAAACGTTACCGGCTTTTATGGCGTTGGGCTTGCACTTGAAAAAATTGCCAACGAAGGCAAATGGATGGAAGTAAAACAATTGTACAATGAATCGCTCTTTTTTAAAACCCTGATAGACAATTGCGAAATGGCAATGAAGAAATGTTTCTTTCCTTTAACAGCCTTCCTATCCCATCATGCCACTTATGGCGAAATATGGAACATGATGAACGATGAGTTTGAACGTACGAAACGATATGTGGCTTTATTAAGTGGCAATAGAGCATTAATGGACAGTTACCCAGTTGACCAGCTTTCTATACAAATGAGAGAAAGAATTGTATTGCCACTACTTACCATTCAGCAGTATGCCATTACCCAAGTAAGAAGTTTGGAAGATCAATTGGTAAACTCTCCCATAAAGCCATCTTATGAAAAACTGGCTATGCGTTGTTCTTTCGGAATTATTAATGCCAGCAGAAATTCTGCCTAATCACTAATTTCTATTAAAATACATTACTGTATTGCTTCTCATTATCTTTATATAATACATTGTAAATAATTATATTTATATTTATTTAATATTTTAATTCATT
>JAYVRD010000006.1:0-12327 GCA_043776595.1 Chitinophagaceae bacterium | reverse complement strand
CCATTGCTACGGTATACTATTTTAAACCTCGTGGCTACATTGCTGCCTGCATTTGCATCTACAGTAAAATTGTAGCTGCTGTTGCCTGTTAAGCTAATAGCAGTTTCTGTATTGGTATAGCTATCTTGTAAATACGCTGTTAGCCCAGCATTGCTAAAGTTATCAGGGATAAAATCGAAGCGATAAGCCTGTTGCTTCATGTTTTTGATATCTAAAAATATGGTATCCGTTACATCTATCAATGGTCGGGCTTCAGTAAACATCTTTTTACCGTTTCGGATGATACTGATTGTTTCATCGCCACTGGTAAACTTTACACCGTCTTCCATATCGGTGGTAGCTGTGCTGTAATTGTTGTTATACATCGCTGCCACACCATCTGTAAGGGCAAAATTTGTTCCTTGGTTAAAGAGTAAATTGATGTTCAGCTTTTCGTATTGATTACCTATTCTAAATGGTGTGATAGAGTAGTTACTTACTTTGTGGCTTTCTTGAAAACTTACAGTAGAACCTCCTCCATTGCTCGTTACAAAAAAAGCTTGACCATTTTGAATATACCTATACTCAGTACCATTGGAAGGAGTATAAGTGAAGTTGTTGGCACTGTTTCTTGTTACCTGTACATATCTGCCCAAGCCATAAGTACCAGCTAAAGTGGGATCCCATACATAAAATATATTTTGCAACTTGGCTGAGTTAGATGTATAGAATAATTCAATGTCTACTGGACTAGCATAAGGGTTACCGATTAAAGTAAATTGGTTATTGGTATTTTGTATGGTAAAGTCTTTTTGCCCAGTTTGTACCTTGCCCACCGCTTTAGAAGTAGTTACCAGAGCAGTACCAGTTTGACTAATATAAGTTTGAGCAACTGTATTGTGTGGCCCTGTTACAAATGCTACAAAAGATTTGTTAGCAGCGGCTGTACCACCTGGTGCATTTTGACCAAGTATTTCGGTAGTAGTATTAGTTATATTTACCCATGCTTGAGTACTAGCATCGTATCTGCGTATGTTAGGGTTATTAGCTCCCTGACTTGTGCCATCGGTAAAGCCATTACCACCTCCTACATTAAACAACATAATGCCTTCTGCTCCACTACCTGTTTGCCAGCCAGAGCTTAATGTTACGTTGCTGCCGTTACCTTCAACTGGACTAGTTAAAAATCGCCAAGCTCTTCTAGCCGTCATATAACGCTCCACAGTTGCAGATCCAGTAAAGCTACCAGCAGACGATCCGATACGGCCTGTTCCTATTCCATCGGATTTAACGGTAAGTTTATCATTCGTAGTTAGCGTTTGTGAAGCAGCAACTGTTAAAGCTCCGCCAGGTCTAACCTCTAAACCACCAGTGGCACTTATAGTTCTAGAGTCGGCAATATTCAAAGTGCCAGAAGTAACAGCTATATTAAATGGCATTGGAGCACTACTTCTCCATGTTTGATCTATATTAATTACATTATAGGTAGTACCTGCACCTTGATTGAAAAGTAATAAAGAACTAGAAACCCAAGTAGGGCTATTAGTATTTATAAAACCACTAGCTCCAATTTCGATTGTACCATTTACTGTAGTAACACTACTTCCAAAATTAACCCCCCCAGTAAGTATTGTATTGGTAGTGGTTGCTAGTACTAAAGTTCCGCTACTAGCACTTGTAACAGTACTAGCTCCAGTAATATTTATATTAGATACAGTACCTGATGAATTGGATATTGTACGAGCAGAAGTTTGAACATTAATATTTTTACCACTATTAATAGTTAAATTAAATCCACTCAAGTCAAAAGACCCTCCATTTAAATCTAGAGCATCGGAGCCTACGGTAGCATTTAAAGTTAAGTTACTACCTAATGAAAGTGTGCCACCACCTTTAACCAATAATAGTTTATCCAATACTGCACCACCAGCACCTGTAATGGATTGTGCACCAGAACCGTTTACAAAAATGGCTCTTCCATTTGGGGTAAATGTACCCGAAGTGCGGCTCCAATTACCTGTAAGCTTTAAGTCACCACCAGAAGTTACAGACAAAGCAAACGTTCCACCATCAATAGTAACATCGCCATTAACCTGAAAGGCACTACCACCTGTAAGTTGCATAGTGCCACTTGTAATTTGTAAAGACGAACAGGTGACTGCACCAATACTTACAGTACCGCTTGATTTATTGCATCGCAGATTGCCATAAGTTCCAGCACCAATTGTTTGAGTTGAAGCACCACTAAATTCAA
The DNA here is from genome assembly GCA_043776595.1 of Chitinophagaceae bacterium. Taxonomy (GTDB): domain Bacteria; phylum Bacteroidota; class Bacteroidia; order Chitinophagales; family Chitinophagaceae; genus UBA1930. The sequence continues at coordinate 10,094 of JAYVRD010000006.1, read as the reverse complement.
TTTTACCTGCAGTAGATGAATTGGTATGCGTACCATTATTGGTAACATCTCCAGTAACAGTTAAAACATTGGTTGAGCCTGTAAGTGTGCCTGTGCTATTTATTATTAAAGAGGATATAGTAGCTGCAACATCTAAGGTAATGGTGTGACCTGCTAATATTGCAACAGGATCGCCAGATGCTGGAACATTTGCGGGAGACCATGTAGCAGCTGTATTCCAGTTACCCGATGCAGTTGCACTAATTCTTGCTTTTGTAAATGTAATTTGTAGTGGACTTCCTGATGAACCTATATTAAATGTTGAAGAGCAACCACCTGTTGTTGCTTCTCCAGTAGCTTGAAAGTAAACATCGATAATGCAACTACCTACTATCGTGCTAATATTTCCATCATTAAAAAGGTTTGTAGTTAATGAAATATCTTGCCACCGTTGATCACCTGCAGAAGTGCTTGATACATTCGAAGGTGAGGCTGTGGTTGTGAAAGCATGATTTGCACTAAAACCTAAAGCAAGAGAATTGTAAGAACCGGGGGTATTACCCACTTTATACACCCTCCAAAACATGGTACCACCACAAATATTACCACCACCATTTTTAAAAGTGTGAATAATACCACCGTTTAATTGTAATGAATATAAAACGCCCAAATCGGTACTCCAGTTATATGAATTTATTGCTGAACCTCCATTGGCAGTATAAGTTATTATACCACCACCAGAACCTTGTGCAAATAAACCAGCTGCTGCGTTAATTGATGTTGTAAAAACAAATAGGCTAAAAAGAGATAGTAAAATCTTTCTCATAAGGCAATTTTTAAGTTCACAATTTTCGTTAGATATGCAAAATATGTACTTTTTACACAATAGCGAAAATTTTAGCCAATATTTTTTTTTAGAACCCTTAGTTTTGAAGCCATGTGGATGATTTGCAAGAAAGAATGGCTTCAATTTTTCAACAGTTTAACTGGCTACATAGCCATTATTGTGTTTTTAGTTGCCAATGGCTTGGTTTTATTTGTATTTGAGGATAATATTTTTTCTTTTGGCTATGCTACTTTAGACAAATTTTTTCAACTAGCACCCTGGATTTTGCTACTACTTATACCAGCTATAACAATGAAGAGTTTTGCCGATGAATTTAAAGCCGGTACTTACGAAATTTTACAAACACTCCCCTTAACACGTAGACAAATTGTTACTGGCAAATACTTAGGCAGTTTATTAGTAGCCATAATGGCCTTGCTACCTACGTTTATTTATATTGTATCCATACAGCAACTTTCTAGTGGAGATGGATTGGATATGGGTGCTACTATTGGTTCTTATATAGGGTTAATTTTTTTAGCAGCTGTATTTACTGCCATTGGCTTGTGTGCCAGCAGTTTTACCAATAATGCTGTAGTGGCTTTTATAGTAAGCTTAATAGCCTGTGCCTTGCTGTATTATGGCTTTAATGCCATCAGCAAACTACCTTTTTTAAATGGTGGGGCAGATTATTATGTAGAAATGGTAGGTATAGATTTTCATTATAGCAGCATAAGCCGTGGGCTAATAGATACAAGAGACGTGATTTATTTTTTGAGTGTTACGGGTTTGTTGTTATTGATTACTGAAAGAAATTTGGTGAAGAAATGATGGTTGTTGGTTGATAGTTTTTGGTTTCAAAGTTTTAACTTCAAGTCTTTTTGGGTAGTCCAAATTTGAATAACGGAGAACGAGAAACGTTGCCGCCCAAAGAACAAAAAGTACAAGTGTGCGACGCAACCGAAGCTCAATAGATCATCTAAAAGATGGCTACATAAAAAATACAATGCAAAAAATAATACAACATAAATTAGGATGGCTGTTATTGGTGGTGGCTTTTGTGGTTATCAATTTGTTGGCGGCTATTATTCACACACGTTTTGACCTTACGAAAGAAAAACGCTACACCATAAGTAAAACTACCAAAAGCATTTTGCGTAAGCTAGATGATAAAATGGAAGTGCAGGTTTTTTTGAAAGGTGATTTACCATCGGGGTTTCAAAAATTAGCAAATACAACTGCTGATTTTTTGCAACTGCTAAAAGAAAATAATAGCACTAAAGTAACCTACAAATTTGTAGATGCTAGCGACGAAATGGAAGACGCTCAGCGTACTTATGCAGACACTTTGGTAAGCTTGGGTGCAACGCCTATAAACCTTACTGTACAAATAAAACAAGGGCAACAAAGCAAATTGGTTTTCCCTTATGCTTTGGTAAAATACAAGGGGCAACAAACGCTTATTAACTTGTACAGCGGTGGCAAAAGATATATTTCTGCTACAGAAATGAATAGTGCCGAAGCGATGATGGAATACAAGTTTGCCAAAACAATGAATAGTTTGGTAAACCCCGAAAAGCCAATGGTAGCTTACAGTGTAGGCAATGGCGAGCCTGCCAATGCAACTACTTACGATTTGCAACAAGTACTGCGTAAAGATTATACCCTCTTTACTTTTGATATTAATAAACAACCCAGTATACCCGATACATTTAAAGTGTTGGTGATTGCAAAACCTGCTATTCAGTTTACCGAAGAAGAGAAATTGAAGATTGACCAATACCTTTTGCGTGGTGGTAATGTAATGTGTTTTATAGACAACTTAAATGCCGAGCAAGATAGCCTTCGCTTTAAACCAGAGTTGGTGGCATATGATAGAAATTTAAACCTTACCGATTTGTTGTTTAAATATGGCGTACGAATTAATACTGATTTAGTAATGGATTTGCAATGCGACTTTATGCCGTTTGGTGTAGGTGGCTCAAAAGATAATCCTCAGTATGAGTTTTTACATTGGAACTATTATCCATTATTTGAAAGTAAAGGCAACCATCCTATTACTAAAAACTTAGGCTTGGTAGCTGGGCGTTTTGTAAACAGCATTGATACTGTAAAAGCAAATGATGTAAAGAAAACAGTATTACTTTCATCTTCTACCAATTCAAGAAAATTAGGTACACCAGCATTAATAAGCCTAAACGAAAACAGAAATACACCCGAAGATGCAGCCTTTAAACAAAAGGATATTTCTGTAGCTGTATTGTTGGAAGGAAAATTTACATCGCTCTACAACAACAGAATTTCTAAAGAACAAATAGATAGTTTAGATGCAAGAGGTACACCTTATACTGCTACTGGCGAGGGCAAACTTTTAGTAGCATCTGATGGTGATATAGTGATGAACGATTTTAGCCAAAAAAATGGACCTATGCCTATGGGACTAAACCTCTTTACTTTGGGTACACAATACGAATACCAATTTGCTAACCGTGAATTTTTTCAAAACTGTTTAGAATATCTTACCAATAACGCTGGCATTATAGATACCCGAAACAAAGACATTGTACTACGTTTATTAGATGGCAAAAAAGTAGAGAAAGAAAAAATGACTTGGCAGTTGATAAATATTGCTTTGCCTGTATTATTGGTATTATTGTTTGGTTTTGTTTACCAGCAATTGCGTAGAAAAAAATATGCTGCTTAGTATTGGTTATCTTTACTGTTTCTAACTTTCATACATGACATCACACCAAATAGTTTATCTTGTTTTTGGCATTGTACTAGTACTTGCTTTGTTTATAGATTTAGGCTTACTCTCCAAAAAAAATAAAGTTGTTAGCATAAAAACAGCCTTACAGCAAACTGCTTTTTGGGTTGCCTTGGCGTTGGCTTTTTTTATTTTTATGTGGATAGAAGAAGGACAAAAACCTGCACTAGAATACCTGAGTGCTTACTTAATGGAATGGAGCTTAAGCATAGATAATATTTTCGTCTTCATACTCATTTTCTCAGCCTTTCGGGTAAAAGAAAAATACTACGGCAGGGTGTTGCTCATTGGTATTTTAATGGCAATTGTATTTCGAATTGCCTTCATTACCGTAGGTGTTGCATTAGTAGAAAAATTTAGTTGGATACTCTATTTATTTGGAGCTTTTCTTTTGTACACCGGCTATAAAATGTTTACAGCTACCGATGATGAAGAGTTTAATCCACATGAAAGCAAAGTGTACAAATGGCTACAAAAAATTTTGCCCTTAGCCCCAAACGATGGCGATGGCAAATACTCCATAATAAAAAATGGTAAAAGACTATACACCACATTATTTGTAGTGGTTATTATGCTGGCAGTTATAGATTTAGTATTTGCATTAGACAGTATTCCCGCCGTTATGGGCATTAGTAGAGACAAGCTTGTTATCTATTCCAGCAACATATTTGCAGTGTTAGGTTTGCGTAGTTTATTCTTTTTATTACGTGGTGCTATCAGCAAGTTTGAGTACCTACAACAAGGCATAGCCATCGTTCTTGTTTTTATTGGTGCCAAAATGTTGGGTGAGCATTACGTAAGCCTATTGATTGATAAAAACACACAAACATTTATATCGTTGGGCGTAATATTGGTATGCATTAGTGGCAGTATTTTCTATTCAATTTTTATGAATAAAAAAGGTTTGCCCAAAGATGTGGAGTAGTTTTATGTAGCCAACTGTAGAACATCTATTAAACATCAGTTGCGTCGCACACTTGTACTACATAACTTTATTCAGCAATAAACGTTTATCAACATCACCAATCAGCATACTATTTTGCTTTGAGTTATACCATACAAAACATACAATCCATTATTAATGCACAAGGCATTATTAAAGTAGCAGCTACAATCGAGCATTTAATTGTAGATAGTAGAAAAATTGTTTTCCCACAAACCTCTTTATTCTTTGCACTTACCAGCAATCGCAGAGATGGACATGACTTTATACAAGACGTGTACAACCGTGGTGTAAGAAACTTTGTAGTAAAAAAAGATTTTGATACCAGTCCATTTCAAGAGGCTAATTTTCTTTTCATCTTCAGCCCAATAGATGCTTTACAAAACTTGGCAGCCTATCATCGTTCTCAATTTAATATTCCTGTTATTGGCATTACAGGCAGCAATGGCAAAACCATTGTAAAAGAATGGTTGTATCAATTACTATCGCCAGAGTATAATATTGTACGCAGCCCACGTAGCTACAACTCACAATTGGGTGTACCACTAAGTGTATGGCAAATGAACCAACAACACACACTCGCCATTTTTGAAGCTGGCATTTCCGAACAAGGAGAAATGCAATGGCTGCAAAAAATCATTCAGCCAACCATTGGTGTATTTACTATTTTGGGTAATGCCCACGATGAAGGTTTTAGAAGCCACGACGATAAAGCAAGAGAAAAATTTATTTTATTTAAAGATGCTAAACAAATAATTTACTCAACAAACGATACTGTTGTTGAATCCGTTGCTCAATCATTTACCAACCCTAAGTATTTTACTTGGGGCAATCAAAAAGATGCAACAATACACATAATTAGTAGCAAAAGCAATAACCAACAAACCATCATCACCGCTGCATATAATCAACAAACCCTTTCGCTTATTATTCCATTTGTGGATGAAGCTAGTGTACACAATGCTTGTACCTGCTGGGCTACATTGCTTATGCTGGGATACGATAATGGTATCATCAATCAACGCATCGCTCAACTACAACCTGTAGAAATGCGTATGCAGCTTAAAACAGGCATCAACAATTGCACTATTATTAATGATAGTTACAGCAACGATATCTCTTCTTTAACCATTGCCTTAGATTATTTACAACAGCAAGCTGGCAATCATACCACCACCGTAATACTTTCAGATATTTTACAATCTGGTATACGAGAAAAGGATTTATATAGTGTTGTATTGTACCAATTACTCAATAGAAACATTACCAATTTTATTGGCATCGGCAAGCAGCTTTGTGATCACCAATATATTTTTAAAGAGTTACCATCAACACATTTTTATACCAATACACAAGAATTTCTACAACACAATACACACATTTTTAAAGATGATTTTATTTTATTAAAAGGTGCTCGAGTTTTTGCATTTGAGCAAATTAGCAAATGGTTAGAAGCAAAAGTTCACCAAACTGTTATGGAAATAAACCTTACGGCTATGGTGCATAATCTTAAAGAATATCAAAAGCATTTGCTACCAACAACCAGGCTTATGGCTATGGTTAAAGCCTTTAGTTATGGCAGTGGCAGTGCCGAAGTTGCAAGGCTACTTCAGTTTCATAAAGTAGATTATTTGGCTGTGGCTTATGCCGATGAAGGTGTTGAACTTCGCCAAGCTGGCATTAGCCTACCCATTATGGTTATGAATGCAGATGCCAGCAGTTTTGATGTATTAGTAGAACATAATTTAGAGCCAGAAATTTATTCCTTCACCATTTACCATTCGTTTCACAACTATTTATTACAGCAAGGCATCGCACAATTTCCTATCCATATAAAATTAAATACTGGCATGAACCGTTTGGGCTTTGATGCCAGTGAAGTACAAGAGCTAAGTCGTTTTTTACAACAACAAAAAACCATGATTGTAAAAACTGTGTTCAGCCATTTAGCAGCAAGCGAGGCTACAGAGCATGATGATTTTACACAACAACAAGCAACTATTTTTAATGCTGCATGCAATACGATTGAAGCAACTTTAGGTTACGCATTTATAAAACATTTAGCCAATACAGCAGCTATTTTTCGCCACCCAAATTTGCAATATAATATGGTACGTTTGGGCATTGGTTTATATGGCGTAGATAGTGCCAATGGCAAGGAAATACATTTAGAAACAGTAGCTACTTTAAAAAGTACCATTGCTCAAATACGTACAGTAAAAGCTGGCGAAACCATTGGTTACAATCGTAAAGGAAAATTAGAACGTGATAGCAAAATAGCTACCATACGCATTGGTTATGCCGATGGTTTTAGTAGAAAATTAAGTAATGGTATTGGCAGCGTTTACATACATGGCAAGCTAGCAAAAGTAGTGGGCAATGTATGTATGGATATGATAATGGTAGATGTAACCGATATAGAAAATGTTGAGGAAGAAGACAGTGTAGAAATTTTTGGCAAACATTTACCCGTACAACAAATAGCCAACTGGTGTGGCACCATTGCTTATGAAACACTTACCACCATTAACCAACGTGTCAAAAGAATTTATACGGAGGAGTAATTTTTTTAGCCAGCTAGTAGTATTTCAATTTAGCTGCGGTTGCGTCGCACATGTTTAGCTATGGATTAAGAATTGGGCTAATGGCCTTATACCTAAGTATAAAACGCTTACAACCCATACTTATCTACCAAATAAATTAATGCTGCCATGTTTACTGCACCCAATAGCAACTCTCGTTTGTGTACGTTTTCAAACACATCACTCGCTGCATGGTGTACATCAAAATAACGTTGCCCATCTGTATTTAAACCTGCAACAGGTGTATTAAATGCTTTTACTAAAGGTCCAATATCGGCACCACCGCCTCCTGCACTTAAATCATCTGTACCATAGGGTTTTAATAATGGTAACCAAGGTTGTATTTTATCTAATTTTTCTTTACTCATGGTAAAACCAAACCCTCTTGGTGTAAAGCCACCATCATCACTTTCTAATGCAAAAATGTGTTTTTCATTTTTTGCTTTGGCTACTTCAGCATATTTTTCTGCACCACGCAAGCCATTTTCTTCATTAGCAAATAATACAAACCTTAGGGTATGTTTGGGTTTGTAGCCAATGGCTTTTAGGCAACGCATTACTTCTATGGTATGCACCACACCTGCACCATCATCATGGGCACCTTCTGCCAAATCCCAACTATCTAAATGCCCACCAATGGTTATGTATTCATCAGGAAAATCAGTGCCTTTCAATTCGCCAATTACATTATGTCCAATAGTATCTGGCAGCATCATACCATGCGTGTTTATTAATCCATTTTGAAAACCAATTTTATCTTTATTTGACCATATGTAGTTAGCATCATCTATACCTAAAGCCACAGCAGGTATTTTAGGAAACGAATCGTTATAGGCCATTGCACCTGTATGTGGATGATTATCTGTAGCTTCTGTTAATGAACGAATCATTACACCAACTGCACCATATTTAGCAGCACGGCTTGCACCATTTCTGCGATAAACTCCTGTTTCGCCATAGCTTTTTCCAGGGTTTACATTGGCTGGATTGAAACCATAATTGTAATACACAATTTTACCTTTTACTTCCTCCTTTCTTTTTTCTAGTTCTTCAAAATTGGCTACGGCAAGTATGGGTGCCATTATTGGTGCATGGCTACCCATAGAGTTGCCCAATGCGCAAGCATTTAGTCCTTTAATTGTTGTGATACCCTCTTGGGTTGGTGCATCAAAAAGCATGACACTATCGCCTTTGCCCCTTACCCAATGTGGCACCATGCACTCTTGTAAGTAAGCAGCATCTGCACCTTGCTGCTCCATAGTTTGTAAGCCCCACTGTACCGCTTTTGCAAATTGTGGAGAGCCTGCCAAACGCCCACCAATGTTTTTGGTAAGTTGGCGTAGCAAATCGTAGGCTTTGCCATTGGTTAAAATATCGTCGGATATTTTTTTAATGAAAAGCGAATCTTGGTTTTGAGCAGATGCTACTACTGGCAATAGTAAAAGGAGCAGTAATTTTTTCATAATGATAAAGTTAGTAGTGTAGCCATAGTTTTACAATAAAATTTGATGGCGTACGTCTAACAATCTTTTGAAGAAGGGAACTTTTGTTTTGTATTGATGAATGGAGAACCTAAATGCCGAAATAGTTGTTACTTGCGTGGGCTGAGAAATTATATTGCCACAGAGGCACCGAGAAGCATGGATTTTTGAAGATGGAGCATTGGGGTTTGAGAGATGGTGGGGTTGATAACATCATTTGCAAAATTGAAAAACAAAAGAAGAAATGTGCGACGCAACCGAAGTTTAATAGTAATACGAAAGCTGGCTACATAAAAATTTTCCTTATACTCCTTAAGGGGATAAGGGGCTAAACATAAAATATGCGTATAGGAATTGTTTGCTATCCCACGTTTGGTGGTAGTGGTGTTTTGGCTACTGAGTTGGGCAAAGCTCTTGCCGATGAAGGGCATCAAGTGCATTTTATAACATATCAACAGCCGGTGAGGTTGAGTGTTTTTAATACCAATATTTTTTATCACGAGGTACGTGTACCTACGTATCCTTTGTTTGATTACCCACCGTATGAAGTGGCATTGGCAAGTACCATGGTGGATGTAATTTTAAACCACGATTTGGATTTACTACATGTACACTATGCCATACCACATGCTAGTGCTGCGTATATGGCTAAAAAAATTGTAGAAAAACAAGGCATTAAAATACCTGTAATTACTACACTACATGGTACAGATATAACCTTGGTGGGAAAGGATAAAACCTATGCACCTGTAGTTACTTTTTCAATAAATGAAAGTGATGCTATCACTGCTGTAAGTAATAACCTGCGGGAAGAAACCTACAAAAATTTTGAGATTGTAAAAGACATAGAAGTGATTTACAATTTTGTAGATGTAAGTAGATTTTCAAAAAAACCAATTGATGCTTTTAGAAAAGTGATAGCACCCAATAATGAAAAAATTTTGGTACATGCTAGTAACTTTAGAAAAGTAAAACGTGTGGGCGATGTACTAAAAGTTTTTGCTGAAGTAAGAAAACATTTACCAGCTAAATTATTATTGGTAGGCGATGGACCAGAACGCCCAGGCATGGAAATTTTAGCCAGAGAATTGGGCATAACAGACGATGTGCGTTTTTTAGGCAAGCAAGAGCAAATGGAAGAAATTTTGGTGGTGAGTGATTTATTTTTACTACCGAGCGATTACGAAAGTTTTGGTTTAGCTGCCCTAGAAGCTATGGCTGCACGTATGCCAGTTATTAGCACCAATGCTGGTGGTTTGAGTGAAGTAAACATTCATGGGGAAACAGGATATACAACAGAAGTGGGCGATGTAACAGTTATGAGCCAATTTGCTATAAATTTATTAGGAAACGAAGAACTACTTACCAAAATGAAAGAAGCAGCCTATCTGCAAGCTTGCAAATTCGATATAAAAAATATAATACCCGTATACGAAAAATTATACAGCCGTTTTTGTAGAATGCAGCCATGCGAGTAAAATGGCGGATAGTGGTTACTTTTGTCACTTCTATCCTA
>JAYVRD010000005.1:0-12507 GCA_043776595.1 Chitinophagaceae bacterium | reverse complement strand
TTTTAAATTTTTTACTTACTGCGTCTAAAATTTTTTTGGCTTCTGGGTCGCTACTTCCCATGCCTTTTGGTGGCTGGGCATTAGAGGTTAAAAAAACTAATAATAAGGTTACAATTGAATAAATTTTCTTCATCATCATTTTCTTTTATACTGGGCAAATATAAGTTTTGCTGCCTTACAGACTTTGTAAGGAACTAAATGTTTAATGTACAAAAGTGTGAATATCAAGAAATAATCGGTAAGCCTAGCCCATTGTATCAAAGTAACCCTGCAATTCAAGTTCGGTTTTATAGCGTACTTCTCTAGCTTTACTACCAAGGTTTGGTCCCACAATACCTGCATTTTCTAATTGATCCATCAATCTGCCAGCACGGTTATAGCCTAATTTCATTCTTCGTTGTATCAATGATGTGCTACCCATTTGGTTTTGAACAATTAATCTAGCAGCATCTTCAAATAAAGGGTCTCTATCGTCTACATTAAAATCTTTTGAGTCTAATTCTTTTTCATCTACATATTCTGGCAGTAAAAAAGCATCTGGATAACCTTGTTGTTTACCAATAAATTCACACACTTTATCTACTTCAGGCGTATCTACAAATGCACATTGTAGCCTAGTAACCTCTCCATTGTAGCTTACTAGCATATCTCCTTTACCAATTAATTGTTCTGCACCACCTGTATCTAAAATAGTACGGCTATCTATTTTAGAAGAAACTTTAAAAGCGATACGTGCAGGAAAGTTGGCTTTAATAGTACCCGTAATAATATTTACACTTGGACGCTGTGTAGCAATAATGAGGTGAATACCTATAGCCCTTGCCAACTGTGCCAAACGAGCAATAGGCATTTCAACTTCTTTGCCAGCCGTCATAATTAAATCGGCAAACTCATCTACCACCAAAACTATAAAGGGCAAGTATTGATGCCCTTTTTGGGGGTTTAGTTTACGAGAAACAAATTTTTCGTTGTACTCTTTTATATTGCGGCAGCCAGCTTCTTTTAGCAAGTCGTAGCGATTATCCATTTCTATACACAAAGCATTAAGCGTATGTACCACTTTTTTAGTATCAGTAATAATGCTTTCTTCTTCGCCAGGTAGTTTTGCAAGAAAATGTTTTTCAATTAAGGTATATAAACTAAGTTCTACTTTTTTAGGATCCACCAAAACAAATTTTAGTTGCGATGGATGCTTTTTATACAATAACGACACCAACAAAGCATTAATACCCACCGATTTACCCTGACCTGTAGCACCAGCCATTAGCAAGTGAGGCATAGCAGCTAAATCCACTATAAAATTTTCGTTGTCTATCTTTTTACCAATCGCTATTGGTAATGAAAAGGCACTGTTTTGAAACTTATCGCTTGCAAGTAAGGTCTTCATGCTTACAATCGTTTTGCGTACGTTGGGTACTTCTATACCAATAGTGCCTTTACCGGGAATAGGGGCTATAATACGAATGCCCAAGGCTGCCAAACTCAACGCAATATCATCTTCTAAGTTTTTAATACGGCTTATACGTACCCCAGGTGCAGGTACAATTTCGTACAATGTAACTGTTGGACCAACTGTTGCCGAAATACGCTGAATGTCTATATCATAATTCCTCAACGTAGCAATAATTTGATTTTTATTGGCTTCCAACTCGTTAGGGTCATGTACTATCTTTTCGCTACCATGATTTTCTAATAAGTCTAGGGTTGGGTATTTGTAATTGCTAAGGTCTAAAGTAGCATCGTAGCGTTCTGTTTGTGGTTGTTTGTTAATGGCTGGTATTTCATCAACTACATCGGGCACATCTTTAATTTCTAATTCTACTGCTTCCTCTACTATTTCTTTTTTGGATTTTTTTATTGCAATGGGTGGTACATCTTCCATTGGTAAATGGTTTGTGAGTACTTCGTCGGCTTCTGTAATGCCAAAGTTAACTAATGGATTGGCAGCCAACTCCTCCCCTTTTGGCATGATAATGCTAATACCCTTACTATCATTTTTAAGTTTGTTATTGCTTATAGGTTCATCTATATCATCTGCACCAACAACAGTTAAAGGCAAGCTTTCATTGGGTTGAGTTTCATCCCATTCTCCATATACAGGTTCTTCATCGTCTGTTAATTCATCTTCCATTTTAGTAGCATCTACAATAGCTTTTGGTTTTCTTTCAGGTAGTTTAAAAGTTGGATTAAAACGCCAAACAATATAAGAAAATACACTTAGTACTAGTAATGCTCCTGTACCTAATTGTCCAATCCATTTTACAAACCAACTATTAATCAATTCACCCACAGCACCACCCCAACTAAAACTTGAAGCTGTTGTAACAAATGCCAATGCCATGCTAAATACTATCAAGCCAACCAATAAGTACTTTAAATTTTTTACCAATGAAAATAATTTCTTACCAAATAAAAGATTTACTCCTAGTACAAAAAAAGTGGTACAAAACAAATAAGAAGCCACACCAAAACCTTTGTAAATAAAGAGGTGAGCAATGTATGCACCCAATGCACCTAGCAGGTTGTGCAACTTTACATCGTTTACAGAAAATATTTTAATGCCAAATTGGTGTACAATATCTTGGTCTTCTTGCCAAGTGAATAAATAAGAAGTAAAGGCTACAAACAAAAAAATAGTAAGCAACAAGCATACAGCACCTGCAATTTTAGTGGTGCGTTCATCCTTCACCACTTCGGTCACGGTAACTTCTACTACTTTATCAGGGTTTAACTCCTCAGCACTAGGAGCAATTGGTTTTTTCTTTTTTAATTGATTTGCCATAGCTATTTCAGCTTCAAAATTATTGAAAGCTAAGGGTGAAGCAATTGATGTAGCCAGCATGTGGATTTCTTTTCAGCAGCAGTTGCGTCGCACACTTGTAAGTGGATAACTATGGGCAGCTTTTTAGCCCTTGTAGATGGTGCTGAAAGTAAAAAATATGGTTGACCCTACTTTGCCTCATAGCAATTCATAGCTAAACATGTGCGACGCAACCGCAGCTTAATATTTGTGCAACCGCTGGTTACATAAAACCTACCAAATGGGTAATTCGTCAATTCGCTTATCTTAGCCGAGTGAAAAAAATCATCTCTTTTATACTTTTACTTATTGTAGTGGTTGGTGGTATTGCTGCTTGGTTGGTACTGGCTAGTGGCACTGCTTTTTTAGAACCCAAAAAAAGTTTCGTACTAGAATCTGGTAAAACAGATAAAGCAACAGTACTGGCAATACTGGAGAAAAAGTATATCATTAAAAACAGTTCTGCTTTTTCCATGCTGGCTTCTCAATTGGGCGTATGGAATAAAATAAAACCTGGCAAGTACGAAGTAAAAAATGGTGAAAGCTTATTAGGGATTGCTAGAATGCTAAAAAATGCACACCAAGCCGAAGCCAATTTGGTAATTAATAAAGTACGCACCAAAGAAGAATTGGCAAAACTCATTAGCAAAAGTTTTGCAACAGATTCTACCGAGGCTATGGCTTTTATTAGTGAAAACGATTCTTTACAAAAGTTTGGTGTTGATACCTCCATGCTATTAACTTTAATTATACCCGATACTTATACTTTTTATTGGAATACACCGCTTTCAAAAATTTTTCAAAAACTAAGTGATGCAAAGAACAGTTTTTGGAACAAAGACAATCGCAAGCAAAAGGCAGCAGCAACAGGCTTATCTGAAAATGAAATTTATATTTTAGCATCTATTGTAGAAGAAGAAACCAACTATGCCAGCGATAAAGAAAAAATTGCCAGTGTGTACATGAACCGATTGAACAAGGGCATGGCATTGCAGGCTTGCCCGACAATTAAATATGCCATGAAAGATTTTGCATTGACTAGGATTTATGAAAAGTATTTATTCAATCCATCTCCCTACAATACTTATAGAAACAAAGGCTTGCCACCAGGACCCATTTGTACACCAAGCCCCAAAACAATAGACTTGGTTTTAAATGCACCTAAAACCGATTACTTATTTTTTGTGGCCAAAGCCGACTTTAGTGGTTACCATCATTTTAGCAGCAATTTTGCCGAGCATGACCGCTACGCCAAAGAATACCAAAAAGCACTAACCGAGTTTGAAAAACGTAAGCAACAAAAAGCACTACAACCTTGACCAAGTTTGAGCGATTGATAGTAACCTTTCCTCCCATTGCTTTTATCATTCGCAAAAGCAAGAAAGTTTCTTTGCCCGGTTTTCAAAAAATTCCCTTGTACGATGTGGTATTTTTTTTATTTAACCAATTTAAAAAAGTAGGTCTAAACGAAAGGGCAGCAGCTATATCTTACAATTTATTTATGGCATTGCCAGCGGCGTTGTTGTTTTTATTTGCTATTGTACCTTATTTACCAGAAACGATTAATTTTAAAAACCATATACTCGATTTATTTAAAAACTTAGCACCCAACTCTAGTACTTACCAGTTTATTAAAAAGCTGCTAGACGATTTATTGCAAAAACATGTAGGTGTTTTTTCTTTTGTTTTTTTGTTATTGATGTTTTATGCTTCCAATGCTATGTTGGGCATTATACGCAGCTTCGATAAATCTATTGCCGAAAAGAAAGCCTACTTCATGCACAAGCGTTGGCGTGCTATTAAACTAACTTTCATTTTGTTTTTACTGGTTATAGGTTCTGTGTTGATATTAGTGGGGCAAGAGCAACTTGCTATACTGCTGAAAAAGCTTTTTCAAATGAAGCGTAAGGCTAAAATACCTTGGTGGGATAGTGTACGATGGATCATTATTATTGCACTTATTTTTTATGGCATCGCTTTTATTTACAAGTTTGCTCCATCGGTAAAAAAGCGTTGGAAGCTTTTATCGCCAGGTTCTATTTTAGCTACAACGCTTACCATACTTACCACTTTTGCTTTTAGCTATTGGGTTAATAATTTTGCATCGTACAACAAAGTGTATGGCACTATTGGCACTGTGTTAATTATCATGCTGCTCATATTCATTAACTCGTTGGTGCTACTTATTGGCTTCGAGTTAAATGTTAGTATTACTTACCTACAAGCAGAAGCAGATGAAAGAAAAGTAAAAGAATTGATGGACGGCTTGGCAGAACCTACAGAAAAAGTAACCTTAGCATCAACAACTAATTAATTCTCAAAAGTTGAGCAAGCCGCAGGTAAAAAATAACACGCAAGCAATAGTAATGACTGCACCATTAAAAGAAACTAAAATAAAAAGGAGAACGATTTACTGCTCTCCTTTTTTTATGTGATAGGTATTTTGGGTTACAAACTTAGTAGTGCTATTAAGCAGCGGTTGCGTCGCACATTTTAAACTGTGAATCTAAAGTTAGCTTTTATTATGTAGTGTTATTATATCTTTTATTTGGTTCTTTAATTTTGAAAAGGTATATATGAAAATATGCTTTTAATAAAATGTATTAAATAAAGTTTGAGAAAAATACTTACAAACCTTAGTGAATGTTTGATTTTTAGCTTAATTATTATTTTTTCTTGAGGCGTTTATCAATCTCCAAAATGTTTTATAGCGTTCATTACCAACTTTTGAAAGAAAATAATCTGGAACAAAAAAATAGGAAAGAATCATTCCACCTATAAATAAGTATACAAAAGGTAAATTTATTTTAGCGGCTATAAAAAAAGTTTTAAAAGTGAAGGCGAAAACTATTGCAAAAAGAATAGCTCCAATCCAAATTGGAAGGTACGTTCTGCTTGCTCTATAAACCATTTGGTCTGAAAAGTCATCTTGAATTAGCTCCAAATTTTTAAATGTTCCTGAAATCTTAATATCGTGCCAAACTATGTCCATATGTTTCTTGCTATTATGAATTGCGATTAGAACAACACCATGCCCTTTTTTTATAATGTCAAATTTTAATTCGTAGTCTGTTTTACTTTTTTTAATTAGTAGGTATTTGCCCCCCAATATGTTTGTTTTCTTAATTCTAAATTCAATTAATTTAATTTCTTTATTGAAATGGATTACTAAAGGATAACCTTTTTGAAGGTCAACATTAGTTATGTCTTGGTCAGATTCATTTAAAAAAACCATTTCTGTCTGTCTAAAATTTTTGTTGAAAGAATTTGACATTGTAATTAATGAGATATTTTTATTACTTAATGGTCTTTTATAAAGGTAATAAGAATACCACATTGAAGCGATGCCCAAAACAAAACCAAAGGATTGCTCTTTAAAGAGGTTTTCAAAATATTGTTCAAAATTGATCAAAATGAGTAATAATTTAAGACACCAAAATATAAAGAATTCTTTAAAAATATATTTTATAAACTTTCAAATTTCCTATTTTTTTCTCTTCTAAATTTTGTTGAGCTTTTAGAAAACAATTTTTAGTTCCGGCAATATGACTTAGTACTTTTTCTCTTCCACCCCCTTCGCTAAAAGCTAAATTCTCATCCATAGCTAAACATGTGCGACGCAACTGAAGCTAAATGGGATTACAAAAGCTGGCTAACAAAAAAATATTAAAACAAGGTTTGCACACCATGCGTAATTCTAAATTCGTGTTGCAGTAAAAATTTTTTACGCCACATGCCGCCACTATAGCCTACCAAACTTTTATCGCTACCAATAACCCTATGGCAGGGTACTATGATGGCTATTTTATTTTTGCCATTAGAGGTAGCTGCTGCACGTATGCACTTAGGGTCACCAAGTCGTTTGGCTACATCTAAGTAGCTTACAGTTTTGCCAAACGGTATTTCTAATAGTTCGTTCCAAACTCTTTTTTGAAACTCAGTGCCTTCTTGGTGTACAGGTACTGTAAAAACTTTTCTTCTGCCTGCAAAAAACTCTATTAGCTGCTCGGTACATTGATGTATAATATCGCTAATGCCAGGTTCGCCGTAACTCATTTGGTCTTTTTCATCTATAAAAATTAGCTCAGCTATGTAGGTTTCGGTACCCCCAATTTTTAATAAACCAACTGGGCTTTCGTAGTAAGTATAATAGAGTTCGTTCATTAAACTATGGGTTTGCCGTTAGGTACTGGTTTGTTTGGCTGCAATAAAATTACATGGTTATCATCATCATAAACGCCAAGTACCAAACATTCACTAAAAAAGTTGGCTATTTGTTTGGGTGGAAAGTTAACTACGGCTATTATTTGTTTGCCAATTAATGCTGCTTTGGAATAATGATGGGTTATTTGTGCAGATGAATTTTTGATACCGAAGGCTCCAAAGTCAATTTTTAATTGATACGCAGGATTTTTTGCTTTTACAAAATCTATGGCTTCAATGATTGTTCCTGTTCTTATTTCTACTTTGGTAAAGTCATCCCATGCAATCATAAAAAAGGGTTTAAATATTTTTATAAAGTTGAGGGAAAAAGGAAATAAAAATTTCAATTCGTTTTTTTCAGTTCAAACCTTACATTTGCAGCCGGCAGGTCTTATACGGCCAGCTCCTGCTGAACCTCCCCAGGGTAGGAATACAGCAAGGATAAGCGGTTGAGCGGTGCGATGTGAGTAGCCTGCCGATTTTTAAAATATTGAAGTGTAGCAATTGGAGATTTTTATAAGTTTCGGTTGCTACATTTTTTTTACCAATACAATTTAAATAATACATCTTAAACTTTAAGTAGCATGAAATTTTTCATCGACACTGCAAACCTTGCACAAATTAAAGAGGCAAATGACCTTGGTATTTTAGATGGTGTAACTACCAACCCAAGTTTAATGGCCAAAGAAGGCATTAAAGGCGAAGAAGCAATAGCCAACCATTATAAAACTATCTGTGAAATGGTTGATGGTGATATTAGTGCAGAAGTTTTAGGTGTAACTTTTGAAGGCATTGTAGAAGAAGGTAAAAAACTAGCTGCAATACATCCAAACATTGTGGTGAAAGTACCAATGATTAAAGATGGCATTAAAGCAATTAAATGGTTTACTGATAATGGAATAAAAACCAACTGCACTTTAATTTTTTCTGCGGGGCAAGCTATTTTGGCTGCAAAAGCTGGTGCATCTTATATTTCTCCTTTTATTGGTAGAATAGATGATAGCGGTTGGGATGGTGTTCAACTCATTGCTCAAATAGCCCAGATATATGCTATTCAAGGTTTTAAATCTGAAATATTAGCAGCTTCCATACGCAATGCCAACCACATTATTGCTTGTGCCGAAGCTGGTGCCAATGTGTGTACTTGCCCATTAGATTCTATATTGGGTTTATTAAAACATCCATTAACAGATATTGGATTGGCTAAGTTTTTAGAAGATGCTAAGAAAATGTAGAAGAAAGATTTTGGATGTTAGATATTGGATAAAAAGATGTAAGGTATTTTAGAGCTCTGATTTAATAATCGGGGCTTTATTTTTAGGCTTTACGCCTCTTCGGAATTTTTGGAGGGTTGTTATTAAATATTTCATCTACCGTTTTTAAAACTTCATTGTCAGGTTTCTTTTTTAAATAAATAACAATCGTTTTTTTGATAGAAGTATTCTCTTGCAAGGTAGCAGTAATGATTACAGAATCTTTTGTAAAAGATGAATCAATAATCAAATCATTGCCATCCCATTTACCATAACTGCTGCTTAGGGTAATTTGCTTACTATCTAAAGGTGCAAACCTGCCATTGCTTAGCTTGGCATCTACGTTAATATAATTGTGTACACCTTTTTTTAGGCTATCGGTGTATAGATTAAATTGTATACTTTCTACTTTTTGAGCAATAGAAATATTGGCTATTGTACCCAAAATTGCTAGTAGTAAAACTTTCTTCATATTAAATTGATATACGAATAACCATGCCGAAAGTTACAAACTATTGTTATGTTTGGCATATGAAGAAACTGCTACTTGTAATTATACTATTTACAACCACAGTAAACGCCCAACAAAACAGCTTTTACAAGCACAACAAGATTTTAGTGTATCAATTGCCCGATACCTTAAAAGCAGTACAATACTATACCGAGCTTACGCTAACCAATCCCAAACTTTCAAAAGCAATTAGATTTGCTAGTAACTTTTATGGTGGTGGTATTGCGGCTGAGATAACTAAGAAAAACAAAAAGTATTTTAGTTTTTATATAGATAAAGCAGAGGGTAAAGAGGTGAAATTATTAACAACTGGTTTACATATTACAACTACAAAAACGAAAGGTCTAAGGTGGCCATACAATTGGCAATCACAAACTCCCTATAAATTTTTACTTACCATGATTGCCGATAGTACTACAAAAAGCACCTACTATACAGGCTATGTTTTTTTACCCATAGAAAATAAATGGAAATTGCTAGGTAGTTTTCAAAAGATGAATGATGGTAATTATGTAAAAGAACCAAGTGCATGGCTTCGTATAAATAAATGGAGAAAAAAATGGGGCGTTGAACATTTACTGGTGCAGCAAGCTTGGGTACAAAGAGAAAATGGTACTTGGAAAAAACTGACTGATACTTTGCCAAGCCACCCAACCAATTGGGCAAGCATTTCATTGCAAGATACAAGCACACAAAGTCCCACAATTGATTTGGCAAAGCATATAGATAGCCTAGCCCAATACCAAATAGACATTAATACTTTAAACAAAGCTGTTGCCAGCAAACAAATAGACACTACTGGCAGTAAAGAAAGTGTGTACTATACCATGCTTAAAGAAGGAATTGGAGATTTTGTAACGCCAACCGATACTGTAACTGTATTTTACAAAGGCTCGTTGTTTAGTAATAATTCTGTGTTTGATGAAACCAAAGACAAGCCTGCAACTTTCCCCTTAAAACGCTTAGTTAAAGGCTGGCAAATAGGCTTACCACAATGTAGGGTTGGTGGAAAAATTCGTTTGTACATACCATCATCATTGGCATACAATATACGCAGCCGTAGCAAAGCTATACCACCCAATAGCATCTTAATTTTTGATATTGAAGTAGTAAGTGCTAAGAAGTAACTACTTGCTACAAAAAATTATTTACTTCTTCTTCTTTTTAAAATTTGATAGAAACTTCTACTGCGTATTTCTTCGATAGAGAGTCCTGTAGCTGTGGCTTCTTCTTCAGTAATTGCTCCACAGTTCATGGCTTTGAGAAAGAAATTTAATAAACCTTGTCCTGTAGCTGCATCGTCAAAAATATCACCTGTAAGTGTGGAGATGGCTGCACGCTCAACAAAAATTTTAAGGCGATTTGTTGCATCTTCTATACTACTTAAAAAGAAATTATAAGTCGCTGCATAACGCATGGGTACTTGTGCTGGATTTAAATCCCAACCCTGATACATGCCATTTATAAGAGAATGCATGGTATGGTTGTAACCAATCTTCCAACCTCTGTGCACGGCTACACGGTTTTCTGCCAATTGTTCAAAGGTTAAGTTATCGCCACGATGAGGACCAATAGGCATAACGTTGGTAGCACCATCACTTAAAAAAATACCTGTGCCGCCCAAAGCAACTTTGGTTATATGGTGTGCAAAATCGCAAACAGAATGTGCCATAGTTTGATATTTGGCAGTAATACCACAAGATGCAGTGTAGTCATATGTACCAAAATGTGCAGCTATTAACCTTCCTTCGCTTGCTTTTATTATACGCATCAATGGCACACGTCCATCTTCATCCATTATAATTTGTGTGGCTTCTACCATGGTTTCCATTTGTAAAGAACCAGTAGGCATATTGAATTTTTGCTCAATGATTTCAAATAAACGAATCAATGTAACAACCTGTTCTGGTATGGTTACCTTGGGAAGCATTACCACAAAATTGTTTGGTAATATTCCATTGGTTTTTGTAAGTAATGTGGTGAGGAAAATATCCAAAGTTCTTACGCCTCTTGCTTTTAAGTCTTCTGTAAAAGGCTTTATGCGGATGCCAATAAATGGTGAAATTGTTTTATGCTGCATCCCAAGGCCAAGTTCTGTAGCTGCATTAACGGCAGTTGCATCTTCTTCATCATCTGGGCGGTTGCCAAAACCATCTTCAAAATCTATTCTAAAATCTTCAATGGCTTCAAATTTAAGTTTAGCAATAATTTTATTGTAAACAGAATAGGAAAGCCAAGCATGTTCCTTTTTGCGTTGGGCTTCTGTCATTGCATCCAAACGATTGGTAAGGTCTGCAATGTCTGCTTCTGTATGTGGTAAATGTTCATAACCATCCAGCTTTAACACATTAGCAAGTGTTACAAAATTGGGAGCGTTCTGAAGTAAATTTTTAAAAGCTACTTCACCCATTTTATGAGTGGTATCACTTTTAAAAAGGTTAGCTCCACCATACACTGTGTGTACTGCTTGGCGTTCAGGTTTATCACCAGGATAAGTTTGTTGAAATTTTAAATTAGCTGTTTGTAGGGTGTCAAGTAAATGGTCTTTTTGTTCGGTTGGTATAGAGAAGTTCATGGTATAAGGAATTAGTAATTGGGAATTAGGTGGTGATAATATTTTAAGAACCACGGTAAGTGCTGTAACCATAAGGGTTTAAGAGTAATGGTACATGGTAATGTTCATTGGTGGTAATGCTGAAAACAATCTCTACAAAAGGATAAAATGTTTGAATGGATTGCTGTCCGAAATATTCAGCAGTTTCAAATTTTATTTTATATGCACCAAATTGTAGTTGCACATCTTGGTCTAATAAATCTGGAATGCGACCATCGGCATTGGTAACGCCTTGAGCTATTTGCTGCCAATTATTACTTTGATTTTGGTATAGTGTAATTGTTACACCACTAGCTGGTTTGCCTTTAGTGGTATCGAGTATATGAGTTGTTAGTTGAGACATAGTTTTATTTATGCTAATAGTTTTTCAATTCGTAGTTGAGTGATTTTACTTTGTTCATCAGCAGCAATTTTTATTTCTTCTGCTGCACTGTTGGGCAAACGTTCCAACAACATTTGTAACATTTCTTCTGCCGTTTTACCAGTTGCACAAACAATAAAGATATAACCGAATTTCTTTTCATAGTCATCATTTCCTTTTGCTAATGCTTCTAAGATTTCTTGTGATGCTGTTGCTGTAGCACTTTGTTCTCCACTTGCCCATACAGCTGTGCTTGCAAATTTCTTTTTCAAATTTTCTACATCACCAATTTTTGGATGATGGCTAAAAGCTTCTAACCAATCTGCTTCGGTACAAAGCCACCATTGTTCTTCTGCATCTTCTAAAATTTCTACCATATCATCCGCAGGAAAATAGGGATGCATTTTGTTTACCCACGCTATACTGCCACAACATTTAAACAATTCTTCTTTGAGTTGTTCTTTGGACAATATGTTTAATTCGTGTAAGGTCATACATGTTGGGATAAAAGTTTAATAGATATTCATAGCTAAAAATGTGCGACGCAACTAAAGTTTAATACTTGTTCAATTGCTGGTTACATAAAAATTATTTCAATATCTTTCCCCATAACCTCATTCTACTAATACCACCATCAGGAAATATAGTCAACTTAACATGCGTAAATGCTTCTTGGCTTTCACTTGCAAATTCATGTTCAAAATCTGCTTGTAATTTGCTTTGCGATAAGATTGTTTTCCATGAAGCATTTTTCAGACTTTCATC
>JAYVRD010000004.1:0-3189 GCA_043776595.1 Chitinophagaceae bacterium | reverse complement strand
TTTTTAACTGACAGTAGAGGTCCATCAAAAATTTATGCTATGGGCAATTTGGGTTATTGGAAAGATGGTCGTGATGTTCCTGATGTAATGACTGCTGTTTTGCATTACCCAGAAACCAAAGAGCATAAAAGTTTTGAATTAACACTTCGTGCAAATTTTGTAAGTGGGCAAGTAGATAAAATGACGACCAAATATATTGGCAGTGAAGGTGTGCTAGATTTTGGCTGGAATGATTTTACCATAAAGCGTAATAAAATGCCCCAAGCCCCTGGAATTGGGGGTTGGGATGCAATGGACACCTACACAGAAGCTGCCCAAAAACAAATTATGGATGCCTATCAAAAAAAATATACCGAGGCTGAAAGAAAGGCAACATCACTCAGCAATATTACTTATGCAGCACCTGATGGCTATAGTGATAGCTACGACCATTTTGTACATTTCTTTGAAAGCATACGCAGCAAAAAACCTGTAGTTGAAGATGCAAGTTTTGGTTTTAGAGCAGCAGCTCCTTGCTTGGCTTGCAACGATAGTTATTACAAAAAGCAAGTAATTAATTGGGATGCGGAAAAGATGATGATAAAAGGTTAACTAGTTTAGTAGTTTATTGGTCTAGAAATTTTGAGCGTAGTTGAAGAATTATTGAGCCAGCTATTGAATAAATATTTAGCTGCGGTTGCAAGTTTATCCTGAGCGAAGCCGAAGGGCACATTTTTAGCTTTGGATAAGTATGTAACTTTTATTGAAGCGTATGTAATAATTAATTAAGCTGCCAGGTTTAGCTTGTCGAAACCGATTAACATAAATCATATTTAATTATGAAACCATTACTGCCATCAATATTTACTATTTGTTTTTTACTTCTTATTTTATCTTCTTTCTCTCAAAAAAAAATAACTACACAAGTCTTAGTAGTGGGTGGCAGCACAGGTGGCACAGCAGCAGGCATACAAGCAGCACGCAGTGGAGTAAACACTTTTATAGTAGAACAAACAAATTGGTTAGGTGGCATGCTTACTGCAGCAGGTGTAAGCTGTACTGATGGTAACGAAGCATTACCAAGTGGCATGTGGCAAGAGTTTAGGCAAGCATTAAAGCAACATTACAAAGGCAAAAGTTTGGCTACAGGCTGGGTAAGCAATACTTGCTTTGAACCTCATGTGGGTGATAGTATTTTTAAAGCATGGTCAGCTAAAGAAAAGAAATTAACAGTTGAGTATGGTTGGTATTTTGACAAAGCTTTAAAGCAAGGCAATAAAGTTATAGGAGCTGTATTCATTAATCAACAGCAAGAAACACTAACGGTTTATGCCACCATTACTATAGATGCTACAGACTTGGGAGATGTATTTGCAAATGCTGGCTCTGCCTATGATTTAGGTACAGAAGATGAAACACAAAGTGGCGAAAAAATTGCTCCAGGCAAAAGTAATGTGATACAAGATTTAACATGGGCTGCTGTATTACAAGACTTTGGACTTGGTGCTGATAAAACCATTGTTAAACCAGCGAACTACGACCCCACAAAATATTTTTGCAGCACTACACAAGCCCCATGCAATGGCACACCTTATAATGGCGATACTAAAAAAGTATTGAATTATGGCAAGCTACCAGTCACTAGCACATCCACCAAGTACATGCTTAACTGGCCAGCACATGGAAATGATTTTTACTTAAATGTGGTAGAGTTAAAACCCATTGACAGAATAAAGGAATACACCAAAGCAAAAAATCAAACGCTGGGGTTTGTATATTTTTTACAAACACAATTGGGTATGAAACATATTGGTTTGGCTGATGAATTTGGCACTGCCGATAAACTAGCTTTCATGCCTTATAATAGAGAAGGCAGAAGAGTAAAAGGGATTGTACGTTTAAATATTAACCACATTAAAGAACCATACAATTATACATTATACAGAACAGGAATAGCTGTTGGAGATTACCCCGTAGACCACCACCATGCACAGTATGAAGGTAAAGTGCCACCCATTCCTTTTCCTAAAATACCAAGCTATAATATACCATTGGGTGCATTGGTACCAGAAAAAATAGATGGCTTGATTGTATGTGAAAAAGGTATTAGTGTAAGCAATATTGCCAATGGTACTACTAGGCTACAACCAGTTATATTACTCACTGGGCAAGCTGCAGGAGTATTAGCTACACAAAGTGTTATAGGTAAAATACAGCCCAGAAAAATAGATGTATTGTTGATACAAAAAGAATTACTAGATAGAGAATGTTACCTAATGCCCTACTGCGATATACAGCCAAGTAATAAATATTGGGCTAGTGTACAAACCTTAGGTTCATTGGGTTTTATAAAAGGAACAGGTGTTAGCGAAGGCTGGGCAAACAAAACTTTTTTCTACCCAGATAGTTTAATGAAAGAACAGGAATTAGAGAAAAACATTAATGATTTTTTTGGCAAGAAAATAGTAAAGGTGATAGAAAATAGTAATAAGTATTTAACCTATAAAAAGTTAGAAAAACTAGCTCTAGACGTTAAATTATATATTTATAAATTATATGGTCGTTGTTCGAGTAGTTGTTTTGGAATCGTACCTGCCAATGAACCAAAAGAAAATGAATATTTAACTAGAAGCAAAACTGCCTACTACTTTTACTATGATTCAGAATTAAATCACATAAAAATTTCACTTAAAGGTTTAATTGTTGGTAAAGAAATGAAATGATCTAAAAATAATGAAAGAAGATGTTATTGCTTAATAGATATTCATAGCCAAACATGTGCGACGCAACCGCAGCTCAATTTATATTCTGTTGCTGGCTACAAAAAAAATCTTTTAGTTGAACTATATTCCTCTGCATTAAAATGACATAAAAAAAGTCCTACCAAAATTTGATAGGACTTTTAAAATTTATTCTTCATTTAAAAAAGGATACTTATAATCTGTTGGAGGATTGTAGGTTTCTTTAATGGTTCTGGCACTTAACCAACGGTATAAATTGAGCATACTGCCCGCCTTATCGTTGGTGCCCGATGCCCTTGCCCCGCCAAAAGGCTGTTGACCCACGACCGCACCGGTAGGTTTATCATTGATATAAAAATTACCGGCTGCATTACGCAGTTTGTCGGTTGCCAGCTCTACCGCGGCCCTGTCCTGCGAAAGTATCGCCCCTGTTAAAGCGTAAGAAGAAGTGGTATCTACCAGTTGTAAA
>JAYVRD010000003.1:0-12636 GCA_043776595.1 Chitinophagaceae bacterium | reverse complement strand
CGAATATTTGTCCACGTGGGTCAACAAAATAACTGGTGCCATAAAACTTTCCGTGATTCCAGGGAGCCTCTGTGCCCACCCGGTTGATGCAGCCCATAAAATAACCATTGGCAACTGCATGTGCCGGCTGCTCCAGTTTCCATAAATATTGCGATTGCCCTACCGTAGTTGCTGAAGGATTGTAAACAATTTCAGCGCCATTCAATCCAAGGCATCTTGCTCCATCAGGGAAATGGCGATCGTAACAAATATATACACCAACTTTTGCATACTTTGTTTGAAACACAGGATAGCCAAGGTTTCCAGGCTTGAAGAAGAACTTTTCCCAAAAGCCACCTGTATGAGGAATATGATTTTTTCTATACTTGCCTAAGTAAGTTCCATCAGCATCAATCACTGCAGCAGTATTGTACAAAACGCCAGCTTGCTCCTTTTCGTACACAGGCACAATGATTGCCATGTTATATTGCTTTGCATACGCAGCCATACGCTCTGTTGTAGGTCCAGGAACAGTTTCAGCACTTGCATACCAAGCAGCATCCTGTCCAGGGCAGAAGTAAGGTGTATTGAATATTTCCTGAAAGCAAAGTATCTGCACACCTTGCTTACCAGCTTCTTCAATTAAAGGGATATGTTTTTGCACCATAGCTTCTTTAATTTCCTCTATAGTGCCTTCTCCTTCAGTTTTTGGAAGGGACATTTGAATGAGTGCTGATTTGATGATTCTTGCCATACAAATAATTTGCCCTTAACCCCTAAAGGGGAACAAGGAATTTTGAAAATATTTTAAAGCCCCTTTAGGGGATGGGGTTTACGTTTAACAAATTGTCCATATCCCTTCTTCACTTTGCATTCATTGTTGTCTATTGCTATTTTGCCCCTAAGTAAAACCGTTTTCACTTTACCAGTTATTTCCCATCCTTCATAGCCACTGTAATCAACATTCATGTGATGGGTTGATGCTGTCAAAGTATGTTTTTCATTGGCATCAAAGAGAACAATATCTGCATCGCTGCCCACAGCAATGGTTCCTTTTTTGGGGAACATACCAAATATTTTCGCAGCATTTGTTGATGCTACTTCTACATATTTATTCAAAGAAATTTTGCCTTTGTTTACGCCTTCACTAAATAATAATTCCATTCTGTTTTCTATAGCTGGGTGACCGTTGGGGATTTTAGAGAAGTCATCTTTGCCTATTAATTTTTGCTCCCACATAAATGGACAATGATCTGTTGCAACCACTTGAACCAATCCTTGATTAATGCCAGCCCACAATGTTGCTTGGTCTTTCTTTTCACGAAGTGGAGGACTCATTACCCATTTTGCCCCATCTTCTTTTTCATATAAAGAGGCATCAAGAATTAAGTATTGGATACAAGTTTCTACAAACACTTTTTGGTTTCTGCTGGTTGCATCACGAACTGCATTTAATGCACCTTCACAAGTAAGGTGAACAATATAACCTGGGCAACCTGTATAGTTAGCCATATCTGTAAAACGACTACTAGCTTCTGCTTCTGTAACTTCTGGTTGAGATAAGTAATGATATAGCGGTGATAATTTTCCTTCTGATTTATGCTTTGCAATTAGGTAATCAATCATGTCGCCATTGGTTGCATGAACATTGATTAATCCACCATGTTTTTTTACTTCCAACATTAGGTCAACCATTTGTCTATCATCAATCATTAATGCTCCTTTATAAGCCATGAATGTTTTGAAAGACGTGATGCCTTCCTGTTCTATAAAATGCTGGATTTCCTTTTTAGTGTTTTCATTAAAATCAGTAACAGCCATGTGAAAACTGTAATCCCCTACAGCGTTATTATCACTTCTGCTTTTCCATTCTTGAAGTGCAGATTGCAAACTATTTCCTTGCTTTTGTAAGATGAAATCTATCACTGTTGTTGTGCCACCAAATAAAGCTGCTCTTGTACCTGTTTCATAGTTATCGCTTGAATAAGTACCCATGAAAGGCATGTCCAAATGAACGTGTGGGTCAATGCCACCAGGCATTACGAGTTTTCCAGTAGCATCAATTACTTCATCGGCAACAACGTTTAGGTTCTTGCCAATGGCAGAAATGGTTTCACCTTCAATAAAAATATCAGCCACATAATTATCTGTTGCGGTGATGATGTTTGCGTTTTTAATTAAGATACTCATAAGTTTTTTTATTTAACCGCAAAGGATGCAGAGTTTTACGCAGAGAACGCAAAGACTATAATCCATTTACTACTCTTTTTATTCCATCTTTTAATCTTGCTACATTAAAGTTAATTAGTAAGCCAAGTTTAAAATTTCCCAATTTTAGATAAGTAAGTGTTTGTGCTAAATGAACATCATTCAAAGCTTCGACACTTTTTATTTCAATAACTAATTTCTTTTCAACCAATAAATCTATTCTGTAACCAATCACTAATTTCACTTCTTCAAAAATTAGCGGCATAGCCTTTTCTTTTTCTACATAAAAACCTTCTTTTGATAACTTATAAAACAAACACTCTTTATATGCACTTTCTAATAATCCTGCACCTAAAGCTGTGTGCACTTCCATTGCAATTCCAATAACTTTATGTGACAACTCATTTTCAGTCATAAGCTTTGCTCGCTTTGCGTTAACCCTTTGTGTTCTTTGCGGTTATTTTTTTGCTCAATATTATTTTGCTGTACAAGTGTGCGACGCCACTGAAGCACCATTGAAATACTACTGCTAGTTACCAAAATACTACTACGTTATTTCTTCTTCATCAATAACCAATACACAACTCCACTCACTCCAAAACCCACAAACCAAGCATAGTGATACAAGTCTACAATCCATGCTGAAACAATACCTTCATCCATTACTTTTATAGCCACTAAAAAGCCTGGAATATTGGGAGCAATGCCCAATAACAAAGCAATAATGGCGATATTATTAAAGCCATTTTTAAAAGCATAAATACCTTTATGATTATACAAATCGTCTACCACCAATTGTTGTTTGCGAATGAAATAATAATCAACAATCATAATTCCACCAATTGGTCCAAGCAAACCTGAATAAGCAATTAGCCAAGTGAAAACATAACCTGTTGGGTCTGCCATTAACTTCCAAGGAAAGATAAGTACACCAATAATGCCTGTGATATAACCACCAGTTTTAAAATTTATTTTCTTAGGATTTAGGTTGGCAAAATCGTTTGCAGGACTAACAATATTGGCTGCAATATTTGTTGCCAAAGTAGAAATAATAATACCAATCATTGCTAAGCTAACTACTACTTTACTTTCAAACTTGCTTGCCAATTTTACAATGTCCCATTCTGTTTGTCCATAAATAATTGTTGTAGCCAAGGTTACTACAATGCTTATAAAAGCAAACAATGTCATACTTGGTGGAAGCCCAATTGCTTGCCCCTTAATTTGTGCTTTTTGATTTTTAGCATAACGAGTAAAGTCTGTTATGTTTAATGATAAGGTTGCCCAAAAACCAACCATACCTGTTAATGCAGGAAAGAAATATTTCCAAAAATCATCGCCTTGTAGTTTGGCTGGTTGATTAAGAATATTGCTCAATCCATTTGACTGAACAATTGCCCAAATTAATAATCCAAATGCAGCTAATGGCAAAAAGATAGCTTTAAAAACCAATAATTTTTTGATGCTTTCCACTCCAAAATAAACAACAACCATATTCAATAACCAAAAGGCTAAAAAGCAAATGAGTGGTATTGTTTGGGGGAATAATCCTGTAACATGAATCTGTTCCATAGTTGGATTCCATGTTCTGATTAAATTATAAATAGATTCTCCACCAATCCATGTTTGAATGCCAAACCAACCACAAGCAACAATGGCTCTTAGCATGGCTGCTATGTTTGCACCTTTTGTTCCAAAACTTGCCCTTGCCAATACAGGAAATGGAATACCATATTTTGCTCCTGCATGTCCGTTTAAAATCATGGGAATTAAAACAATGGTATTACCTAATAAAAAAATAAATAATGCTTGATACCAATTCAACCCTTCTTTTATCATGCCACTTGCAAGCATATAAGTTGGTATGCAAAGGCTCATGCTTATCCATAAGGCTGCATAGTTCCAAGTACCCCAAGTTCTTTTATGTTGGGGAACAGGGGCAAGGTCTTCTGAGTAAAGAGAGGAGTTAGTTATGGTTTTGTTTTCTTGCATTGATTTGATTGAACACGGATGACACGGATTGGATGGATTTGTACAGATAAATCTTCACCCTGCCATTCGTGCTATTTTAAATTGTTATCAAATACTTTTCTTTTTACTTCTGGCTTCTTTCCAAAATTCAACAAAAGCCCAACTTCAATATGGGTTGCCTTTAAATAGTTTACCAATTGAACAGCATGTTCTTCTATCAAACCTTCATTTGCCTTCAATTCAATAATTACAGTGTCTTCAACAATTAAATCAGCATAATATAGCCCAACTTCTTCTTCTTCATAAAACACATCAATAGTTTTCTGTTTCTCTACTTGGTAACCATTTTTTGTAACTCTATAGCCAAAGCATTTTCATAAACTTTTTCCAAAAAGCCATAACCAAGTGTATTGTAAACTTTGTAAAAGGCTTTGATTATTTGTTCTGTAAGTTCTTCATATTTCATGATAACCTGTTTAGTGTAAGTAATTTGTCAAAACAAGTTATTGAAAATCCTTTTAAATCCATTCAACCCGTGTCATCCGTGTTCCAATTGTCTAAGCTTTACATGCTTCATCAGCAATCAACAAAGCCTTACTAATAATCCCTAAGCCTTCATCAATTTGCTCTTTTGTTACACATAATGGTGGAGCAATAAAAACATAACCCCAACGCACAAATGTGTACATGCCCAACTCTTTAATTTTTGCAGCTACTTTATTCATTACTACCATTTCATCTGGCTTTGCATTAAATGGAGCCATAGGTTCTTTAGTAGTTCTGTTTTTTACAATTTCCAAACAGCCCAACAAACCTGTATTACGCCAATCTCCAATACTTGGATGTATTTTTTTCAAATCTTCAATTCTACTGTTTAAGTATGCACTCATGGCGTTACAATTTTCTATCAAGCCATCATCTTCATATACTTTTAATGTAGCCAATGCTGCTGCACAACTTACAGGATGAGCTGAATAAGTTAATCCAAGTGCTAAAACAGTATCATCATATTTGGCAGCAATTCTATCACTCACTTGCAAACAACCAAAAGGCAAATAGCCACAGGTTAAACCTTTTGCCATGCAAATCATATCTGGAATAATTCCATGATTTTCGAAACCAAACCATTTGCCTGTTCTTCCAAAGCCACTCATTACTTCATCCATAATTAATAAAATACCATGCTTGTCGCAAAGGCTTCTTACTGCTTTTAAATAACCTACAGGATATTGTAAACAACCAGACGAACCACTTTCGCCTTCTAAAATAATAGCAGCAATATTGGCTGAACCTTCATAAGCTATTACTCGTTCTAAACTAGCAATAGCTTCTTTCAATAAATTTTCTTCGCCATATTCCCAGCGGTATAAATAAGGCAAATCGAAATGTACAAAATTGGGAGCTTGTTGGCTGTCAGCTGGTAATCTACGTGGGTCTCCACTGGCAGCCATTGCACCATAGCTCGACCCATGATAGGATTGATAACGACTTAATATTTTGTGTCTTCCTGTGTATAATCTTGCTAGTTTAATAGCATTTTCCATTGAAGTTGCACCACATAAAGTGAAGAATGATTTATTCAAATCACCTGGACAAATCTCAGCCAACTTTTTACCCAAATCGCCACGAACTTTTGTAACACAACTTGGGGTGACGTAACTCACTTGTTGCATTTGTTTTACTACTGCTTCGGTAATTCGTTGGTCGCCATGCCCAATATTTACATTCATTAATCCACTACTAAAATCAATATATTTTTTGCCATCATAGTCATATAAATAAACGCCTTCGGCATATTCTACAGCTATGGGATTTTGACCCTTTTGTTTGCTCCAAGAAAACAAAGTATAATCCAAATTATCTTGAATAATTTCTTGTGTTTGAGATAATGTTTTTGTACTCATAATTTAAGCCCTCAACGGGTAATTTATTATTTATGTAACCAGCTTTTGTATTTTAATTTAGCTTTTGTTGCGTCGCATACATGTACAATTGGATGTCTATTCATCTGGTCTAAAACCAATCCTCTTTCTTGGTATTGCTGGAGGATTCAGTAACTGCTTCACTGCTCTGAATATGTTGGCAATATCTTCTTTATTATCTTTTACATCCTTCTCCATTTTTTCAAGCTTTAACAAGATGTCTTTATGTGTAAGTAGCAGTTCTTTCATTTTTGTAAACACACGAATAATTTGAATATGCACTTGAATAGCAATGGCACTATTCAATACACCAGATAACATAGATACACCTTGTTCAGTGAAAGCATAAGGCAGTTTTCTTAATCCTATCTTATCTGCATTGGAAGTCACAATTTGTGACTTCCAATTTTCAAATTCAACCTTGGTAAGCTGAAACATAAAATCATTTGGAAACCTTTCGATATTGCGTTTTACTGCTTGATTTAGAACTTTTGTTTCCACTCCATACAATTGAGCCAAATCCCTATCTAACATTACTTTTTGTCCACGGATAACATAGATTTTGCTGATTACCTTTTCATCTGGCAACAGTTGTTGTATAGATTGCTTTGATTTTGCCATTATTTACATCTCTTTCATCTTGAAGTCACAAATTGTGACTTCAAGATGTGTTAATTATTTAGCAATTTTTTTCTACGCTTTAATAAAAGCCTAATTCATATTCTTCATTTGAATGGAGCGACGCCACTGAAGCTACATGGTTGTTCTTCTGCTCGTCCCAAAAAAATTATTTCAACGCTTCTTCAATTGTATTCGTAATGCTCTTTTCAATTGTTCCTTTGAAGAAAGACAAAGCCATTGGCATCTTTCCTTCAATATCAATACTGCTATCCTTAATGGTCATGATTCCAGACACATCAAAGCCTTTGGCAGATAAATTGAAATTGGCTACGTTGCCATTCCATTCCTCTGTTACGCTATCTATCATTCCTGCATATTTTTCCTTTAAGCTGGATAATAAATTTTTTGTTTTTGTTGCTACTTCTTCTTTAGTAGATGTATGTGGAATACTGATATTGATTGATGCCATGCTTTATTTTAATTGTGATTATTTATTATTGAATTATTTTTCTTTGCTTATAACTTCTCCATTCCCCCTTCAGGGGATGGGGGCTTAACTCATCCAATTTACTCCTGCTTCGGCATTCCATTTTGTTGTTGATTTTTTTAGCTTTGTCCAAAATTCAATGGAGCTTTTTCCTGTTATATCGCCTACTCCAAATTTACTTTCATTCCAGCCACCAAAACTAAAAGGTTCACGTGGTACAGGAACACCAACGTTTACGCCAATCATTCCTGCACTTGCCCTATCAATAATGTAACGAGCCATGCCACCATTTTGTGTAAACACACTTGCAGCATTACCATAAGGGTTTGCATTTTCAATTGCCAAGGCTTCATCAACAGTATTAGTTCGCATGATAGAAATTACTGGACCAAAAATTTCTTCTTTTGCAACACTCATTTCTGGAGTTACAAAATCTATAACTGTAGGACCAACATAGTAACCATTTTCTTTGCCAGCCACTTTTGTATTACGTCCATCTACTAAAATTTTTGCACCATTATTTTCTGCTTCAGTAATGTAGCCTTCAATTTTTTGTTGAGATTCTTTACTGATTACAGCACCTAAATTTTGCCCTGGAATTATTTTTCTAGCTTCCTCACAAATCTTGTCAATTATACTGTCAACATTACCAACACCAATCATTGCACTTGCAGCCATACAACGTTGCCCAGCACAGCCAGACATTGATGCAGCAACGTTTTGAGCAGTCATACTAGGAATTGCATCAGGCAAAACCATCAAGTGATTTTTTGCACCACCTAATGCCAAACATCTTTTTAAATTATTGGTAGAACGTTGGTAAACAATCTTGGCAACTTTTGTAGAACCTACAAAACTTACTGCTTCAATTTGTTGGTGATCGCAAATGGCTTCTACAATTTCGGTATCTCCATGAACAATATTAAACACACCATCGGGCAAGCCAGCTTCTTTTAAAATTTCTGCTAATCTTCCACAACTTAATGGTACTTTTTCACTTGGTTTCATAATCATACAATTGCCTAAAGCAATAGCATTTGGAATGGTCCAATTGGGAACCATAGAAGGAAAATTAAAAGGCACAATAGAAGCTACAACGCCCAAAGCCACATGTTCTGTTCTGCATTCAACACCTTTACTAACTTCTAAAACTTCGCCTGTAACCAATTGTGGTAAGGATGTGGCAAACTCGGTTAGTTCAATACACTTTTCAATTTCTGCAACGGATTCGCTGTAGGTTTTGCCGTTTTCTTCGCTGCACAATTCAGCTAGTTCTTTTACATACTTTTCTAATAAGTATTTATAACGGAAGAAAACTTGCACACGTTCTTTAATGGGTGTTTTGCTCCAAGAAGGAAAGGCTGCTTTTGCTGCTTTTACAGCATTGTCTAAATCTTTAGAAGATGACATGGGAACCGTGGAAAGTAAGTTTCCATCTAAAGGAGAAATGACTTCCATTGTTTTGGAAGTAGTGGCATTTACAAATTGCCCTGCGATAAAATTTTGAATTGCTGGATATTTCATATTGAAGCATTAAAAATTAATCGAACAAGTTAGGGAATTTCTATAAAATGAAAAAGAGTTTGGGATATTTTGTTGTTTGCACCACATTTGCCAAAAATAATATAGATGACATCTGAACGAAGTGAAAAGCTATTAAAAGTTTTGAGCCAACGCCAAAATAACTTAACCGTAGTTATGGAAAACGTGCAAGACCCACACAATATAAGTGCTGTTATGC
This sequence comes from Chitinophagaceae bacterium, assembly GCA_043776595.1. GTDB lineage: Bacteria > Bacteroidota > Bacteroidia > Chitinophagales > Chitinophagaceae > UBA1930. The sequence goes on along the minus strand of JAYVRD010000003.1, from coordinate 3,707 downwards.
GTACCTGCGATGCTGTAGGTATTCAAGATATTTACATACTTAATACAAAAATTCCTAGGCATAAAAAGTTTGGGGCAAAAAGTAGTAGTAGTGCTATGAAGTGGTTAACTGTTCATCAGTTTGAAAATGCATCTGACTGTTTTGCTGTACTTAGAAAAAACTACACCTCCATTTTAACTACTCATTTATCAAGCGATGCCATAGGTTTGTACGAGATTGATTTTGCGAAAAGTGTAGCCTTGGTATTTGGTAACGAACATGAAGGTGTTAGTGAAGAGGTGAGGGCATTAGCCGATGGAAACTTTATCATTCCTCAAATGGGTATCATCCAAAGCCTCAATATTTCAGTAGCCTGTGCTGTTAGTATTTACGAAGCCTATAGACAAAAAAATAATGCTGGGCACTACAATCAATCATCTATGCCTGCTGAGCGTATGGACACATTATTAACTGAGTGGGGTTTTAACGATATTGAAAAACTACAAATTGAAAATTGAAAATGAAGAAATTATTTTTTATACTCTTTCTGTTTGGCTGTGTATGTACCAATGCTCAAAAACCAAAGCCTAAGGTTGCTATTGCTAAAAAAGTTGCAGTAGCAAAATTTGATAGTTTGGCTTACTATAAAAAGCTAATACCTAAGGTGAAAATGGATGAAGTAGTGTTGATGATGGATACGAGTACCACACCTTTAATTGTGAACTTTTGGGCTACATGGTGTGGACCTTGTGTACACGAGCTTGCCTATTTTGAAAAACATATTGCCGAATTAAAAGATAAAAATATAAAACTGGTTTTGGTAAGTTTAGATTTTGGAAGCGACTACCCCAAAGCAATTGCAAGATTTGCAAAAGACAAAGGCTACCAAGCTAAAATAATGTGGTTGAATGAAACTAATGCTGATAGCTTTTGCCCTAAAATTGACAAACGATGGGAGGGTGCTATACCTGCAACCATTATGATTAATAATGCTAAAAAGTACAAAGAATTTTATGGTTTTCAACTTACTGAGGCAAGATTTGTACAGGAGATAGCCAAGTTGGTTGAATAATTTTTCTTCCTAGCCTTACTTACTCATATTCTTTCTCTATTTCATCTAATTTTTTGAGGAGTTTTATACTTAGCAGCAATGCACCTAAACTAGCTATAGCTAAGGTAATACCCCAGTAGCTTTTGTAGGTTATGCCTTGTATGATGGCGTATAAGTTTATACCAATAATGGTAGCAATGAATACGCTGCGGAGGATGGGATTAATTTTCATTGTGCAATGGTTTTGGTGAAATAATAAGATAGAGATGCATCCATGAAAATTTTCCATAATCATTAGTAAATTATTTTAGTAGTAGATTTAGTATAGCATGCTCTGGTTCTTTTAAAAAACTTATCATCAGGTTGCATTTATCATCTGCCAAGCCTACGCCAACAAGGGTTTCAGAATTGTATAAAAAATTCCCTTCTATATAAACTTCATCCTTTAAATGATAAAGTATTTTATCTCGTTGGAGTTTGTATTGTTGGGTAAGGCGTTGATTCTCGTTGTTTAAGAAGGTATAAATTTGTTTAATACCTCGGTTATTTACAATGTTATTGTATACTTTTATGTGATGCATCTTGGCATATTGCATGTACCAAGATATAAAAAGAGAAAACTCATACATGGCATAGCGGTACGAGCTTATTTTTTGTAAATAGGTAACCCAAATATCCGGATCACTCCAACCATATTTTTCTTCTATAAAACGGTATAAAGCTACGCTTGTTTTAAATGAGTGGTAATAAGCCGTACACTCATCTAACAAACCCAAAATGCCAAATTGTTGGGTGGTTAATAATTTATCGGTGGAGTTGATATACGTTTTAAATCTAAAAATTGCAGCAGCCTTTTTTTGAGGAATAAAACTCACCAACTCTCTTGAAGGAAAGGTTTTTAAATTGGGTATTTTAAATGCTAACGAATCGTGTATTACAAAATTAATAATGCTACCAGAAAAAATATTGCTGCTAGAGCTTAAGTAGTTGTGATAACACTCATGTACTACCGTAGGCATTTCTAGCAAATAGTCTTTTAAAGAATCGCTTTTGGTGAGGTAACTGTTTATAAAAGCATTATTACTTTGGTTGATGATGATTGCATCTTCCTTTATGTATTTTTTACAAATATTTAGTAGCACATTTTTTTTATTAATGCTTTGTGCACTACTGGTAAGTGAAATAAAACTAATGATTACGATTATAAATTTCATTGTGTGCAATTAACTATTTTAAAACAACAAAATTGTTTAACTAAATGGTAAAGTTGTGCTCTTAAATATAATTTAATCACACAGATTTTTGATGCTTTGTAAAAAGAAGGTTTTGTAACAAGCTTTAGAATATGCATTGGGCAGCGGTTGCGTCGCACATATTTAGCTATTGAATAGAGATTTAGCTTTATCGAAGCGAGAATTGACTGCCTAGTGAATTTTTGTTTAATGTCCATTTTTGGTTGTTTTTTAGTCAACCTATTTCAGGACTAGACAGTATATTTGCTTGCTCACATTCTGGTTGTACACTTACCGCTTCAGAAAGGACAATATGTAAGAACGGGGAGAAATACTATGAAGCCATGAGTAAATAATTCATTAACCTTAAATTTAAATTTATGCCGAAAAAGACAGTTGAACCTAGGAAGAATAAGCCTAGTAAAAAGAAAAGCTCAGCACAGAAAAAAGCGAACCCCAAGAAAAAAGCATAGTAAGGGTAAAGACGCAGAGAGCCCAGTTCACAGAGCTGGGCTTCTTTTTACACCATTGTTGGAGTTTTGGTTTAGGGCTAAAGCACCAAGTGATTCACCCAGTTGCTCCAAATTGAACAATGCCTTGTACAGTTCAAATTTATTTTTGAATAACCAGCAGCCACTTTATCTGCATAAATGATATGATAGATATTTTCCTCATTGCTGAGTTCTTCCTTAAAGGCAGTTTCACTGTACTTCTCAGCTTGTATGAATTGATGTCTGCTGTGCTTGCACTATTTCAATGAGATTCTACAAAAGATATGCTTGCAATTGTGGAGATTTGTAGAGCATCTTTTGAGGTGTCTTGGAGAATTGAAGTCATTGTGCTGGGTAGTTGCAAATAATTGGTTTTGTAAAATGAGAGGCTGTTTTTATGTCCATTTTTGGTTGTTTTTTAGTCAACCTATTTCAGGACGAGACATTATAAAAGCTGATGATTTATTCGTCTGCCCCAATAACGCTAACCCCCTTGTTAGCGGCTGTTTTTGTCTATGGATACCAACGAATTTTTATTGCAGTAGTATCTATTGGGATTTGATAAGACGAGTCCATTGGTATGCTTATCTGCCACTTCAAATTTTCTTCAGCTTTCGGTTTAATTTTTTCTCTAAGTCTAACATAAGCAGGACAAGGATGCTCCCAAATCGCTGTTACTATTTCATTAATAATACTTTCTTTGTCAGGCATACAAGTCTGCAATGGTAAGCGGTTTAACATTGTGTCTAATAGGTTTGCACTCCTGTTACTTTGTTGTACAACCAAAGCTTGAATGAAATCTTCTGGGGCAGCTCTGTCGGCAACATAACCAGAAAATCCACCAGGTCGATTGCCTGAAAATTTGTAAAATCGTCTACGATGATAAGTTTGTAAGATGTCAAAGTACGAAGTGTCTGGAAACTCCTTTAAAAGTCTAAATGAAACATCACTTAG
>JAYVRD010000002.1:0-12697 GCA_043776595.1 Chitinophagaceae bacterium | reverse complement strand
CTTCATCTAAATCTTCATCATCGTCAATAGCAAAATCTCCCAATAAGCTCCACTTATCCCTGTATACCTCAAAATCACTCCTAATTAAAAGTACTTTAAGTTCATTATTATCAAATCCAAAAATCACACAATCCACAGTTATGGGCACTCTAGGGTAAGAGCTGACTAGTTGTTCAACATCTTTTATTAAGCCTCCGTTTTGGGTTTTAATAGCTTCTCGGAGTGCATTATTCTTTTTCATCGTTACAATAGGGGTTTAATAGGTCTTTTAAGAAAAATAAGCACTTTATAAGTACAAACTTACACAAAATAATATGCACTGTTTTCATAACAATTCAGTTCACATTTGCCGAAGGTGCTATTTTTATGCCTTAAGAAATGTTATGTATAATACTACAGAAATTGGTGTTTTAATTAAAAGCAGTAATGAATGGCTTAGCTCATTAAAAGCTGCTAACATAGATGATTTTGATACAATAAATCTTGAAAACTTAAAAGAGGTTTTACGATTTAACGAATACAGGTATTATGTAACAAACGAACCCATCATCAGTGATTACGAATACGATCAGTTATTTAAGTTGCTTGAAAAAATTGAAAAAAATAATCCGCAACTTATTACAAAAGACTCACCAACGCAACGTGTAGGTAGCAGTTTAAACGAAGGCTTTGAAACAGTACAACACTTAGTGCCTATGCTAAGTTTAGATAATAGTTATAATGCCCAAGACTTGCAAGACTTTGACAAAAAAGCAAAAGAAGCAAGTGGCTTAGAAGAAATAGAATATTGTGTTGAGCCAAAGTTTGATGGTGCAAGCATTAGTTTAATTTATGAAAATGATTTATTGGTAAGAGCAACTACACGTGGAGATGGTGTTGAAGGCGATGATATTACCATGAACGTAAAACAAATTCGTTCCATTCCTTTATCGGCACCATTTAGTAGTTATGATATTCAACAAATAGAAATTCGTGGTGAAATAATTATGACCAAAAATTCTTTTGGTAAATACAATGAATGGCTTACACAACAAGGGTTAGTCACAGTTGCCAATCCACGCAATACAGCAGCAGGAAGCTTAAGAATTAAAGACCCAAAAGAAGTTGCTAGAAGAAATTTAGATACGTTTTTGTATCATGTTAGTTATATTGTCAATCGAGAATCGAGAAGAGTTAATAATGGAACTATACTTACACACTCAGCTCAACTTGCAATGCTTTGGAATTGTGGTTTTCGTTCTCCAGAAAAAGAAAAACTTGTAGTAAAAGGTATTAATGGTGTAATTGATTATGTGTTAGAATTTGAAAAGAAAAGAGACGATTTACCTTACGAAATTGATGGTATGGTTATTAAAGTAAATGATATTGCTTTACAAGAAAAGTTAGGCATGACTTCTCATCATCCACGATGGGCAATTGCATTTAAGTTCAAGGCAAGGCAGGCAACCACAAAACTTTTAGCAGTAGAGTATCAGGTGGGCAGAACTGGGGCAGTAACGCCTGTAGCAAAACTGCAACCTGTAGCTTTAGGTGGTGTTACAGTTTCTAGTATTTCTATTCACAATGAAGAATATATAAAAGAAAAAGATTTAAAAATTGGTGATATTGTTTTGATAGAACGAGCTGGTGATGTGATTCCACAAATTGTAAAAAGCCAACCAGAATTAAGATCTGGTGTAGAAACTGAAATCATTTTTCCAACACAATGCCCTGTTTGTAAAAGTGAATTATTCAAAGAAGATGGAGAAGCCGTTTGGCGTTGTATAAACATAGAATGTGATGCACAAGTAGTAGAAAAAATAGCACATTTTGTAAGCAAGGATGCCATGGATATCAAAAGTTTTGGCGAAGCGAATGTTAGAAAATTTTACGAATTAGGTTTCTTAAAAGATATACCTCAGATTTATAACTTAAACTTTGCAGCATTAGCCAAATTAGAAGGCTTTGGAAAAAAATCTATTGATAATTTACAAGCAGCTATCGAAGCAAGTAAACAACAACCTTTATATCGTTTAATTTATGGTTTGGGTATTAGGTTTGTTGGCGAAACAACAGCCAAAACTTTAGCCAATAGCGTTGAGCATTTATTAGATTTTAAAAACAAAACCGAGGATGAGTTACAACAGTTAGAAGATGTAGGCGTAAAAGTTGCCAAAAGTATTTTTTATTTTTTTAGCAACCAGCAAAATATTACAATGCTGCAAGAGCTAGAAAGCCTAGGCTTACAGTTAAGGAATACCAAAAAAGAAACAGTTGCCACAGGTGGTTTAGCTGGACAAACATTTCTCTTTACAGGAACTTTGGCAAAGTATAAACGCAGCGAAGTAGAAGCCATGGCAGAAGCACAAGGTGGTGTTATAGTAAGTGGTGTAAGTGCCAAACTAAATTATTTGGTTGTGGGCGAAGATGCTGGCAGCAAGCTAGAAAAAGCAAAGAAAATAAACACTGTAAAAATTATTAGCGAAGATGAGTTCCTTTCATTAATACAACAATCAATCATTTAAAATGAATAATTTAAGTTCCCAATTCCTCCTTTCCCCCAATATCACTTTTCTAAACTTTGGTTCGTTTGGGGCTTGTGTAAAACCAGTGTTTCAAAAATACCAAGCCTATCAGTTAGAGTTGGAGCAAGAGCCTGTACAATTCATCACTGTAAAGGGTTTACAATATTTAAAAGAAAGTCGTGAAGCATTGGCAGCTTACATAAATTGTAATGCAGACGATGTGGTATATGTACCAAACCCATCTCATGCAGTAAACATTATTGCCAAAAGTTTTAAGCTAGAAAAAGGCGATGAAATTTTAGCCACCGATTTAGAATATGGTGCTTGTGATAAAACATGGAATTACTATTGCGATAAAGTTGGAGCAAAATATATCCGCCAAAAAATTGAGTTTCCATTAACCACCAAGGAGCAATTTGTTGAACAGTTTTTTAAAGGATTGACAACAAAAACAAGAATGGTTTTCATCAGCCATATTACTAGTTCCACTGGTTTACGTTTACCTGTTGAAGAAATCTGTGCCAAGGCAAAAAAATTAGGCTTGATAACATTTGTTGATGGTGCACATGCACCAGGTCAAGTGCCATTGAATTTGCAAACATTACAAGCAGATATCTACACTGGTGACTGCCACAAATGGATGATGACTGCAAAAGGAAGTTCGTTTTTGTATGTAAAAAAAGAGCTACAACATTTGTTCGATCCCTTAGTAGTAAGCTGGGGTTATAAAGCGATGTTTCCATCACAATCACAATTTTTAGATTACCATCAAGGGCAAGGCACAAGAGATTTTTCTGCATTTCTCACCATACCCACTGCCATACAATTTATGGAAGAAAATAATTGGGATGCTATAACCCAAAAATGCAGAGAACTTACCAAAGCCAATGCCAAAGCTATGTGCAGCCTCTTAAATGCTCAACCACTTTGCCCCATAAACAATGATTTTTTAGTACAACTGTATAGCACCACTATTAAAACCACTGAGCCAGAAAAACTTAAAGCCCTGCTATACACAAAATACAAAATTGAAATACCAGTAATGAGGCATGAAGACAAAGTCTATCTCCGTTATAGCATACAAGCGTTTAATACGCAACAACATTTAGATGATTTATTTGTTGCCATAAGAGATATTATTGCAACTACAAACTTTATTGAAGTATAATGAGAAAATGAAAATTATATAGCCAACAATTCTAGTGCTATTAAGCTGCGGTTGCGTCGCACATGTTTGGCTATGAATATCTATTTAGCAATTGGTAAGCAACACTACTTTTTATTAAACACTTTACATGTTACAAAATACAACCATTAAATTTCTTAAAGATCTTAAAAAAAATAACAACCGAGAATGGTTTGAAAAAAACAGAAAACTGTACGAAACCGCTAAGGCAGACTATTTAGATTTTGTAAGCAGAGTATTAACCGAACTAAAAAAGAAAGATGCTACGTTAGAAGGTTTAGAACCCAAGCAGTGTGTGTTTAGAATCAATCGTGATGTGCGATTTAGTAAAGACAAATCTCCTTACAAAACCAATATGGGTGCAAGCTTTAGCAAGGGTGGTAAAAAGGTACAAGCAGCAGGTTATTATTTTCATGCAGAGCCTGGGCAACCATTTATTGCAGGTGGTTTGTGGATGCCCATGGCACCAGAATTAAAAAAAGTACGCCAAGAAATTGATTATAATGTTGAAGAGTTTAAAAAAATAGTAACCAGTAAAAAATTTGTAGCACAGTTTGGCAGTTTAGAGCAAAGTGATATTTTACAACGCCCACCCAAAGGCTACGAAATAGAAAACCCAGCTATTGATTTTTTAAAACTCAAAAGTTTTATAGCCAGTTCCAAACTTACAGATAAAGATTTGGTAAGTAAAGATTTAGTAAAAAAAGTAGTAGCCGCTTGCGATGCAATGATGCCTTTAATTCTTTTTTTAAACAGGGCATTAGAAGGGTAATTGCTAAGACGCTTCAAAAGTGTTAGAGACATAAAAGTTATGAAACAAAAATCCCGAAAGCATTTTACTTTCAGGATTTTGCTAAATATATATTCATAACTTAACATGTGCGACGCCACTGCAGCTAAATATTTTTTCTACAGCTCGTCGAATAAAAAAATTATTGCATAAGTTTATCAAAACTTACTACCTACAACAAACCCTTACTTACCAAATACTCAGCTATTTGCACAGCATTGGTAGCAGCACCTTTGCGTAGGTTATCACTTACAATCCACATGTTTAAAGTTTTGGGTTGGGTTTCATCTCTTCGTAATCTACCTACAAATACTTCATCTTTTTCATTAGCCCACAAAGGCATTGGGTAAAACTGTTCTGCATCGTTTTGTTGAAGTACAATACTAGGTGCAGCAGCCAACAAAGCTTTTACGTCTTCTAATTCAAACTCATTTTCAAACTCCACATTTACACTTTCGCTATGTCCACCCATCACAGGAATACGAACTGTAGTAGCCGTAACTTTTATAGTATCATCCTGCATTATTTTACAGGTTTCTTTTACCATTTTCATCTCTTCTTTGGTATAGCCATTTTCTAAAAACACATCAATTTGTGGTATCACATTCAAATCTATTTGATACTTATATGCCATATCACCTTTTACACCAGCACGTTCGTTCATTAATTGGTCTACAGCAGCTTTGCCAGTACCTGTAACACTTTGATAAGTGCTAACTACCACTCTTTTAATTTTATATTTTATATGTAGCGGTTGCAACGCTACCACCATTTGTATAGTACTACAATTAGGGTTGGCAATTATTTTATCAGCAGCAGTTAATACACTTGCATTTACCTCTGGCACTACTAGTTTTTTAGTAGCATCCATACGCCATGCACTGCTGTTGTCAATTACAGTAATACCAGCAGCAGCATATTTTGGTGCCCATTCTAAACTTGTACTTCCACCAGCACTAAAAATAGCAACAGCAGGCTTGGCATCTATACCAGTTTGCATACCTACTACAGCGTATTTCGTTCCTTTAAACACTACTTCTTTGCCCACACTTCTTTCACTTGCAACAGGTACTAGTTCTGTTACATTAAAATTTCTTTCGGCAAGCACTTGCAACATTTTAGTACCTACTAAGCCAGTGGCTCCTACTATGGCTACCTTCATTTTTTGTTCCCCCAATTTTTGTTTTTGCTTACTTGGTATGCAAGTAAGGTTGATATTTAATAAAATTTTGTTACTAGCTTTTGTATTTCAATATAGCTTCAGTTGCGTCGCACATGTTAAGCTATCAATATCTATGTAGCTTTTCTCACCATCTATTATTTCTTTTCTCTGTTTATTTACACCATCCAAGTTTCCCCTTATGGACAGATGGGGTACAAAAAAACCTTCCTCGGTGTAGAGGAAGGCTTTCAAACTTTTTTATGATGTGGTACATACAAACGTTTAAGCAACTTCCTTAGTATGGTTTTGTTTCTTAGTAATCTTTGTATATTCCTTGTTCATCATTGTGCTGCGAATATAGAAGTGAATTGCTTTGAAGCAAAAAAAAATAAGCTACGGGTTGTTAGTTAGAAATCCCTTTACCGAACACCCTTATCATTTTCAATTATAAAAATTACCTTCGTAAAAATTACCTGTATGAAAAAAACAACTACCCTATTAATTCTACTATTTGTAGTACTAGCAAGCCATGCACAACCATTGTTTACAGAAAACTTTAACTATGGTGGTACGGCTGGTTCAATTGTTACCTTATCGGCAGGTAAGTGGTTAGAAAACACATCTGGCGGTGCTACTAATCCTATTCAATACGATCCATCGGCAAGTTTAACCTTTCCTACTTTTCCTGCTGGCACTGGTAGGCTTGCTTTAGGCAATACTGGGCAAGATATTACAGGTGCATTAAGTAGTGCTGCTACTACCGGCAATTTATATGCTACTATGTTGGTAAACTTTTCATCCACCACCACCACAGGAGATTACTTCTTTCATTTTTCGCAAACCACTACTACCAATACTTATACAGGTAGGGTATTTGTAAAATCTTCTACAACAGCTAATAAAATAAATTTTGGGTTAATGAAAAACTCGGGTGGAACTGTACCTTATTCTACCAATGAGTATAACTTAAATAGCACTTATTGCTTAGTACTAAAATATGCCTTTAATAATGTTACTACAACCGATGATGTTGTAACACTTTATATTTTTGATGCAACCAGTGGCTTGCCCATAACCGAACCAGCGGGTAACGAAATTTCGGCAAGCATAAATACCGATGCTACCAGTATAGCTGCTATTGCTATAAGGCAAGGGGCTGCCACAGCAGGAGCTAGTGGCTTAATGGATAATGTGTATGTAACCACATCTTGGAGTGATTTAATTGCAGCATTGCCTGTAAAGCTCATCTCTTTCACCAGCCAAAAAACAAATACTGGTATTCAATTAAACTGGCAATCAACCTCGGAATTAAATTTTGATTTTTATAGCGTAGAAAAAAGCATAGACGGTAGAAACTTTTATAGTTTAGGTACTGTACAAGGTAAAGCAACCAATGGCAATGGTGCTAGTTACTCGTTTACTGATGCAGCTTTAGTAGCAGACAAACAATACTATCGCCTTAAAATGGTAGATAAAGATGGCACAGCAAAGTATAGCTATGTTGTTTTTTACAACAATAAGCAAATGACTTTACTAAGCATTTACCCCAACCCTGTGGTTAATATAGTTACTATTAGTCATCCAAAAATTACCGAAGATGCAATACTGCAAATTTCATCTGCCGATGGCAGACTAATTAAAAATATTCCCTTATACATAGGTACCACACAATCTACTTTTAATGTACATACCTTACCCAAAGGATCGTACATCATTACGTTTACAAGTCATGACGGCAAAAGCAGTGTACGTTTTGTAAAATAAAATTACCGCAACATTAAAAAGAGCTGTCTCTTATTAAACTTGACAGCTCTTTTTTTTATAAGTATTTTACTATTTTAGTTGCAGTGAAATTTTACACTACCATACAAACCATTCAGCTGCCTAAAGAAATAGCTGCAAAAGCTTGGGCTTTTGCAAAGCAAGTAGTTGGCACTACCAACTATGCAGATAGCAATCAAACTCAACAACAAAAAATTAAATTAGACCATTTCATTAGTAAGTTGGGAGAAGAAGCCACCAAATTGGTGTTTGCCAACTATGGAGTAGTAACAGAACCTGATTACACCATTTATGAAGCCAATAAAAAAAGTTGGCAGCACGATTTGTTTGTAAATGATATTGGCTTAGCCGTAAAAACACAAAGCCGTTCTTCTGCTACTAAGTATGGTTTATCATGGACTTTTCAAGCAGGTTCACATCGCAAAGATTCTATTTTACAAAACCCAACAGCTTGGGTTGTTTTTGTTGAGTGCGATGATACCAACCCATACATCTGCTATGTATATCCTCCTTACCAAATACAAGAATTAAGTTTTAACGAGCCCAAACTTGCACATCTTATAGCCCACAAAAAAGTAGTGTACGCTAATACACTACTTCTATAGAATTTAAAAAATTTAAAGCGGCACATACACCAAGTCTATATCAAAATTGCTAAGCTGTACAAACTCGTTTAGCCTTGCTTTAATATCTTCTTTCCCAATTTCTCTTAAACGTTGTGTACCAAATTTTTCTACTGCATAGCTAGCCATTGCACTACCTACAATAATGGCTGTTTTCATGTTTTCAAAACTAATGTCTTTGGTTTTGGCTATGTGTCCAATAAACCCACCAGCAAAAGTATCACCAGCACCTGTTGGGTCAAATACTTCTTCTAATGGCAAGGCTGGTGCAAAAAACACACTATTTGCATGAAACAACAATGCACCATGCTCTCCCTTTTTTATAATTAAATATTTTGGACCCATCGCCATAATAGATTTAGCAGCACGTACCAAGCTATAATCTCCACTTAGTTGTCTGGCTTCGCTATCGTTTACCATTAATACATCGGTTTTAGCCAATACTTTTTTTAAATCGTCTAAGGCAATATCCATCCAAAAATTCATGGTATCTAGTACCACCAATTTAGGTTTCGTTTTCATTTGCTCAATCACACTTAGCTGCACTGCGGGTGCAAGATTTCCCAACATTAAAAACTCACAGTCTTGGTAGCTTTCTGGTACTACAGGTTTAAAATCTGCTAATACGTTTAGCTCAGTTACTAGCGTATCACGTGTGTTCATATCCATGTGGTAGCGTCCACTCCAAAAAAATGTTTTCTCATCTTTTTTTATTTGTACCCCCTCAAGGTTTACTCCTCTTGCAGTTAGTGCATCTAACTCTTCTTGTGGAAAATCTCCACCCACAACACTTATTTGTTTTACAGGGGTAAAATTGCTGGCACACCAAGCAATAAAAGTACCTGCACCACCAATAATTTTATCGCTTTTTCCAAATGGGGTTTCAATAGCATCAAAAGCCATAGAACCAACTACTACTAAACTCATGTGTTTTGTTTTTGTTTATAGGCTGCGAAGCTAAAGGTTTGAAGGGAATATTTAGGAAGCCAGCTGTAGAATAGGAATTAGGCTGCGGTTGCGTCGCACATTTTAAGCTATGTATATGCATTGGGCATTAAGTTCCAAATTTAAATTTGGCGATTCTTAATTGTAAAAACAACCCAATATTTTAGCTACAATAGTAGTTTGTAATTAGCTATTTGGTTTTACTTATGGTTACATGTGTTGGCAGGTAGAATTTATATTTTTTACTTTTGAGTGAATGCTCTCTTTGCCGATACTTTCTTATAAAACCATAAGAGGCTAATATGAAAAACAAAAATTCTCTACGTTTCTTTATGTATTGCTAAACTGCCTAAGTTTAATATACATGCTATGCATAATTTGCATATGTGGTGCTGTAAGTACTGCTAAGCCCAAAAATATATAACCAAGCAAGGCGTTGCTACTTGTAAACATAAACCCAGCCATACCAAAAAGGGCAATACCACCAATTGCCAACAAACTATAAGTAAGCATTTGAAGTACAATAGTACGAATTGGATAGGTATTATTTTTTCGTAGATAGCCTAAAATATTCGCAAGCGATAATACAGAGTGCCAAAGAATAAAATAAAAAGTAAATCCTATTACCATCGGTAGGGCGTATAAAACTACAACTATACAGGCAAATTCTATTAAGAATTGCCCTTTGCCTTCTTGGGTTGTAGTTTTATTAACCAGTAAATAAATAAAGCAACTTGTAAAGAAAAAAATACCACTAAGAGACATTAGTACGTATCGCTGCATATCTATCCAATCTAACAAAAATATATTTTGTTGTGCTGCTTTAAATTGTAAAAGAATGGGCTTTACTTCTTCAAAATGGTGGAGGAGTATAATACTTAGAATGAGTAATCCATAACTTGTAACCAACACTTTACCTAATAATGTATCGGTTTTGAATTGATATAGATCGGTTTCTCCAAAATGGTAGGCAGCAAACACAACAAAAAGTAGCATACCTACAATTGGTAAGTACCAAAGCAATGCAGCGAAGGCTATTAATCGTCCTAAATAAATACTAAAGAAGCGGAGTTTGGAAAAAGGCTTAAGCGTAGTTCTTTCATTTTGCATGGCTACCAACAAGTCTGCAGCACCATGTGGCACACCCAATAATAATATACCAATCATAAATACATAAAGCTGCACATTTTGAGGCATTACGTGTAAATATTTCTCAAGCAATACCAATATAAAACCAAGTACAAGCATGATGGTTTGCTTCATTGTTATATATTTTTATTTATAAAAGCAAACTTTAGGAGATATAAAAAAAAGTGCAGTACAATTAAATAGTACTGCACTTTTTATTTAACTAAGCCAATACTTTTTCTTTATCAGATTGAGCCAATGCATAAATAACTAAGCCAAATCCAATTTTATTGATGGCATCGCCAATGTTATAAACAATATCCATAGACAAGCCTTCAAATACACGTACACCAAACAAACCACCAGCTGTACCAGCTATGTAACCAATTGGGTATATTGCCCAACCCACAAGCACAAACCAGCCCAACGTTCTTACTGCTTTTGCCACTGCTGGCCCTGCGTTATTAGCCAATTTAGCCACATCGCCAAACCATACAAGATACACAATATAAAAGTAAGCCAAACCACTAATCAATCCCCAAATCCAGCTTTGTGTTTCATTACCATAAATGGCTTCTCCAATATAGCCAGTAACCAGCATTACCACTGATGCAAAAATAAGTTGCCATAGTAAGCCAATTTTAGCACCCGCTTTTTTAGTGATTAAATAAAATTCAACACACATCAGAGGCACTGTCAAAATCCAGTCTACATAACGAAAGAAAACAGGTGATTGACCCGTTTCGAGATTGTAACCTCTCATATAGTAATAATGTACTGCGGCAATGAAAGTAATAAGTCCAGATACTAAAATTGAGGTTCTCCATTTCTGGTTTACATTACTCATTTCAAAAAAGAAGAAAACACAAGCAGCCATCATCGCCATCGTGCCTACAAAAAAGGTGAAGGCAACATAGTTGTTGTTTGCAATAGCATGAATGTCAAGAATCGTGTAACGCATGTTGTAATTTTTTAAGGATTTAAAAATTAAATTCTAGGATGAAGTCTTTCTTCATCGCATATAGTAAACACCATGATTTCTTAAAAAGTTTATTTTGTCATCAAAAAATTGATACTTTTTTTAAGCCGTCTTAAATCGTCCATTTTTATCTGTATTATTTAGCTCAAAACTTCAACAAATCCATTGGTTGCTGTACATGGTCAATCTCAGAAGTATAATCATTAGCCTAAAGAAATTAATTTATTTAATCGTGTACTCAACTGCACATTATTCATATTATAAAATGCTACAAGGAAAAAGATTTACTAACAAAATCTTTCTTTATCGCTAACGTATGTTAGTGTACTTTTACCAAATTATGGGACGAATAAAAACTACCGATAATGCCAGCCGCAAGGATGTAATTGTACAACAAGCTGCCATATTGTTTAAAGAAAAAGGTTTTAAAGCTGCCAGCATGAGGGAGCTTGCAGAAGTAGTAGGTGTAGAAGCTGCCAGTCTTTACAATCACATTAAAAGTAAAAACGAACTACTTCACGAAATTTGCTTTAGCGTTGCAAACCGCTACAACGAAAGGCTTGATATTTTAGAAGCCGAAGAAACTACCAGTTTGCAAAAAGTAGAAGCTTTGCTTCGCTTTCATATAGAAGGTATGGTACACCATTTTGAAGAAGTATATGTGAGCGATAGAGAATGGAAACATTTAGCTGAACCCTACTTAAGCAATTTTCAAACCCAACGTCGTAGCTATAGAAAACGTTTTACACTACTTGTAGAGGAAGGCATTAAGAGAAAAGAGATAAAAAAAATAGATGCTACTACGGCTGTACTAATTATGCTTCATGCCATTAGTGGAATAGAAAGCTGGCAACGCAGCAAACAAAAAATTAGTGGCAAAGAGTTAGAAGAAAATATGATTGCCATTTTGGTAGGTGGATTGAAAAAATAACTCCCCTAAATCCCTAATGGAGCTTTAACTGTTGATTACCATATGTCGTTACACTTTCACAAACTGCGTATAAAAGAAGTAATAAGAGAAACACAAGATTGCGTTTCCGTTTCGTTTGTTGTACCTGCTGATTTAAAAGAAACTTTTAGTTACAAACAAGGACAAAATATTACAGTTCGCAGCTTTATTAATGGTGAGGACGTAAGACGTTCTTACTCCTTGTGTTCATCGCCTTTAGAAAACGATTTTAGAATAGCCATAAAAAAAGTAGAGGGTGGTGTACTTAGCACTTATGCCAATGAGCAACTAAAGACAGGTGATGAAATGGAAATAATGCCACCTATCGGTAAATTTTATACAGAAGTTAATACAAGCAACACAAAAAGCTATGTTGCTTTTGCAGCAGGTAGTGGCATAACGCCCATGCTTAGTATTATAAAAACAGTTTTGCAAACCGAACCTAATAGCAACTTTACGTTGGTTTATGGTAATAAAAACAGGGCTTCCATAATTTTTAAAGAGCAGTTAGAAGCAGTGAAAAATAAGTTTATAAACCGTTTTCAGTTGCTACATATTTTAAGTAGAGAAAGAACCGATGCCGATATTAATTTTGGAAGAATTGATAAAGTAAAATGCTCCAAACTTTCTAATCTTTTTGATTTTTCAA
>JAYVRD010000001.1:0-3234 GCA_043776595.1 Chitinophagaceae bacterium | reverse complement strand
CTTTGTTCAAAACGGTGCTGCGAATTTTGTTGAACACTAACTGAATACCCTCTTTTTGCACAGCAATATCTTCGCTATTAGCCAGTTGTTTTTCAGCTCTATCTACATCATCCAATACATCTAAAAGTGATACAATTACATCTTTACCAGCAGTTTGAATAAGTTCCAAACGTTCCTTGGCTGTACGCCTTCTAAAATTGTCAAATTCGGCAGCTAGTCTTAAGTATTTGTCTTTTTGCTCCTCTAAATCTGCTTGCAATTTGTCAGTCTCACTTTCTTCTACTGGATCGTTAAGATGAGTTGAGCCACCTGCACTTTCGTCAGCATTAATGTTTAAATTACTGTCAATGGCTTCTGGAGCCAAGGTTTCTTTATCTTCCATAGTCTTTTTAAATAGTCTTCTTATCAAGTCAAATATTTTGCCGTGCAAAGAAAAGGGAAATATTGGCAGTCAAATATTTAAGATAAGATTGTTGAAGTGGATATTTTTTGGTTTGTCGTCAGGGGGATTTCTATTTAGCAGCGGTGGCGTCGCACATGTTTGGCAATAGAATATTTATTTGGCTTCTCTAACCCACAGCATTAATATTTTAGTAAGCATAAAATGGTTGTATTCCAAAACTTGTTTTCATAGATTTGAAAAAATGGGTCTAAAACCTATGCAGGAAAAGCTAAATAGCTATCCAAAGTTTAACATGTGCGACGCCACCGCAGCTTATTATTTGTTCAAAAGATTGTTCAAAAAAGATAACTCACTACAGCCACCCATTCTGTAATCAAACGAAGATCATCATTTCCATTTCTTCCAATGCTTTAGGGCTTGGGGGTTATCTTTGCTCACTTATGACTAAAGTATTTCTTAAAAAGAAAATAGCCCAACGCATTTTTAACGGACACCCTTGGATTTTTGGCAATGAAGTAGAAAAAATAGAAGGTGATGTGATTGGTGGCGAAACAGTAGAAGTGTACTACCACGATAATAAATTTTGTGGTAAAGGGTATATCAACCCAAAATCTCAAATATTAGTTAGGCTGCTTACCAGAAAGAAAGAAGACATTAACGAGCAGTTTTTTTACAACCGTATTTTACAAAGCTGGAAGTATAGACAACAAATTGGCTACACCGAAAACTGCCGACTAATTTTTGGCGAAGCTGATGACATGCCTGCTTTAATTATAGACAAGTTTAATGATTACTTTGTAATACAAACCCTTGCCATGGGCATAGATGTTTGGAAGCCTGCTATTATAGCTGCGTTGCAAAAAATATTTAACCCCAAAGGTATTTACGAGCGTAACGATGTGCCTGTAAGAGAATTGGAAGGATTAGACCAACACAAAGGTTTTTTAAGCGATGCTTTTGATACCAATATCATCATCAACGAAAATGGTTTGAAGTTTAGGGTAGATATAGAAAACGGGCAAAAGACTGGTTACTTTTTAGACCAACATGATAATCGCCGAGCTATACAACATATTGTAAAAGGTGCTGAGGTGTTGGGAGCATTTACCTACACAGGTACATTTGAAATTCATGCTGCCCACTATGGTGCAAGAAGTGTTTTGGGTATAGATATTAGTGCCAATGCTGTAGAACAAGCCAATAAAAATGCTGCCCTTAATGGCTTAGAAAAAATTGTAAAATTTGAAGCCTTGAATGCTTTTGATGTTTTAAAAACTTGGAGTAAAGATGAAGGTAGAAAATACGATGTGGTCATGCTAGATCCACCAGCTTTTACCAAAAGCAGAGAAACCATACAAAAGGCAATTACTGGCTACAAAGAAATAAACCTGCGTGGTATGAAGTTGATAAAGAATGGTGGGTTTTTAGTAACCAGTAGCTGCACCAACTTAGTAAACCCCGAAATGTTTTTACACACCATAGAGTTAGCGGCAAAAGATGCAAGAAAAAAATTAAAGCAAGTAGTGTTTAATGCCCAAGCTGCCGATCACCCAATTGTATGGGGCATGGAAAATACCAACTACTTAAAATTTTTGATTGTAGAAGTGAGTGATAAATAAAATTATAAAATCACTAGCAATAAAGTGTGTAAGGGAAGCCCAATAGCATTACTACAGCTTGCCGCAACTTAATCCATTACATTTGCATAAAGCAGCGAAAGCATGATACATATTGGGCAATACAATACCTTAACCATTAATCGTAAAGTTGATTTTGGTTTTTATTTAGACGATGGTGGAGAAGGCATATTGTTGCCAACACGATTTGTACCTGCTGGTGCAAGAATTGGCGATGCACTAAAAGTTTTTTTGTATCACGATGGCGAAAACAGAATGATTGCTACAACTGAATTTCCTAAAGCTATTGTGGGAGACATTGCTTTACTAAAATGTGTAAGTACTACTGGTGCTGGTGCTTTTTTAGACTGGGGCTTGATGAAAGACCTATTTGTAGCCAAGTCTCAACAATTGGTAGGCATGAAGGAAGGTAGCAGTTACTTAGTAAAGATTTACATAGATGAACAAACTGGTAGAATTGCAGCTACTGAAAAAATAGAATTTCAGCTAAGTAACGATGAGCTTACTGTAAAAGAAATGGAAGTAGTAGATATGTTGGTTTATAGAAAAACTGATTTAGGTTTTGTACTAATAATAAATAATCAACACACTGGCTTGCTACACAATAACCAAGTTTTTCAAGAGCTTAACATTGGAGATAAAGTAAAAGGCTTTGTAAAAAATATAAGAGAAGACAATAAGATTGATGTGGTGTTAGGCAAGCCTGGCTATAGCAAGGTAGAAGATGAAGCCACCAAAATTCTTCGCTTATTAAAAGAAAATGATAACTACCTGCCCTTTAACGATAAAACTGCCCCTGAAGATATTTACAACTACTTTGGCATAAGTAAAAAAGCTTTTAAAATGACGCTGGGCACACTCTACAAGCAAGGCAAAATAGATTTTGCTAAAGCAGGCATTCAATTATTAGAAGTATAATTTTATACCAAACTGCAACAGTTTAGTATCTTATTCAAATTTATTTTTTGTAACAAGCTGTAGTAAATATATTAAGCTGCGGGTGCGTCGCACATGTTTAGCTATCAATATCTATTAAGCATTGCAGCCTTTTATTTATTAATTGATGAAGACTAAAATTTTTACTACGCATCTTTATTAAAACACAAATAGAAATATTGTTGGGCTGAAAAGCAAAATAGCCATCCAAAGTTTAAAATGTGCGACGCAACCGCTGCCCAATTGAAACCCAAAAGC